>DDTL01000140.1 GCA_002344345.1 Saprospiraceae bacterium UBA2365
GCTAAAATTAAGATAATTTAAAAGTAAATACTAAAAAAAACTACGAAGTGAAAAAAAATGAATACGAAGTAATTGAAAAGTAATACAAAATAATATTCTAAATGAAATGTTAACAGGCATTTATTACAAAATATAAGATGGAATTAACCGCTGATTTTGAATAATTTGAATTTAATTTTAAGAGCTTCAAACATTAAATATTTTGATTAAAACCTTGTTAGTATTGTTTTTTGTAGTATTTTTAACTGTTTTTTAACAAAATTAAAATGTGATATGAATGCAAAAATTACGAAATTACTTACATTGATGTTGCTTGTGCTGGGAGCACAATTTATCAATGCGCAGAAGCAGATTTCAGGAGTTGTTACCGATGAAAAGGAACCCATGATCGGAGTTAACGTTCAAATCAAGGGTACCACTGTAGGGACAATTACTGATTTGAATGGTAAGTTTGCCTTGCGGGCAAACGTGGGAGACGTGATTGAGTTTAGCTATGTAGGAATGGAAACGATCGTGTTAACGGTTGGAACTGAAAATTTTTACAATGTAGTCATGAAAACTTCCAAAGATGTTCTTTTGGAAGAAGTAGTTGTTACTTCTCTGGGACTTACCCGAGATAAAAAATCAATGGGCTATGCTTATGTGGAAGTTTCCGGTGACCAGATCTCAAGGGCAGGAAACCCGAACATAGTCAACGCACTGGCTGGAAAAGTAGCAGGTGTGGAGATCAAACCATCCTCAGGGATGCCGGGAGCTCCTTCTCAAGTGCTCATCAGGGGCTCAAGAGCTTTTAGCGGAGACAACACTCCATTGTATGTTGTTGATGGAATGCCGATTAGTTCAGGTTCAGATTACAGCCAGAACGTGACCGGATCTTATTATTCCAACAGGTCTGTTGACATTAATCCAGACGACATTGAGAATATTTCTGTACTGAAGGGTCAGGCAGCTGCAGCCCTTTATGGGATCAGAGCGTCAAATGGTGTCATTCTTATTACTACCAAGAGTGGTAAAGGATTGGCGAAAGGCAAGCCTCAGATTAGTTTGTCAACGAACTATACCACAGATATTGTAGCAAGGTTACCAAAGGTTCAGCAAACTTATGCACAGGGTTATTATGACGATAATACCACTGCAGGTTTCTATCCGGCTTTTTCTTATTCCTGGGGTCCGAAAATTACAGACTTACCTGACATAGCCAAGTATGGGGGTAACTCTCAGGGACACGCAGGCCAATGGTGGGATCCATATAAAGCCGCATGGGTAGATCCTGTAGCTTATAACAATGCTGAAAATTTCTTTGGAACAAATGGAACTACCCTAGGTACAAACCTCAATATCAGTCAAGCTACTGAATTTGGAGATTATACTTTAGGTTTTGGTACAACCAACCAGAATGGTATTGTAAAAAATACCGGCATGGATCGCTATACTGTAAAATTGGGAGCAAATGCTTATTTGAATAAAAAATGGAAAGCAGGATTTACTGCAAATTATTCTGATGTAAAATTGAACAAACTGCCTTCAGGAAATTCAAGTTGGTTGTTTACAGTATATGGTGCACCGGCATCTTTCGATTTGGTTGGTACTCCATCATCCATGCCTGGAACACTCGGACAATATCGTCAAATCAGCTATAGAAGAGGTGCTGTTGGAGAAAATCCGCTGTGGGCTCTTGACAACAATGAGTTTTCTGAAAAAACAAAGCGTATTTATGGAAATACATACTTAGAGTACAAACCAGCGGACTGGTTAAAAATCAGGTATCAGCTGGGTGTAGATTCATACTCAAGTGATTTTATTGACTATTTTGAAATGGGAAGTGCTGGTACCGGACAAGCATTGCCAACAGCTGCACAATATACTGACCCGAATAAACCAAACTACACATATGTAGCACCTTCGGGTGGATCTTTGAATTTGTACGGCGTTAACAGGACTAATTTGAATTCATTGTTAAACTTTTCATTGAAGCAAAATCTAACGGATAAAATCACGGCTGTGCTGGATTTTGGAAATGAAATCAGTGATAATAAATTGACGTCTTATACTATGCTTGGTACAGGTTTTACAGTTCCAGGTTGGAAAAATATGTCAAATGCAGCCAAACAAACTGCTGATAATTCTGTGGGATATAACAGGACTGTTGGTTTTTACGGCAACTTATCTGTGGATTATGATAATCTGGTGTATCTTGGTGTCACAGGTAGAAATGACATCGTATCCACTATGCCAAGAGGAAGCAGATCATTCTTCTATCCTTCTGTTTCTTTGGGATTCGTGTTTACCGAACTTGAAGCACTGAAAAATAGTTTTGTTAGTTTTGGAAAGCTAAGAGCTTCTTATGCAAATGTAGGTCAGGCAGGTACATTTAATCCGGTAACTTACGGATTGACTACTGCCGGTAGTGGATTTTTAACTGATGGTCTTGCATTTCCATTGGGAGGAATCAGCGGATATGGACCAAGCAGTACTTTATATGATCCTAATTTGAAGCCGCAGAATACAAGGAATGTAGAAGTAGGTTTTGAATTGAAATTCTTTAACAATAGGGTTGGTTTGGATTATTCCTACTCAGATCAGCTGGCAAAAGATCAGATTTTTGCAGTTCCGTTGGCTGGATCAACAGGATATTCTCAATTGGTACAGAATGCTGGAACAATGACTATTAAAGGTCATGAAGTTGTTCTGAATCTGGTTCCGGTTAAGACTGATGATTTTGAATGGAATTTCACAACTTTATTTACAAAATATGTGAATGAATGCGTAGAATTGGCTGAAGGTGTAGATAATATTAGCTTGGGAGGTTATGTAACACCCAATATTCGCGCAAGTGCCGGTGATACTTACCCATCAATTTATGGCAATCAATTTTTGAAAAACGCTGATGGTGAAATCCTTATCGATGATGATCCGAATAGTTTCTATTATGGAATGCCTCTTATCGGGGAATTTGGAAAAATTGGTGACGTTTCTCCGAATTTTTATTTTGTTTTCAGTACTGCATTTAAGTATAAATTCTTAACACTTTCTGCTCAGCTTGACTGGAAAGATGGTGGACAAATGTATTCTGGATCAAACAGGTTGATGGATTTGTATGGAGCTTCCATCAGAACTGAAGACAGAACTACTCCATATATTTATGAGGGTGTTAAATTTAGCACTGCTGCTTTTGATGAATCTACCAATACTTATACAGGAGGAACTGCCAATGATATACAAAGAGGAGGACCGGATGATTTACCGGCTTATGCTGACCTTTATAATGATGTCCTAGCTTCAATTGATGAAGCTCATATCTATAGCACTTCCTTTGTAAAATTACGTGAAGTTGCTTTGAATATTGAGTTACCTAAAAAATGGTTGTCAGGTATCAATATCCAAAGTGTTTCATTGGATCTGGTAGCAAGGAATTTCCTTTTGTGGAGCCCATTGCCAAACTTCGATCCTGAAGCTTCCCAAGGGATGGGAAATATGCAGGGTGGTATGGATTATATGTCATTACCACAAACAAGTTCTTATGGTATAGGATTAAACGTTACTTTCTAAAAATTTAAAATTTAAAAATTTAAATATGAAAACATTAAAATTTATAATCCTTACTATTTTCACGCTATCGTTTTTCTCATGCTCTGAGGATATCATGGATGAAATAAATAAGGAAAGAAATGATTCTGAAAATATGCCCGCAGCTAACATACTGCCTTCAGTTATAGCTCAAAGTGCATTCGAATCTACAGGTACTGATCTTGCTTGGTATGCAACTGTATATTGTGAGCACAGTGCTGGCACCTGGGGACAATCAGTCAATGCTGACAGGAGAATAGGCCAAAATGATGCTTCTCTCGCCAATAATAGTTGGAATAACATTTATTATGTAATGCTTGAATGCAAAACGATCATTGACAAAACAGACCCAACGTCAGGAAGCGAACCAGATAACTTCTGGGCAAGAGGTATAGCTCAGGTGTTACTTGCGTATAACCTTGCGATCACTACTGATATGTGGGGCGATGTTCCTTATTCAGAAGCTTTACAAGGTGCAATCAATGTTTATCCTAAGTATGATTCACAGGAATCAGTGTACACGGCAATTTTTGCATTATTGGATGACGCTATTGTTAACCTGGGTAAAACAACAGTTAAGTTTGGAGCCAATGATTACATTTACAAAGGCGACCAGAATAAATGGATCAAAGCTGCATATTCTCTTAAAGCAAGATATGCTATGCGTTTATCAAATAAGAAGTCAGATGCTGCTGCAACTGCTTTAGCTGCAATATCTAAAGGTTTTGCCAGTGCAACGGATGCACTTGTTTTTGCAAGTTTTGAAGCTACTGCTACCGGTGAAAATCCATGGAGACAATTCATGGCAGATCGCTCACATTTATCTGTTGGTTCAACTTTGTACAATTTGATGAATGAAAGAAATGATCCAAGAATGGCTCTCCTCTTTACAAAAATTTCAGGTAATTACTCTCCAGCTCCGGTGGGTGAAGCTTTACAAACTCAAGGTGGAGTTTATTCAGTATCTCTTGTTTCAGAAAGCAATAGGATCGCACCTGTTCCATTAATGAGTTATCATGAATTTAAGTTCATTGAAGCAGAAGCAAAATTCAGAGCAGGTGATGCTACCTGGAAAGATGCTTTGAAAGCTGCTGTAACAGCATCATTTGCTTATACCAAAGCTACTGAAGGAACTTATTTTGCAGATGTAGTTGAACCAAGACTGACAGCAGGCAATGAATTGAATGAGATTTTAACTCAAAAGTATATTGCTATGTATGAGTATGAAGCTATGGAAGCTTATAATGATTACAGACGGACGAATATACCTGCTATGAAAAATCCCAACAATTCTACTGCTTCCGGAGGATTTGTTCATAGATTTCCTTATGCTTTAAGTGAAGTATCATCAAATGGTGCAAATGTTCCAAGTGTTGATGTATTCAAAGATAAAGTGTGGTGGGCTAAGTAAAGCAAACTAATTAAAAAAAAAGGCTGCCTATAAGGCAGCTTTTTTTTTTCATATATTTGCTAATTGCATTTAAAAAAGATTAAATGTCAGCGTTTTTATATTGATTTATTGGAATTAAGCCTCCTGTCCATAAGTTTTGCTGAAGTTGTAAATCGTTTTAATTAAAACTATAAATCCGAATGATCAATTTTATATACGTTTGAAAGAGGGGTAAATCAGTTAAGTAATTATAATTCATAGGCAAAACGCTGTTTTAGCAGGTAATGGTCAGGGAAAATGCGGTTATTTTCATGAAATTCAACTGGTCGACAAATGAATTCAGGTAAAAGCTGGATGTTTAACAAATTGGAGTTTAAGCGTGGATCAACTGGGAATGATTAATACTTATGCGAATATAATAAAATTTTTAAGTAAATGACATACAATGCTTTATTAAAAGTATAAGAAATAAAATCCATTGAGTCTTAAAACTCATTTCCCAAAATGAATTGCCAAGCCAACGAAAGGAACAGGTGCGACTCCAGAATCATCTTCCACTTTATACAAAATCAATCCAAAGTCCCAGTTCAGGTTTTTACCTAAATATCTTAATCCCTGAACACCAAATCCTGCAAAACCCAAATCTTCGGCAGCGAAAATCCAGTTTTCAGAAACAACAGAGAATTTCCTGCTGAACCGGTATTGACCACTGAGGTTAAAAACAGGTACTTCGCTTTGGATCTCTCCTTCAAAAAATGGCAAGCCAAAACCTAAAGTAATGTTGTTGTCCCTCGTCCCATATGTTCCGACAGCATAGGTTATGCCCGCTTTAAAAAATCTGTCAGAATTTGGAATGGAAAGCAAAACAGCACCCATACCGGCATGTATGCGATCACTGAATGAATGCGAGAATTTTGGCGTTAAAGCAAAAAGCGGTCGGTAACTATCAAAAATATCGCCTCCGCTTAAAATAGACAGCAACTCAAAATCAATGCCCATTGTAAAATAGTCTGTAAAAGCATAACCCAGATGGTTCCACACCACCATCAGGTTTTGATAATATGCCTGTCCTTTTTCCATTCCAATACCGGTTGGACTGTAAAAATTCCGGTGGTAATTGGGATTTTCAGGCCAGATCACACCATTTTTAACCATACTTTCACTGATATGCCGGATGGTTTTGATGTTGGACACTGACAAATTCAACTGATTGTAATTCTGATGGCTAAGGACAAGTAAGCTGTCATTGACAGATTCAACATGTCCGATAAATTCCATTTTGTCTTTGGTGTTCACTTCGACCAGCATGCCTTTTACAATTCCCAAAGTTACCTGAGCTTGGAAATTGAGACTGATCAGGATCACCATGAATGTCAGGATCAAACTTTTTAAATTTGTCATACTCCTTTTTTTTCGTTAAAGTAAGTAATACAAATATACGCTATTTACTTTTAATTTGACCTGTAATGAACCTTCAACACTTCTTTAATCGAACAAACGGTCGTAATTGGTTTTTTTTGCCGGTTCTGCTTCAACTTTTTCCCTCAACTCGAACTCATCATTTTTAGCTCTTCCGCTATCAAGCAACAGCAAAGAGCTCTTCCTTTCAAATTCTTCAAGCATCTGTAGCCCCTTTTCTTCGAAAGCACCGTTTTGAAGATCGATTGTATTCATAAATGTACTGCTCAATTCCATCATCCGCTCCATTTCTCCCACTTTGGAAGCGACATCATCAGCTATGTGTTCCACCGCAGCATCAAACATTTGTCTTTTATCGGTATTCCCTGCAATAATATTCATTGCAGACTTCATGGCAGAATGTGAGGTGCGTATGGCTTTTCGTTCAACTTCCTTGACTTTCACCTGATCTTTTGTGTCTTCGAGGAGTATTTCTGAATTGCCGTACATCTTCTTAAGCATCCTTTTGAGGATATCCATTTTGGTGAGCAGCTGACTGTAGTTTTTATTGACTTCTTCGAGTCTTGCAGCTTTTCTGGATGAAAGGAGCATATTCTTTTCATCTCCCAGTTCTTTGGCTTTTTTAGCTATTGCCAGTTGTTTTTGAATTTCAGCCTCATTTTCCTGATGCATTCTGCTGAGTTTTTGGCTCTGACCCATCAGATTGCCTATTTGTTCACTAAGTTTGGATAAATTTTTCTCCAGATCTTCCACATAGTTTTTAAGAATACCGATGGGATCGATGGTGACGAAAAAACTGGTGATTTTTCTCATCACGCTTTTATACATATAACTAACAAGATTCCGCATTTTTGGATCCAATACCATATATACCAATGCACCGATGGCTAGTATAATGACCATGAGACCAAGTACATTGCCCATAAATGCCGTGATCGCAGCCATGTTGGTAAAAAGCAGGTAACCTGCTCCACCTACCAAAGCTATCAAAACGATGGCACCCAAAGTGCCTTCAGGTCTTTTCCAAAATGATTTGGGTTTGAATTCTCTGTCAAAAGATTCCATATTCAGTATTTTTATATTGTTTAAAGTATTTGTTCCATTTTTTCAATGTCCGAAGATATTGTTTTTTCAAAATGCGTGATAGCTTTTTCAAAATTATCTCTGGTCGATTTAATTTTTTCTCTCGCTTCTTCTATTTCATGGTCGATTGAACCCGATCTTGCTTCCATGGTGAGTATGTCTTTTTGTAGCTGCTCAATTTTCTGGCGCAATAGGACGATCCCTTCACTAATTTTCTCAGCTTCCTTTTTCTTTTCTTCAATGGCCTCGGTCATTTTATGCTGAAGGGCAACTGAGAATTTTTCTTTTTCCTTCCTGATCACATTCTGATAATGTGTAGCAGTATCTAAAAGGAATTTTTTGGATACTCCCAAAGTCTGGGCTGTAGTAAATGTGGTCTTGAAGCGCAATGTTTCATCCGGTTGAATTTCCTGTAAATTCACGACGGAAGCCTTGAATTTGAGGTAATCAAAATCCTTCAAATGGGAGGTGTTTATCGCTTTAATCAGGGCATTGACGCTTTTCTCATCAAGACTGGAATCAATTGAGAATAATTCAAGAAGATCAATTTTCATATATGTATTTTTAGTTTTTTTGCTGAATAAAATCTTTGACGAATACCTACGTCGCCTGAAATGTGAAAAAGCAGAAAATTCATTCACGAAAAGGACCCAGGAGAATCATCTGTATCATTTTTTGCCATTTTCCCATTATCTTTAATAATAAGTAATGAATCAACTGATATAATTTAATAATTTTCTGTTAAAAACTCCCGTATAAATCTCAAAACCAATTCATCAAAAAATAGCCTGGCTAAAAAGAAAATCACTTGAAAATCACTTTTATAAATCCTCGGATTTGACATTTCATTTGATCTATCCGAAACAAAATTGGTTATAATCACAAAAATCACACAAATGCTGATTTTGCCATAATTTTTACCCTATAAAAGCAAAAACAACCTTTTTTAAAATTCTATTGAACCGGAACTATAGCCGAATTCAGGTTATTAATGCGAATCAGGGGTTGAAAAAAAGCTCCGAAAATNNCTTTCATCCTTTAGGATCGAGGCAAAAAAGTGAGAAAATCCTGCTTATCTGCAGAATTAACTTTAACCCTTGATTCGCATTATTAACGCAAGGTTTCTTGTAAAAATTCAATCAATCCGCATTGATTTCTTACAACACATGAAACAGAAGGAAATTTAGTTTAACTTTGAGTCTACACCGAAAAGTCTTATTTGTTGATTTTCAATCGTTTTTTGCCCCGATCTACTGACGTCATTGAACAGCACTAAAATAAGGGTAAACGATAGAAAATCAACAAATTAAAATTCGTCTTTTAAACGTGTACTGACTTAAAACGTCAGTGCCTGTACTGACTGAAAACGTCAATGGGGATTTATAGGGCAAAGACTTTTCGGAGAAGACTCAACTTTTTATTTTCACCTGGTTTGTTTTGAGGTTATAGCTCCATCAGAGTATGAACAATGATACTTTAAATTAACTGCTTTCAGAAAAAATTATAACATTAGGCGCTTGGGAACCAAAACTAACCATCATGTTGTTCGTTTCAGATGTTGGTTAAAAGTAGTTATTTCGGTAGGAAGATATTAATTCTGATAGCCTTTTAATCTCCTGGGATTGAGCGAGTCCATTGAGCAAAAGACACCTGATTTGTTCTGAATTATGCAGTTTTAACCCTTATTATAAATCATTAGCTAACAGACCTAAGACTAAAAGACTATTGAGCAAAACAATTACGGTATAACCAAAATTCTGTTCTGATTTCCCTCAAAAAGACTTTTTTTGGAGCTTATTTCACAAAAACGTAGTGTCATAAATAATGAATTCGTGTATTTTTTTGGCAGAAGGTTTAAGAAAATTGATGAAGTATTGATGCCGTACTGAATATTGAACTCCGTAACTTATATATCCAATGGGGCGAACCATTTCGGGAAAGCAAAAGGTGAACGATGGATGATTTTAGATGTATCGGACTTCTTAAATCAATTTCCTCTTTGGTTCCGGCTCATCCAGGTCAGGTAAATATTTTAGCGATCAGTTTGATTCATATCGACAATCTGTTTGAAGGAAAAATAATAAAATCGGATCAAAATGAGCAATTGAGCATGTTTGGAAAGAACCTTTTTTTCCTCCTTTTGCCCGGGAACATTCAGCTTTTTTCATTCTAAGATAAAGGTTTGAAAGTCAGAATATTGGTTCTTATATATTTTCTTTATGATAAATTAACCTGAACGATCACAAAATTTGAGGAAATTAGGGGTCATATATTAAATTATCCTTTCTCTTTCTAAACATGAATAATTTTCACTTTATATCGTCTATTTTCCTGCATGTGCATCGAGGTTTCAATTTGGATGTGTTTTTTCAGAAAAACCTTCAGGATGGTGTAATTAATTTAATCAGAGCGATTTTTATACTGTTTTAATATAATTTCCAATTGAATTTTAGGATAATATAAAATTAGTGATATCTTTGCACTCCGATTTTTTTAACTATTTAAATTTTTTTTAACTACAATGCGACAATACGAAGTAACTTTCATCGTCGATCCCGTTCTGTCAGGCGATGAAATAAAAGAGACAGCTCAGACGTATGTCGATCTTATTACCAATGAGAAAAATAAGATTGTGCATTTGGATGAGATGGGTTTGCGTCAATTGGCATACCCGATTAACAAGAGATCTTCAGGAGTCTATTACTGTGTGGAATTTGTGAATGAAAGTGGCGATTTTATCCCAAAACTTGAACTTGCGCTGAAAAGGGATGAACGTATCATGCGTTTTTTGACTGTGAAACTGGACAAGTACGGAGTTAAGTACAATGAGGACAAGAGAAATGGCCTTATTGGAAAGAAAAGGACAATTGTGGAGCCCACTGCTCCAGTCAGGAATGCTGCAGGATACAAGGATGAAGAAGTGGTTGCGATAAAAGAAGAAGAATAATCCACATGAAAATTTAAAATTATGGCAAGTAGAGAAGATATTAAGTTTTTAAAGAATCCTAATTTGGGAGACGTCAGAAAGAAATACTGTCGTTTTAAGAAATTTGGAATCAAACACATTGATTATAAAGATGCAGAATTTCTTACTCAATTCGTAAATCCTCAGGGGAAAATATTGCCAAGGAGAATTACAGGAAATTCATTGAAGTATCAGAAGCGGGTAGCTTTCGCCATCAAAAGAGCAAGGCATTTGGCTATTTTACCATATGTCACGGATTATTTGAAGTAATAGTATTGTTAAACAGGTAAAATCAAGTAAAAATGGAGATCATATTATTACAGGATATCGAGAATGTTGGCGATAAGCATGAAATTGTAAAAGTTAAAGATGGATTTGGAAGGAACTTTCTTATTCCCCAAAAATTTGCCATCATTGCCAATAAAACCAACAGGAATAAACTGGGACAACTGCAAAGGATCGAGCAGGCAAAAGAAGATGCATTGCTGGAAGTATACAGAGTGATCGCTCAGAAACTGGAAAATGAAACTGTGAAAATAGGTGCGAAAGCCGGAACTACCGATAAAATTTTTGGTAGTGTGACCAATGTACAGTTGGCTAACGCGCTGAAAGAACAGTTTGATGTAGATGTTGACAGGAAGAAAATCATTTTGGACGAAGAGGTGAAGACACTGGGAGCACATTCTGCGCAATTGAAATTGCATCCGCAAGTGCATGTGAAATTGAATTTTGAAGTCATCAAGGAGTAATGCCTGAGTAAAGGGTGAATTCACTCTGAATTTTTTTATTGAATAATTCTTTAATCATTATAATATGCCAACTATAAATCAATTAGTTCGGAAAGGAAGAAAGATCATCGAGGTCAAAAGCAAATCTAAAGCACTGAAAGGCAATCCCCAAAAACGAGGAGTTTGCACCAGGGTTTATACCACTACACCAAAGAAACCTAACTCTGCTTTGAGGAAAGTTGCCAAAGTTAGATTGACAAACGGGTTCGAAGTTATTTGTTATATTCCCGGTGAAGGGCACAACCTGCAGGAGCACTCAATTGTGCTGGTAAGAGGAGGAAGGGTGAAGGATCTTCCCGGTGTAAGATATACGATTGTGAGAGGTGCATTGGATACAGCAGGAGTCAACGGAAGACTTCAAAGCCGGTCCAAGTACGGAACAAAAAGACCTAAATAATTTAATATTATATATTTATAAAGAGACATGAGAAAGAGAAAACCTAAACAAAGGATTATTACACCAGACCCAAGATTTGGTGATGTTATGGTTACAAAATTCGTGAACAACATGATGTTGGAAGGAAAGAAGAGTACGAATTTTGCAAATTTCTATGATGCTATGGATATCATTCAGGAAAAAACCGGTGAAAATCCACATGAGGTATGGAAAAAAGCGCTCAACATGGCTATGCCTGCCGTTGAAGTGAGAAGTAAAAGGATTGGAGGTGCAACTTTCCAGATACCAACAGAGATTTATGCCAGCAGAAAAATTTCAAATGGTATGAAATGGTTGATCAGATTTGCCAGAGCGAGAAGTGGAAAAAGCATGGCTGAAAAACTTGCTGCTGAACTGATGGCCGCTGCAAAAGGTGAAGGAGCTGCTGTCAAAAAGAAAGAAGATACACACAGAATGGCTGAAGCCAACAGAGCATTTGCTCATTTCAAAGCATAATTTCAGATAAAGATTGAATTTTTAAAATGGCAAAGAATAGAGATCTATCATTTACCAGAAATATTGGTATTGCGGCACATATTGATGCCGGCAAAACCACAACCACCGAAAGGGTACTGTATTATACAGGGTTAAGTCATAAGATAGGGGAGGTTCATGACGGAGCCGCTACTATGGACTGGATGGAACAGGAGCAGGAAAGAGGTATAACCATTACTTCTGCTGCCACCAGGACAAAGTGGAAATGGCAGAATAATGAATTTACGATTAATATTATTGACACTCCCGGACACGTTGACTTCACAGTTGAAGTTGAAAGATCATTAAGGGTGCTTGACGGAACTGTTGCATTATTTTGTGCTGTATCAGGTGTTGAACCACAATCTGAAACCGTTTGGCGTCAGGCAGACCGTTATAAAGTACCCAGAATTGCCTTTGTCAATAAAATGGACAGGACTGGGGCAAATTTTTTCAAGGTTGTGGAAGATATTCGAACAAAGCTTGGAGCCAATGCGATTCCTTTGCAAATTCCCATTGGTGCAGAGACCAGTTTCAGAGGAGTTGTTGACCTGATCACTAACCAGGCAATCGTATGGAATGAAGATGACAAAGGAATGACTTATGATGTTATTGAAATTCCTGAGGATCTGAAAGAGGTAGTTGAAGAATACAGAGGGAAAATGGTTGAAGCAGTTGCGGAAGTAGATGATACATTACTGGAAAAATACTTTGAAGATCCGAACTCGATCACAGAAGATGAATTGAGAAAAGTCATTCGTGAAGCAGTGATAGGGATGTTGATCACACCTGTAATGGCTGGATCTGCTTTCAAAAATAAAGGTGTTCAGGCATTGCTTGATGCTGTCTGTGCGTACCTGCCATCTCCTGTAGATGTGGAAGGTATCGAAGGGATCAATCCAAAAACGGATGCTGTTGAATACAGAAAACCATCCTCAGATGAACCTTTTGCTGCGCTTGCATTCAAAATTGCCACTGATCCATTTGTTGGAAGACTTGCTTTTATCAGGGTATATTCAGGTAGTCTGGATGCAGGTTCGTATATTTTGAACACGAGATCTGGCTCGAAAGAGCGAATTTCGAGGATTTTCCAGATGCATGCCGATAAGCAAAACCCGATTGAAAGCGTTGAAGCAGGAGATATCGCAGCAGTTGTTGGTTTTAAAGATATCCGAACGGGTGATACTTTATGCATAGAAAACAAACCAATCATTCTGGAAAGCATGGTTTTTCCGATACCTGTTATCAGCATTGCCATTGAACCAAAAACACAAAAAGATTTGGATAAATTGGGGATGTCTCTGGCCAAACTGGCTGAGGAAGACCCTACTTTTAAGGTCTCTTTTGATGAAAACACGAATCAGACAGTGATCAGTGGAATGGGTGAACTTCACCTGGAAATCATTGTTGACCGCTTAAGAAGAGAATTTAAGGTAGAGTGCAATCAGGGAGCACCGCAGGTCAATTATAAAGAGGCACTGACAGCTACGATTGATCATACAGAAAGATTGAAAAAACAGAGTGGTGGATCCGGATTGTTTGCACAGATTTCTTTTGAAATCGGGCCTGCTGATCAATCATTCCTCGAAAGCGATGACTTCAAGGATGGTAAAAAAAGATTACAGTTCGTGAATGATATTTTTGGAGGATCTATTCCAAAAGAATTAGTGCCTCCTACTGAGAAAGGATTTGCGTCTATGATGGATAATGGGGTGCTTGCCGGTTACAAGCTGGACAGTATGAAGGTCAGGATTTATGATGGCCGAACCCACCCCGTTGACTCAAAGCCAATTGCTTTTGAACTTTGTGCAAAAGAAGGTTTCCGGGCTGCTGCTGCAAAATGTAATCCTCAATTGCTCGAGCCGATCATGAAGCTCAAAGTTGTTACTCCGGAAGAATACGTAGGACCGGTCATTGGGGATCTCAACAGAAGAAGAGGATTACCTAAGGGTCAGGAAACCGGACCCGGAGGTATCGTGAATGTTGACGTGGATGTTCCGCTTTCTGAGATGTTTGGTTATGTTACCCAATTGCGTACTTTGTCCTCTGGAAGGGCTAGTAGTACTATGGAATTTTCACATTATGCGCCAGTTCCTGCAAATATTGCCAAAGATGTCATCGATAAAGCAAAAGGTACATTAAAAGTTTAAGAATTATTTTGTAGATTAAAAATAAGTCGTATCTTTGCGGCCTGTTAAAAATTAAGTGAATTTTTTAAGGATATGAATCAAAAGATTAGGATAAAACTCCGTTCATACGATCACAGTCTGGTTGATAAATCAACGGAGAAAATCGTGAAAACAGTTCGCAATAGCGGAGCTGTTGTAATGGGTCCGATTCCGCTGCCTACGAAAAAAGAAATATTTACAGTTTTGCGTTCTCCGCACGTAAATAAGAAGTCTCGTGAGCAGTTTCAGTTGCGAACCCACAAGCGATTGATTGAGATATATACACCAACCCAGAAAACTGTGGATGCTTTGTCCAAATTGGAGCTTCCCAGTGGTGTAGATATCCAGGTTAAATTGACATAATTTAATTTTTTGAAGAGACTTTAGATACGGCATTCTATCAATTGTAGGTAATGAATGCTGGTTATCTTTATCAAATATAAAGTCATGGATGGAATATTAGGAAAAAAAATTGGTATGACTAGTGTTTATGACAACACTGGTAAAAACATTGCTGTCACCGTGGTGGAGGTCGCTCCAAACGTTGTAACTCAGGTGAAATCTGCCGAAAGCGATGGCTATGAAGCTATCCAAATGGCCACCGAAGAGGCAAAGGTGAAGAATACCTCGAAAGCTTTGCTGGGACATTTCAATAATGCCAACACGACTCCTAAGAAGAAAGTGGTTGAATTCAAAAAAACCACTTATGAAAGAACTTTGGGAGAAGTAGTCAGGATTGAAGATGTTTTTGAAGAAGGTGACCGGATTGCTGCCATTGGAACTTCAAAAGGTAAAGGTTTTCAGGGGGTTGTTAAAAGGCATAATTTTAATGGTGTTGGTCAGGGTACACATGGTCAGCATAACAGGTTAAGAGCGCCTGGATCAATTGGAGCCTCATCTTATCCTTCTAAAGTTGTTAAAGGTATGCGTATGGCTGGACGCATGGGCGGAGATCGTGTCAAAATGAAAAACCTGAGTGTGGTTAAGATTTTCCCGGAACAGAACATCATGCTAATCAAAGGTGCAGTTCCTGGCCATAAAGGTTCTTTTATTATAATTGAAAAATTGTAAACAGCTATGAAAGTTAATGTGATTGATATAAAAGGTCAGGACACAGGAAGGACTATTGAGTTGCCTGATGAAATGTTTGGTATCGAGCCTAATGAGCATGCAATGTACCTGGCTGCAAAACAGTTTCTCGCCCATGGTCGTCAGGGAACTGCAAAATCTAAGGAAAGGTGGGAGATTTCACTTTCAACCAGGAAAATTAAACGTCAAAAGGGTACCGGTACAGCTCGTGCAGGATCTTTGAAAAGTCCTTTGTTCAGAGGTGGTGGCAGAGTTTTCGGACCACAACCAAGAGATTACAATATTAAGTTGAACAAAAAACTTAAATCCCTTGCCAGGGCTTCAGCTTTATCATCCAAAGCTGCTGACGGTAATGTCATAGTAATTGAAGATTTTTCATTTGATAAGCCACACACTAAGTCTTATGTTGATATTTTGAAGAGTCTCAATATTGGTAGTAAAAGATCATTGCACGTGATCCGGGACTATGATAAAACTATGCTTTTGTCAATGCGAAATGTTCAGAGAGCAGAACTGGCAGTAGTGAATGATTTGAATACTTATCAGATTCTCAAAGCGGGAAAATTGATTTTCTCTGAAGGGGCTATTGATAAAATTCGTACCTTATTCGTATAATATTTTAATGATATAGCTATGGCTAAGCAAATACTTATCAAACCAATCATAACTGAAAAAGCTGAAACCCTTTCTGAAAAAAGGAATCAATATAGCTTTAAAGTTGATAAGGAATCAAACAAAGTGGAGATTGCAAAAGCAGTTGAATCAATGTTTAACGTGAATGTAGTTTCGGTTAATACCGTCATTACACCGGGAAAGATAAAAATTAAAGGTACCAGGTCTGGTTACAGAAAAGGAGTTTTGGCTCCTTATAAAAAAGCGATTGTAACTGTTGAAGCCGGGCAAAAAATCGATCTGTACGCAGACATTTAATTTGAAAAACTATAAATTTTCAGACAATGGCAATTAAAAAGTTCAAACCGGTAACTCCTTCCCTAAGGTATAAATTAGGGATTGACTATTCTGAGTTGACAAAAACTGAGCCAGAGAAGAGCCTGTTGAAAAAGCATGAATCTTCAGGTGGACGGAATAGTTCCGGAAAAATGACCATGAGGAACAGAGGTGGTGGTCATAAAAGAAGATATAGAATCATCGATTTCAAAAGAGATAAAGAAGGTATTCCGGCTAAAGTAAATTCAATTGAGTATGATCCGAACAGATCTGCATTCATTGCACTGCTCAATTATGTAGATGGCGAAAAAAGATACATCATCGCACCAGATAAGCTTAAAGTTGGAGATACTGTAATGGCTGGGAAAACAGCCACCCCGGATGTTGGACATTCAATGTATCTTGCGGACATTCCACTTGGTACTGCAATTCACAGCATCGAAATGGTACCTGGAAAAGGCGCAGCACTTGCCAGAAGTGCAGGAACGAATGGCATTATGATGGGTCGTGAAGGGAAATATGGTGTCGTCAAATTGCCTTCAGGGGAGATCAGGAAAATTTTACTTACCTGTAAGGCTACAATAGGCTCTACATCGAATCCGGATCATAACCTGACTGTTCATGGTAAAGCAGGCAGGAAGAGATGGCTGGGTAGAAGACCAAGAGTGAGAGGTGTCGTTATGAACCCGGTAGATCACCCGATGGGTGGTGGAGAAGGAAGAGCTTCAGGTGGTTTGCCAAGATCAAGGACTGGTATTATGGCTAAAGGACAAAAAACCAGGAGCCTTACCAAAAATTCGAACAGATTAATTATTTCTAAAAGAAAATCTATTAAATAGTTAAGTAATGGCAAGATCAGTAAAAAAAGGACCTTATGTTTTTCATAAGTTGCTTGAAAAAGTTGAAAAAGCCAACGAAAGTACCAGGAAAACGGTTATTAAAACCTGGTCCAGGCCTTCAATGATCATTCCTGATATGGTTGGTTTGACCATCGCGGTTCATAACGGGAAAACTTTCGTGCCGGTTTTTATCACTGAAAATATGGTAGGGCATAAATTAGGTGAGTTTGCGCCCACACGTACCTTCAGAGGCCATTCCGGTAATAGAAAATAATAGATAAAAGTGGTAACAGAATAACTATGGAAGCAATAGCAAGATTGAGAAATGTACCAATGTCAGCCAGAAAAATGCGTTTGGTTGTAGACCTTATCAGAGGAAAAAAGGTTGATGAAGCATTGAACATTTTAAAATATAATAAAAAAGAAGCATCTGTTTGGATCGAAAAACTCCTTTTGTCTGCCATTGCGAACTGGGAGTATAAAAATGATATGACTAACAGCGCGGATGAATATGGTTTGATTGTGAAAACAGCCTTTGTGGATGAAGGAACTTATTTGAAAAGATTCAGGCCTGCACCACATGGAAGGGCTTTACCTTTCAGAAGAAAGACAAATCATACGACTATCATCGTGGAAAATAAAATAGCTTTACAAGCTGAAGTTGAAGAAAAAGAAATTAACGGATAATTATATAGATTATGGGTCAAAAGACAAATCCAATCGGCAATAGATTAGGAATCATCAGAGGATGGGAATCCAACTGGTATGGTGGCAGGGAATTTGCTCAGAAACTGGTTCAGGACGAGAAAATCAGAAATTATCTGCAGGCACGTATCAATAAAGGTGGATTAGCCCGTATAATTATCGAAAGAACACTCAAGAGAATTACAATAACTATTCATACATCCAGACCAGGTATCATCATTGGTAAAGGAGGTCAGGAAGTGGATAAATTGAGGGAAGAACTCAAAGCATTGTCAGGTGAAGATATTCAAATCAATATCATTGAGATCAGAAAACCTGAGATGGAAGCTCCGATTGTAGCTGAAAGTATTGCAAAGCAACTGGAATCCAGGGTTAATTACCGCAGAGCTGTGAAAATGGCAATACAATCCAGTATGAGAGCAGGTGCTTTGGGTATTAAAGTTAGGGTTTCAGGAAGGTTGAATGGCGCCGAGATGGCCAGATCTGAAGAATATAAAGATGGAAGAACACCTTTGCACACCTTTAGAGCTGACGTTGATTATTCTATTAAAGAAGCATTGACTGTATATGGTAAACTTGGCATAAAAGTCTGGTTATTCAGGGGTGAAATATTAGGCAAGCGTGATCTTTCTCCAAATGTTGGCGTGCCAAAGAAATTGAAGGGTAATGAAAGAGGTCCTGAAGATAGAAGACAAGGTGGCGGAGACAGAAGACCTAAGCCAAGAGGAGGCAGGAAATAATGGGTGGAATAATTAGTTTTTGAAAATGTTAAAATTGGTATAAAATGTTACAACCCAAACGGACAAAATACAGGAAGCAGCAAAAAGGAAGAAACAGAGGTTTGGCTTATAAAGGCAGCACCATAGATTTTGGCTCTTTTGGAATGAAATCAATGGAGCATGGATTTCTTACTTCAAGACAAATAGAAGCTGCAAGGATTTCCCTGACCAGGTATTTGAAAAGAGAAGGGAAAGTGTGGATCAGGGTTTTTCCTGATAAACCGGTTACTTCCAAGCCGCTTGAAGTTAGGATGGGAAAAGGTAAAGGAGCATTGGATCACTATGTTGCAGTGATAAAACCAGGAAGAGTTATGTTTGAACTCGATGGTGTAAGCGAAGAAAGGGCAAGAGAAGCATTCCGTTTGGGAGGCCAGAAGTTGCCGGTAAAAACAATGTTTTCTGTGAGACCAGATTACGTAGAATAAATAAAAGTGCAATTATATGGCAACTAAGAAATTTGAAGAATTGCAAGGTTACAGCGATGCTGATTTGTTAACTGAATTGTCCGAGACGGAAAAACGTATCGGCAAACTCAGGTTTGATCATGCGATCAAAGGGCTTGAAAATCCTCTGGCTTTAAGAGAAGTACGCAGGGATATTGCTAGATTAAGAACAGAGATCAGAAGAAGGGAAATTGCTGCAGATCCTGAGGCTAATGCAAAAAAGGACAGAGTGTTATTAAGAAGAAAGTTGAATAAATAAAATTAAACGGTCAAAATCATGGCTGAAAGAAATTTAAGAAAACAGCGTACTGGTGTTGTAGTAAGTGACAAAATGGATAAATCTGTCACAGTTCTTGTAGAGAGAAAATTACGGCATCCGCTCTATGGAAAATTCGTTAAAAAAAGCAAGAAGTTCATGGCTCATGATGAGTTGAATGATTGTAATAGTGGCGATAAAGTCAGAATAATGGAGACTCGTCCTTTGAGCAAAAACAAACGTTGGAGAGTTGTTCAGATTATTGAAAGAGCTAAATAAGTATTTATTTTTCAAAATTATAGGAAATGATACAAGCGGAATCCAGATTAAAGGTTGCTGACAATAGCGGTGCTAAAGAAGTTCTTTGCATCAAAGTTTTGGGCGGGACCAGAAGAAGGTATGCATCCATAGGCGATGTAATTGTGGTTGCAGTAAAAAACGCAACCCCAACCGGTATAAAAAAAGGTACGGTTACAAAGGCTGTAGTTGTCAGAACCAAAAAAGAACTTCGTAGGAAAGACGGATCATATATCCGGTTTGATGATAATGCCGTTGTTTTACTGAATGCTGCCGGAGATCCAAGAGGTACGCGTATTTTTGGACCTGTAGCCAGAGAGTTGAGGGAAAAGGATTATATGAAAATAGTATCATTAGCGCCTGAGGTTCTATAATTTATAAATGTTGAGTTATGTTAGGTAATAAATTGCATATCAAGAAAGGTGACCAGGTTGCTGTAGTCGAAGGTTCTTATAAAGGGAAAAAAGGAAAAGTCCTTCAGGTTTTTCCGAAAACTGAAAGAGCGATCATCGAAGGTGTTAATATTATCAAAAAACACCAAAAACCTACCAATGACAAACCAGGAGGTATTATCGAGAAAGAAGCACCTATACATATTTCCAATATTATGATCATAGATCCTAAAACTGGTAGTCCAACCAGGATTGGAAGGAAATTGGAAAATGGTAAGCTGGTAAGATATTCTAAAAAATCAGGAGAAATTATTAAGTGATGAGTTACATACCCAGATTAAAAACATTGTATAAAGAGGAGGTGATCCAGAAAATGAAGGATCAGTTCAGTTATTCTTCTCCAATGGAAGTACCTAAGTTATTAAAGATTACGATCAACCAAGGTATTGGCGAAGCTGCTCTTGATAAGAAAATAATTGATGAAGCCATACGGGATCTTTCTTTGATCACAGGTCAGAGGCCTGTATCCATTAAAGCAAAAAGATCTGTCTCCAATTTTAAATTGCGGGAAGGCATGGTAATCGGAGTTAAAGTCACTTTGAGGGACTCCAGAATGTATGAATTTCTGGATCGTTTTATCAATGTAGCTCTTCCAAGGGTCAAAGACTTCAGAGGAATCAGTGATAAAGGATTCGACGGAAGAGGAAATTATAGCGTTGGGGTAAGAGAACATATCATTTTCCCCGAAATCAAAATGGAAAGTATTAATAAGATATTAGGTATGGATATTTCAATAGTAACTACAGCTAAAACTGACGCTGAAGCACTAGCACTGTTGAAACATTTTGGAATGCCTTTCAAAAATCAAAGAAATTAATCATTATGGCAAGGAAGTCATTAATAGCCAGGGAGGTTAAAAGAGCAAAATTGGTTGAGAAGTATGCTGAAAAGCGTAAACAACTCAAAGCCGATGGTTTATGGGATGAGTTGGATAAATTGCCAAGAAACTCAAAGGCAAGCCGTTTGCACAATAGATGCGGATTGACTGGAAGACCTAAGGGATATATGAGAAGATTCGGAATATGCAGAGTGAAATTTCGGGAAATGGCCAATTTTGGAAAGATCCCTGGTGTAACAAAAGCAAGTTGGTAATAGATTAAACTAGAATTATGGCAGTTACAGATCCAATAGCAGATTATTTAACCAGAATCAGGAATGCTCAAACAGCTGGGCATAGAATGTTGGTTATACCTGGCTCAAAACTTAAAAGAAAAATAACCGAGATCTTGTATGATCAGGGTTATATTTTGAAATACAAATTTGAAGAAGATGACAAATCAGGGCAGATTTATATTGCTTTGAAATATGATCCTCTGACTAAATTACCTATTATTAAGAAAATGGGCCGTATCAGTAAACCAGGGTTGCGAAAATATGCTCCTGTTGATAAATTACCAAGAATTATCAATGGTTATGGTATCGCTATAGTTTCCACTTCAAAGGGAATTATGACAGATAAGGAAGCCAGGACAAAGAATGTGGGTGGTGAACTGATTTGCTATATTTATTAAAATTTAAACTTTTTTAGGATGTCAAGAATTGGAAGAGCTCCTATTGTAATTCCGGCAGGAGTGGAACTCAAAATAAGCAAGGGAAACCTGGTTGAAGTGAATGGTCCTAAGGGAAGTTTGGTTCAGCAAATAGATCCAGATATTGAATTGGTTATGGACAATGGAGTACTTGAAGTGAAAAGACCAAATGACCAAATCAGATTCAGATCGATGCATGGTTTGTATAGATCTTTGCTCAACAATATGGTTACCGGGGTTTCAACCGGATTCCAGAAAGAACTTGAATTGGTTGGCGTGGGATTCAGAGCCAGTAACACTGGCAATTTGCTTGAATTGGCACTGGGCTATTCTCACCCTATATATTTCTATATACCGGATGATCTGGTTTTGGAGACAATCAATGAAAAAGGAAAAAATCCTGTTATACGGTTAAGTGGAATTGATAAACAATTGCTTGGCCAGGTGGCAGCAAAAATTAAAGCTTTCAGAAAACCTGAACCATACAAAGGAAAAGGTGTACGATTCGTTGGTGAAGAAGTCAGAAGGAAAATGGGTAAAACAGCAGGTAAGAAATAGACTTAAATTAAGTTGAAATGAGCAGAAGAAATCAAAGCAAAGAGATCAAAAGGAACAAGATCAAAATGAGAATCCGCAGTAAAATTGGCGGTACTGCAGAAAGGCCTCGTTTGTCTGTTTATAAAAGTAACAACGCAGTGTACTGCCAACTTATTGATGATGAAGCCGGAATTACATTAGCTAATTCTCAATCACTCAAAGGACCACTTGCTGCCGGAAACAAAACGGAACAAGCTGATAAAGTTGGACAGGAAATCGCTGCCAAAGCACTAGCTATTAATATACAAAGTGTAGTTTTTGACAGAAGTGGTTATCCATACCATGGTATTGTCAAATCATTGGCTGAAGGAGCCAGAAAAGGAGGCTTGAATTTTTAATGAATCAAAGTTATTGCAATGTCAAATAGTTTTTTATACAGGGTTAGCCCTGCTGAAGCTGGAGAGTTGAAAGAAAAAATGGTTGCGCTGAACCGTGTAACCAAGGTCACAAAGGGGGGTAGAACTTTTAGTTTTGCAGCAATTGTAGTTGTAGGAGATGGTAATGGGATAGTAGGTTATGGTCTTGGAAAAGCAAGAGATGTTTCCGAATCCATTGCGAAAGCTGTTGAAGCAGCGAAAAGAAACCTGATAAAGGTTCCGGTCATTAAAGGAACTATACCTCATGAACAATTGGGGAAATATGGAGGCGGCAGGGTTTTAATCAAACCTGCAGCTGATGGAACAGGTGTGATCGCTGGTGGTGCTATGCGTGCAGTACTTGAAACTGCCGGTTATCATAACGTTTTGGCAAAATCTCAAGGTTCATCGAATCCTCACAACGTTATCAAAGCAACTGTAGATGCACTTGCCAAATTGAGGAACCCTTATGACATTGCCCGTCAAAGAGGAATTAAGATGGATAAAATTTATAATGGTTGATACGCTAAATAGATTGATATGGCAAAAATTAGATTAACGCAGGTTGTAAGCACAATTAAAAGACCCCAAAGACAAAAAGATACATTGATCGCGCTTGGTATCAACAAAATGAATCAGACTGTTGAAAAAGAACTTTCCCCCCAGGTAGAAGGGATGATTAAGAAAGTTCAGCATTTGTTAAAAGTTGAAATGCTTTAATAAGCAATTAAATTAAAGATATATGGAGTTACATAATCTTAAACCCGCCGCAAATTCTGTAAAAAGTCAGAAAAGAATAGCCAGAGGACCTGGTTCCGGTCATGGTGGAACGGCAACAAGAGGTCATAAAGGTGCAAAATCAAGAGCAGGTTATCATACCAAGAGAAATTACGAAGGTGGTCAGACTCCACTTCAAATGAGATTGCCTAAAAGAGGTTTTAAAAATCCCTTCAGAGTCGAGTACGAACCCTTCAATATAGAAAGACTGGTTAAAATTGCAGAAAAATATAGCATTTCTGTTATTACCCCTGAATTCCTTATTGAAAAAGGTTATATCAGGAAATATGAGTTGGTTAAAATCTTAGCAGATGGAGACCTGACCATCAAATTGGATGTTTCTGCTCACAAATTTTCAAAAAATGCAGTAACAGCAATTGAACAAGCTGGAGGTACTGTTACAAAGATGTAAAAATATAGTCATGAATAGACTTATTGAAACCTTAAAGAATATCTGGAAAATAACAGAATTAAGGAATCGTATTTTATTTACGATTATGATTCTGGCTATTTACAGATTTGGTGCCTATGTTGTACTTCCAGGTGTAGTACCATCAGCATTGGAAGCTGCAAGAGCAGCCAAAAGCGATACTGACATTTTGGGATTGTTGAATATTTTCACAGGAGGTGCTTTTTTCCAGGGTGCTATTTTTGCTCTTGGAATCATGCCATATATTACCTCTTCTATCATTATTCAATTATTAGGGTTCGCTGTACCTTATTTTCAAAGATTACAACAGAAAGAGGGCGAATCTGGCAGGAAAAAGATCAACCAGATCACCAGGTTTTTAACATTGCTGATCACTTTAGTTCAGGGTGGAGCTTATCTGGCACAGCTGAATGCCATGGAGGCTGTGGATCCGTCTGTAAATCCTTTCATTTTTTGGCTAGGCAATATTATCATCCTTTCAACCGGTACCGTTTTTGCGATGTGGATGGGGGAAAAAGTTACCGATAAGGGTATCGGAAATGGTATTTCACTGTTGATCATGGTCGGTATCATATCAAGACTGCCTCAGGCATTTTTTGCAGAAGTTATTGCACAATTCAATAATAATATACTTTTACTGATCATTGAGCTTGCTTTGTTTTTCGGAATTGTATTAGCTACAGTGTTGATCATTCAGGCTGTCCGAAAAATTCCTGTTCAGTTTGCAAAACGTATGGTAGGCCGTGTTGCAGGAACTTCTATTCCGATTGCAGGAGCAAGAGATTATATTCCATTGAAGGTGAATGCTGCAGGGGTTATGCCTATTATTTTTGCTCAGGCTATTATGTTTTTGCCTGTTACTGCCGCAAGCTGGTTAAGTGAAGATGCAGTGACCGGAAATTCATTTTTACTGGCAATGAACAACTGGAAATCATTGCCATATAATATCGTGTTTTTTGTGTTGATCGTTGTCTTTACCTATGTTTATACTGCATTGTTGGTAAACCCTAAACAATATGCAGAGTATCTAAAGAGGCAGAATTCTTTTATACCAGGAGTAAAGCCGGGAAAACCAACTCAGGATTTTATTGACAATCTGACCACCAGGATCACTTTGCCTGGATCAATTTTTCTTGGATTGATTTCGGTATTTCCGGCCATCGTCGGTTCAATCGGCGTGAATGACGCTTTTGCGTTGTTTTTTGGTGGAACATCATTGTTGATCCTCGTTGGTGTAGTATTGGATACCTTACAGCAGATCGAAAGTCATTTGTTGATGAGAAAGTATGACGGATTGGTCAAATCCGGGAAGCTAAAAGGTCGTAAGACAAGTGGTATGCAACAACTTGGAGGAGGGTAATGACTTCTCTGTTAAATATTGAAAAGTTTTTTTTTGGGAAATAATGATATATATTATAAAACTGAAGGCGAGATAGAATTGATTCGGAACAGCAATCTAATAGTTTCAAAAACTTTAGGAATGATTGCTGAAGTACTTAAACCGGGATTGACGGGTAAAGTACTCGATAAATTAGCAGAAAGTTTTATACGAGATCACGGAGCAACACCTTCGTTCAAAGGATATGGAGGTTTTCCTGCCACGCTCTGTGTATCACGAAATGAAGTGGTGGTTCATGGAATACCTGATGATACTGAATTTGTGGATGGTGATATTGTATCGGTGGATTGTGGTGCCTATTATGAAGGTTTTCATGGCGATTGTGCTTATACCTTTGCTATAGGTGAGGTGAATGAAGAAGTAATGAAATTGCTTCAAACAACTAAACGATCGCTTTACCTTGGAATTGAACAGGCAATAGCTGGAAATAGAATAGGGGACATCGGTTTTGCTGTTCAGCAAATCACAGAAAAACTAAATGGCTATGGCGTGGTCAGAGAAATGGTAGGACATGGAGTTGGACGTAGTTTACATGAAAAGCCTGAAGTACCAAATTACGGAAAACGAGGAAAAGGAATTGTACTTAAGGAAGGTTTGGTAATTGCGATTGAACCAATGATAAATTTAGGTGACTACAGAGTCAGACAATTGAATGATGGTTGGACCATTATAACGAGGGATAAAAAACCTTCTGCTCATTACGAACATTCAATAGCAGTTGGAAAAAATAAAGCAGATATCCTTTCTGACCATAGTTTTGTTGAGAATGCAATTAAAAACAACCCAAATCTTAGGGAAATATAAAAATTAGTTAGATATTTGCACTCCAATTTTTTAGGGTATGTCCAAACAACAACTTATTGAACAAGATGGGATTATTGAAGAAGCGCTTTCGAACGCAATGTTCCGGGTTAGACTTCAAAATGATTACCTTATAATCGCTACCATTTCAGGTAAAATGCGTATGCACTATATCAGGATATTACCTGGCGACAAAGTAAAAGTAGAAATTTCCCCATATGATTTGAGCAGGGGAAGGATTACATATAGATATAAGTCATAGATTAATAGAAAGTCAATCAGATTTTTATGACTATTTAAAAATCATTTTGGATTGATAAGAAGTAATAATACATAAAGTTTTAATATTCAAAAGATGAAAGTGAGGGCATCTATAAAAACGAGAACTGCAGACTGCAAGATCGTTAGAAGGAAAGGGAAGATTTATGTGATAAACAAAAAGAACCCGAAATATAAACAACGTCAAGGTTAAATTTAATTGTTATGGCACGAATTGAAGGGGTAGACATTCCTAAAAATAAAAGAGGAGTAATAGGTTTGACCTATATTTATGGAATTGGCAGAAGTAAGGCTTCCCAGATTCTCGCAGAGGCAGGTATTGACGAACATATTAAAGTTTCAGCCTGGACTGATGAAAATGTAAGAGTAATTTCACAGATTATTCAGACAGAACATAAGGTAGAGGGTGAATTAAGGACAGAAGTTTCCATGAATATAAAGCGGTTGATGGATATAGCCTGCTACCGTGGACTCAGACACAGAAAGGGTCTTCCTGTGAGGGGGCAAAGTACCAAAACCAATGCCAGAACCCGGAAAGGTAAGAAGAAAACGGTTGCTAATAAAAAGGTAGCACCTAAAGGTTAATAGGGAATAAATCATATTTACATTAGAATATTAATTCAATGGCAAAAGGTAAAGTTGTTAAGAAGAAACGGAAAATAGTTGTTGACCCTATTGGGATAGCTTATATTCAGGCTAGTTTCAACAATATTATTGTCACTTTAACCAATAAAGCAGGACAGGTAGTTACCTGGTCATCCGCTGGAAAATCAGGTTTCAAAGGTTCTAAAAAGAATACACCTTATGCTGCACAAATGGCAGCAAAGGATGCAGCACAAGTGGCTTATGATGCAGGAATGCGCACACTCGAAGTTTTTGTTAAAGGTCCGGGTGCTGGTAGAGAAGCTGCCATCAGAGCTATAGATGGTGTAGGTATAAGAATTACCCGTATTACGGATGTAACACCCATTCCACATAATGGCTGCCGTCCTCCAAAAAGAAGAAGAGTTTAATTAATTATAGAATTTATTTGAACAATGGCAAGATATACAGGCCCAGCTACTAAAAAAGCTAGATCATTCGGAGAGGCTATTTTCGGTCCCGACAGAGCGTTTGATAAAAGAAAATACAAACCGGGTCAACACGGTCCGAATAAGAGAAAAGGACAAACATCAGATTATGCTGTCCAGCTTACTGAAAAACAAAAAGCCAAGTATACCTATGGTTTGCTTGAAACTCAGTTTAGGAACCTTTTCGAGCTTGCCAGCAGAAAAGAAGGGGTAACTGGTACTGTGTTGCTGCAGCTTTTGGAGGCAAGGTTGGATAACACCGTTTACAGACTCGGCATTGCAAAAACCAGAAGATCAGCAAGGCAAATGGTATCTCATAAACATATTGTGGTCAATGGTATACCTACAAACATCCCTTCATTCACTTTGAAACCTGGTGATTTTGTTACTGTAAAAGGCAGTTCAAAAGAAATTGAGCTGATCCAAAATAATGTAAAATCGAAATCTGATGTAAGAAATTTCGGATGGTTGGAATTCAATCCTGATACAATGACAGGTAAATTCCTTGCTTACCCGGAAGCTGAACAAATTCCCGAGAATATCAATGTACAATTGATCGTTGAACTTTATTCTAAGTAATAGTCTGCTATTGCTTACTTTCTTTCTTAATTAGATTTTATTTATGAGCATATTAAATTTTCAGAGACCTGAAAAGATCAAACTGCAGAAAGCAGATAATTTTTTAGGAGTTTTTGAATTCAAACCTTTGGAAAGAGGTTTTGGCCATACTTTGGGCAATTCTTTGAGAAGGGTGCTGCTCTCTTCATTGGAAGGTTATGCGATATCTTCAGTGCGGATTGCTGGTGTTGATCATGAATTTTCTACCATCAAAGGCGTAGTAGAAGATGTAGTAGACATAATACTTAATATTAAACAAATTCGCCTAAAGAAAATTTTTGAGGAAAACGAGGAAGATGCTGCTCAGGAAAAGAAAATTTATCTGACAGTCACAGGAAAAAATGCTTTTACAGCGGGTGATATTGAAGGATTTACCAACATGTTTAAGGTGGCAAATCCTGACTTGGTTATTTGTAATATGGAAACATTTGTCAACCTTGAGGTTGAGTTGACCATAACCAAAGGCCGGGGTTATGTGCCTGCTGAAGTGGGTAAAGAACAGATTGAAACCATTGGCACCATACCAGTTGATGCAATTTATACTCCTATTAAAAAGGTTTCCTATACAGTTTCAAATACAAGGGTCGAACAAAGAACTGACTATGAAAAGCTGGAACTGACCATTCAGACGGATGGAACCATCCACCCTGAAGAAGCTGTAAAACAAGCTTCAAGAATATTGATTCAACACCTCATGCTCATCACTGATGAAAATATCACTTTCGAGGATTCAAAATCTAAGAGTGAAGATGTTGTGGATGAACATGTTCTGCATATGAGGAAATTGCTAAAAACTCCTCTGGAAGACCTGGATCTTTCTGTGAGAGCCTTTAACTGCCTTAAAGCTGCTAAAATTGATACTTTAGGTGCATTGGTGGAATATGAAAGACATGAATTGCTGAAGTTCAGGAATTTTGGAAAGAAATCATTGGTTGAAATTGAAGAGTTACTGGTTGAAAAAGGCCTGACTTTTGGTCTTGACCTTTCTAAATACCAGATTGAAATAGAGAAAAGCTAATTGATTAAGCCGGCACAAAAAAAAGTCCGTTTTTGTAATTGTAAACCTGTATTAACTGATTGAACGCTGGATGACCGGTGGTCCTGTTCATAAAGTGATACAATAAATTGAGTCCTATGAGGCACGGTAAAAAATTTAATCATCTTGGAAGGAAGAAAGGGCATAGGGATGCCTTATTGAAAAACCTTTCCATTGCATTGGTTACACACAAAAGAATCATTACAACACTTGCCAAAGCAAAAGCTTTAAAAGTGTATTTTGAGCCACTTGTAACTAAATCCAAATTAAACACAACACATTCCAGAAGAATTATTTTTGCTTATCTGCAAAGTAAGGAGTGTGTTAATGAATTATTTGATGTGATTGCTCCAAAAGTAGGGGATAGACCTGGTGGTTATACCCGTGTCATAAAAATGGGCTACCGAAAAGGTGATGGAGCTGAAATGGCCATGATTGAATTGGTTGATTTTAACGAGTTGTTGCTGAACGCAAAAAGTGATAAAACTGTAAAAACTACCAGAAGGAGAAGAGGAGGAAAAGGAACCTCTGTTAAAGAAGGTGTTGCAACTGCAGCTACTGCAACCACCGTTGCGGAACCTGTTGCTGAACCGAAAAAAAGTGAAACAACCCAGGAAGAAGAGTAAAAACCTGATTTTCAAAATATTAGAGCCTCCGTTTTATAACGTGAGGCTTTTTTTTATTTCTATTGGATGATACAAGTTTAGGATAATACTTCCCATAGATTTCCGATTTTCAGTTTTCTCCCTTAATTTATTATTCATCAGATTGTTTGTGAAGGCTCGTTACAACAAATGTAGGATCAAATATGCATCGCTTTTGTAAAGTATTTTTCAAATATGTAAAACATGGCATTCATTAATAAGATTTGAAGCAATTTTGTATCATAGCACATTATCTGTAGAAATTCTGTATTGAAATGCGTTCATTTTTTTGAATGATTGAAATTGATATCTTTCATTTAAAAATGGATAAACTATATGATGATGATATCTTTTTCGTCATTCCATCAGTTGATCAAATTTGCCACAACCTAAATATTTACATAACTGTAATTCCTTTTCCAGGGAAATTCAGAATAATTCAACATACAATTAATGTTCTTTTAGTGTATAAAACCAAGCCTAAATCGTATCTTTGCACTTTATTTTTTAACGAAAAAATCTATCAAAATGTCAGAAATAAAAGATATCAGAGCACGTGAAATTTTGGATTCAAGGGGAAATCCCACAGTTGAAGTGGAAGTACTTACTTCTGGAAATGTCATTGGAAGGGCAGCTGTTCCATCAGGAGCTTCCACAGGTGTACATGAAGCTGTTGAATTGCGTGATGGAGATAAATTGAGGTTTAATGGCAAAGGTGTTTTGAAAGCCTGTGAAAATGTCAATAATGAATTGAGAGATTTATTGGTTGGCCAAAATATTTTTGACCAGATTCGCCTGGATGAGATGATGATCGATCTTGACGGAACAAAAAACAAATCCAGGTTAGGCGCCAATGCAATTTTAGGAACATCTTTGGCAATCGCAAAAGCAGCTGCAGAATTGTCCGGTCAGCCGTTGTATCGTTATGTAGGAGGTGTCAATGCACACGTTTTGCCTGTTCCAATGATGAACATTTTGAATGGTGGATCGCATGCAGATAATAGTATAGATTTTCAGGAATTTATGATCATGCCTGTTGGAGCAAGTTATTTTTCTGAAGCATTAAGAATGGGAACTGAAGTATTTCATGCATTGAAGAAAGTACTGGCTGACAAAAATTACTCTACCAATGTTGGAGATGAAGGAGGATTTGCGCCTAACTTAAAATCTAATGATGAGGCCATAGAAACAGTACTGATGGCCATCGAAAAAGCTGGTTTGAGACCTGGTGAAGACATCATGATCGCATTGGATCCAGCAGCTTCAGAATTTTATATAGAAGAAGAAAAAAAATATCACCTTTTCAAATCCAGCGGGGATAAACTGACTTCTTCAGAGATGGTCAACTACTGGAAAGAATGGGTTTATAAATATCCGATCATTTCAATTGAGGATGGATTGGCAGAAGATGACTGGACAGGATTCAGGGAAATGACAGAACTGTTGGGTGGAAAAATCCAGATAGTTGGTGATGATTTGTTTGTCACAAATTCCGAAAGACTTCTGATGGGGATTGAAAGAAAAGTCGCCAACTCGATTCTCGTTAAACTGAATCAAATTGGATCACTGACAGAAACCATCGATGCCGTGAATCTGGCGAAACGCAATAGCTATACAGCTGTTATGAGCCACAGATCCGGTGAAACAGAAGATACTACCATAGCAGATATGGCAGTTGCACTCAATACGGGTCAGATCAAAACAGGATCTGCTTCCAGGACAGACAGGATTGCAAAATATAACCAATTACTCAGAATCGAAGAAGAATTAGGCGATATGGGATATTTCCCGGGCAATACCTTTAGAAATATGTAAGGGTTAAGATCCAAAAAGTATATGTAATTTTTTGTTGATAAGGTTATTATATATATATTTGTTTTTTAATATAATGGCTTGACGGGTATGAAACAAACAATTACAAGATTATTAAAGACTTACAAAAGATTTGTTGCAATATTTTTCGTTTTTTTTGTTTGGATCGTGTTTTTTGATAACAGGAGTATGTTGGTTCAACGAAAATTGAATCATCAGATCAGGGTTCTTGAAAACGAAGAAATAACCTATACTCAAAAACTTGAAAAAGTTAAGAAAGAATGGGCGTCCATGCAGCAATATCCGGAGAAATACGCAAGGGAAAAGTATTTTATGCACAAACCTGATGAAACTGTGTATCTTTATGTAGATGAAATCAAAGAGTAAAATAATATGAGCGTTTTAGTTAATAAACATTCCCGGATAATAGTTCAGGGTTTTACAGGAAATGAGGGCACATTCCATGCCACTCAAATGATAGAATATGGAACCAATGTGGTGGGCGGTGTTACACCTGGAAAAGGCGGCCAGAAACACCTCGATAAACCTGTATTCAATACAGTAGCTGATGCCGTATCCAACGAAGGGGCTGACACTTCCATTATTTTTGTTCCACCTGCTTTTGCTCCCGATGCCATCATGGAAGCAGCTGAAGCCGGGATAAAACTGGTTGTAGCCATTACCGAAGGCATTCCGGTTCAGGATATGGTAAAAGTCAAAGCTTATCTTGATGCACATCATACGAGAATGATCGGACCTAATTGTCCGGGTATTATCACACCAGGTGAAGCCAAAGTGGGTATCATGCCTGGATTTATTCACAAACCAGGTAGGATTGGCGTTGTTTCCAGGTCAGGGACATTAACTTATGAAGCAGTGGATCAGTTGACAAAGTTAGGGATAGGACAGTCAACCTGTATTGGCATCGGGGGTGATCCTATTATTGGAACTACCACCATGGAAGCTGTACAACTTTTAATGGAAGACCCTGATACAGATGGCATCATCATGATCGGCGAAATCGGCGGAAATATGGAGGCTGATGCTGCGAAATGGGTTAAAGCGCATGGTACCAAACCGGTAGTTGGCTTTATTGCAGGTCAGACAGCACCAAAAGGAAGAACCATGGGACATGCAGGCGCCATCATTGGGGGAACCGCAGATACCGCTGAAGCCAAAATGAAGATCCTGTCTGAGAATAATGTTCATGTGGTAGTATCTCCTGCAGATATCGGCAAAAGAATGGCCGAATTGCTCAGCTTGATCTGATTTTTGTAATGAAACATAAATTCATTTAAACTGGTGTTTCCCGGTTGGAAATTGCACTCTTGTAATGAACCTTCCACGAAGCACCAGTTTTTTATTTTGCAAATTTTATTTGGGTTTTTCCCTGTCATAACCCATCAATTTTCTGACATGCAAAACATTTTCTGATGATGTCAGTTTTTCCAGCAATAAAAAAGCAACATTAATTGCAGTGGATGGACCATCAGAACTGATGATATGATTTTCATTTACAATGGGCAGATCGCTGATTTGTGCACCAAAATCCTTCAATTGTTGCTTTCGGACAGGATTCAGACAATAAGTTGTGGCAGTTCTGTTTTCCAATATTCCGCTTTTCCCCAAAGCTAATGCCCCGACACAAACAGAAGCGATCACTTTTCTCTGTTTGTCAAAAGCACGAATCATATTTTGAAAGCTTTCCGAAAATGCATCTTCAAAAAAACCATACTGTTCAAAACCACCCGGAATTGCCAGAGCATCAAATGCATCTTCCTGAACTTCCTCTAAAGTCAGATCCACATTGAAACTTTGATTGAATGTGCTGTGAATTATCCTGGTGTTTCCGGCTGTATACAATGCTGTATTCCGGTCACCTTCGACCATATTCCATCCGATCACATCAATAAATGCACTTGCTTCAAGGATCTCAAAACCATTGGCGAGGAGGAGAAGTACTTTTTTCATTAAAAGAGTTTTAATTCGAAACGATATCAATCTAAAGATTCGCTGTTAAATATAACATGAGCCTGCACCGAAAAGTCTTTGTCCATAGATCCCGTTTTAAAGGGGGATTTTTAATTTGTTGATTTTCAATTGTTTTCATTTAGTCTTATGCTGACCTATGGCATCAGTAGATTGGGATAAAAAAAGTTTGAAAATCCACAAATTGGACTTTTCGGAGCTGACTCAACATTGAAAAATCTTATGGATGTTTAATAGCAATGTGCAACCAACTAATCTGACAATTCAGTTCATCCAAAAAACTATCTGAATCGTTTTCCAGCTGAGAATATTGGATGGATAAGAAATCAATGGTTATTTTTTTGTTCAGATACTTTTGGTGATTGAAATTTTGTCGACCAGGGAATCATCCGTTTCACCATTTTCATTTTATGATTATTGTCCACATACTTCTAATTTTTTAAAAATCAGCTTCAACTGGTATCAGGATTATCGCTTCAAACATGAAGAAACAAAATTATACTTTGCTATTCAGCAGATACCGTGCGACTGTGTTTTTTGCGTTCATTCTCATCCAGATAGATCTTTCTCAGCCTTAAAGATCTGGGGGTTACTTCCAGGTATTCATCGTCCCGGATATTTTCCATATAGTCTTCCAGAGAAAACTTAATGGCAGGAATGATGAGCACTTTTTCATCAGTACCTGAAGCACGCATGTTTGTCAGTTTTTTTGTTTTTCCAACATTCACCACGAGATCATTTCCACGGGTATTTTCGCCGATCACCTGACCTGTATATACATCTTCACCCGGATTGATATAAAATCTGCCTCTGTCCTGCAATTTCCAGATTGCAAATGGAATTGCGCTGCCGGTTTCCATGCAGATAAGCGCTCCGTTTATACGTGTGTTGATCTCTCCTTTCCAGGGCTCGAAACTGTCAAACCTGTGTGCTATGATCGCTTCACCTTCAGTAGCTGTCAGGATATTATTCCTTAATCCAATGATTCCTCTGGAAGGGATCTTGAATTCTATGCTCATCCTGTCACCCCGATGATTCATTTCCAGCAATTCGCCTTTCCTGGTAGTCACCAGGTCGATCACTCTGCCTGAAAAATCTCCGGGTACCAGCACAGAAAGTACTTCTACAGGTTCGCATTTCACACCATCAACCATTTTTATGATCACTTTTGGCTGGCCCAACTGGAATTCATAGCCTTCCCGTCTCATCGTTTCTACCAATATGCTCAGATGCAATATTCCTCTTCCAAATACCAGTAAAGAATCAGGTGAATCTGTTTCTTCAATTCTTAAAGCCAGGTTTTTTTCGATCTCTTTGTACAATCGATCTCTCAAATGCCTGGATGTTACATATTTACCTTCCTTGCCAAAAAACGGAGAGTTGTTAATGGTGAACAACATACTCATGGTAGGTTCATCGATTTGTAAAGGTGGTAACGCTTCTGGATTTTCTATATCTGTAATGGTGTCTCCAATCTCAAAATTATCTATACCCATCAAAGCAACAATGTCTCCGCTTTGAACAGGTAATTTTGTCCTTTCCTTGCCCAATCCCTCAAATGTATACAGTTCCTTGATCACTGACCTGTTGATTGTTCCATCTCTTTTTACCAGGGAAACCGGCATGTTGACCTGAAGTACTCCTCTGGTCAGCCTGCCAACTGCTATCCGACCAACATAAGAACTGTAATCAAGAGAAGTGATCTGCATCTGTGGAGTTCCTTCGACGTGTTCTGCCATAGGAATGTGCTCGATGATCACATCAAGGAGATAAGATACATCAGTTGTTTCTTTTTTATAATCGTCTGACATCCAACCATTTTTTGAAGAACCATAAACGGTTGGAAAATCAAGCTGGTCTTCCGTAGCACCTAAATTATACATCAGATCAAATACTGCTTCCTGTACTTCTTCAGGCCTGCAATTAGGTTTATCCACTTTGTTTATCACAACGATGGGTTTCAATCCCAAATCTATGGCTTTTCCCAAAACAAAACGCGTTTGAGGCATTGGACCTTCAAATGCATCTACTACTAGCAAAACACCGTCTGCCATATTCAGTACTCGTTCCACTTCACCGCCAAAATCAGAGTGACCCGGGGTATCGATGATGTTGATCTTAGTGTTTTTATATCTGACTGACACGTTTTTTGAAAGGATAGTGATGCCTCTTTCCCTTTCCAGGTCATTGTTGTCCAGAACCAGATCATTTACAACCTGATTGTCCCTGAATAATTTAACCTGTTGAAGCAATCTGTCCACCAAGGTGGTTTTTCCGTGATCAACGTGTGCAATAATGGCTATATTCCTGATTTCTAACATAATATTAAGGTCTGTTTTAAAAAGCTGGCAATATTACTGCTTTATCTTGGCATTCAATGCAATGTCTGCTCATTAAATACCAGACTTTTCAATTAATTTAAATTCAAATCTTCATCATTGTTTATTGAAATTTAAGAATTTTCAGGGTTTCAGAAAAAAACAGAAAATTAAATCGTTGCCGGTTTTCTATAATCCGGACTTATTTTTATATAAAATGAGATAAAGTCCATACAAATAATTTTATATATATTATTAAATAGTTTAATGTATATCTTATTATTTTTACCTATTTTGTGCGTTTAACTCTTGCTGATTAAACAATAGTTTTCAAATCCAAATCAAGGAACAGGTTGTTATATATGATTCACTGATTAAAAACAATTTGATCTGTTAAAATGAATTATCAAATATCGTTAAACGTTGTATGGACCCAAATACCACTATTTAACCATGAATACATTTTTTTTCAGATAAACCAATAATTTGCAACTTGTGGTAAGTTAATCCAGTTATTATTTCACAATTATGAATGCTCTCAAACCCCTATTGATTACATTTGTGTGTTCAAACATGAATTATTCGTATCTTGCAAAATAAAACATGAACATGTCAGACGAGCAAAAAATAATGCTGGAAAGAAATGCTGATGAAATGAAATTACTGATCAGTAAAATGAAACACAGAGGAGATGAAATACGCCTCGGAGGTGGTAAGAAAAGACTTCAGCAACAGGCAGATCAGGGTAAACTCACAGCCAGGGAAAGAGTCAGTTATCTGATCGATGAGGATACGGATTTTTTTGAATTTGGCCTGTTTACTGCATATGGACAGTATGAAGAACATGGAGGTTGCCCGGCAGCGGGTGTGATCATTGGTCTTGGATATGTCAGTGGAAGGCTTTGTATGATCGTTGCCAATGATGCAACCGTAAAAGCCGGTGCCTGGTTTCCTTTAACTGGCAAGAAGAACCTCAGAGCCCAGGAAATCGCAATGGAGAACAGATTGCCCGTGATTTATCTTGTAGACTCCGCTGGCATTTTCCTGCCCATGCAGGATGAAATATTTGCCGATAAAGAACATTTTGGGAGGATTTTCCGCAACAATGCTAAAATGTCCTCTTTGGGTATTCCTCAGTTGTCCGCGATCATGGGTAGCTGTGTGGCTGGTGGTGCTTACCTTCCTATCATGTCTGATGAGGCTATTATTGTAGACAAAACCGGTTCCATTTTTTTGGCCGGACCATACCTGGTAAAAGCTGCCATCGGTGAAGAAGTAGATCAGGAAACGCTGGGAGGAGCCCATACACAAAGTAATATTTCCGGAGTTACCGATTATATCGCCAAAGATGATAAAGACGCCTTGAATAAGGTCAGGGATATGATGAAATCCATTGGTTCATTTCCTAAAGCAGGACTCGACAGAATAGAAACTATTCCTCCCAGGTTCTCAGCAGATATTTTGCTTAGGAAAATGCCTGTGGATCCAACCAAACCATACAATACTAAAGAGTTGCTGGAATGTTTGGTAGACGAAGGCAGTCTTTTATACTATAAGGAAGACTATGGCAAAACCATCATAACAGCCTACGCACGAATTGATGGCTGGTCAGTCGGCATCGTTGCCAACAATCGTGAAGTGGTTAAAACTGCCAAAGGCGAACTTCAGTTCGGAGGAGTGATCTATTCTGATTCTGCTGATAAAGCGACAAGATTTATCATGGTTTGTAATCAAAAGAAAATTCCACTGATATTTTTACATGACGTCACAGGATTTATGGTTGGGAAGCGGGCAGAACATGGTGGGATCATCAAAGACGGAGCTAAAATGGTCAATGCCGTTTCAAACTCGACTGTGCCTAAGATTTCTGTCATTTTGGGCAATTCCTACGGAGCAGGGAATTATGCGATGTGCGGAAAAGCTTATGATCCCAGGTTTATTTTTGCCTGGCCAACGGCAAAAATTGCTGTAATGGGTGGAACGCAAGCTGCCAAAGTGCTGACACAGATCCAGGTTTCTGCCCTTCAAAAACAGGGGAAGGAGGTGGATGAAGCGAGTCAGAAAGAACTATTTGGAAAAATTCAGGCGAAATATGAAAGTCATACCAGCCCGTATTATGCTGCATCAAGACTTTGGGTGGATGAGATCATTGACCCGCGTGAAACCCGAAAGTTTATTTCTATTTCATTGGAAGCGGCCAATCATGGTGAAATTGAAAAATTCAATGTTGGCGTTATCCAAACCTGATCTCCATGGAAATTTTAGTAAAAACACTGGAAGGCCTGGAGCCTGCTCTCGAACAGGAGATTAAAAACCTGGGTTTTGAAGAGGCCACGGTGCTCAATCGCGCTGTCCTTTTTGAAGGCGACATCAAAGATATGTATCGTGCCAATTATGAATTAAGGACTGCACTGCGTGTTTTGTTGCCGATACATAAATTTGAAGCAATCAATGAACACATGTTCTACCGTAAAATGCAGGAAATCAATTGGTCTGAGTATTTTAATGTCAACCAGCGTTTTGCAGTATATTCAGTGGTGAGTTCACAGTATTTTACTCATTCGAAATACATGGCATTGAAAGCGAAAGATGCTATTGTTGATCAATTCAGGGACAAATATGGGAAACGTCCTGATGTGTCTACCTATAATCCTGATGTTGAAGTCAATATTCATATTTTTGAAAATAAATGCACTATTTCTTTGGATAGTACGGGTGAATCACTTCATAAAAGAGATTACAAAGTGGCTTCAGTAGAGGCGCCTCTCAGCGAAGTACTTGCTTCAGGAATATTGCTATCCTCCGGATTTGAAACAGCAAAGATTTTTCATGATCCAATGTGTGGTTCAGGTACATTTATTTCTGAAGCCTTTATGATCCATTGCAACATTCCTCCGGGAAAATTCAGGCAGGAATATGCTTTTATGAAATGGAAAAATTTCAGGCAGTCTGTATGGGATGCAGTTAAGGAAAATGCCGATGCAAAAATATGCGGACCTACTACAATACAGTTTTATGGTTCAGATATCAATCGCCAGAATATGTTTTCTGCCAGAAAAAACCTATACCAATTGCCATTCGGAGACCAGGTACAGTTTTCGAAAAAAGATTTTTTGAAAGAAAGCCTCAATCCCCGACCTGATTTTTTGATCATGAATCCACCTTACGATATCCGGTTAAAATCTGATGATATCGATGAATTTTATTACCAGATAGGGATGAGATTAAAGCAGGACTACAGTGGCGCAAGGGTATGCGTTTTTTCAGGCAATTTGGAGGCCATGCATAAAATCGGACTGAAGGCCAATGTGAAATTGAATTTAATGAACGGAGCCATTCCTTCTGTGTTGCATTGCTATGATATCAAGTAATTGAACTGTTCTGACATCCCATAGGTCACCAAATATTATTTGGGGCATGATATATCCTAAAAATATGACTGTCAATCAATTATAACATTTTGGTGCACGCTGAAACTGTAACTAATCGCTTAATGATATTGTTCTATTTTTGCAAAATCCGGAAAGAGTGGGTGAAAATCAATTAATTTTGAAAAAGTACAATTCCTTTACAGCCTTGACTGCCCGGTCAGCATAAAAGTCTGAGGGCAGGAAAAACCTGTAAAAGCCACTTTTTTCATCCTTGTCTGAAACTGAAAGGATTGGCCCAACCTGATCATAACGGTTGAATAATTCACTAAAACTAAAAATAGCCCTGTATCCGTCAACAGATGCAACACAAACCAGTCCATTCCGGATCCAGTTTTGTTCATATTCAAAACCCGAATTTTCCAAAAAGGATTTTAAAGCGAGGCCTTCAAAACTTTTGTTGTCATGATACCCCATACCCATACCAAAAAAACTGGTATTGTAACTGCTTAATTGGCTCGTTTCAGTGACAGCAGGAATGACAAAACTGCTGTCCTGATTGATATTGACCCGGATTTCATGGCTATACAGCGGTTGGATGTCCCGGTTGATGACATATTCTTTTTGGTCGAATGACTTCACCATGATCCGAACAGGATTTTCCAGCGTCCTGTTGGAATAAAGATCTGATGCAGAGATCACCTTCCATTGTTCACCTGTTTTATATTCTGTATCTTTTTTGTACGATTTGATGGGAGCGACTTCCGTTGCCAGAATGATTTGATGTATCAAATTAGTTTGAAATATTTCTGACCAGCTAAAAACCACACTTTCGCCCTTATCATTTTCTATGACAACATACAAATCAATTGGAGGTCTGAATATCTCAACATTTTTTTTCTTCAGTAAATGAGGGTTCAACAAGTCAAAAAGAGAATATCCCTTATATCTGAATGCGCCGATGAATTCAACGTTATTTTCTGAGGTCAACACCGATTCCTTTATAATAATCTCATGTTTATAGAATTTGGTCAGATCTGTTTTTCCCTCGTTTTCTATTTCTCCACCTATATAAAGCTCAGAAACTTTCAGGCTTTTCTCATCAGTTTTGTGGTAAAGACTGTTACCCGTTTTTCCATTCAAAACAGTGGCCCCTGTAATAGCCTGAACCTCTTGTGTATACGCTCGATAATTCAAACTGATAAATATCAAAAATAGTGAAATGAACCAGTATGCTTTCATATTAATATTTATTTGCATATATAATATTTTAATAACAAAGAATATATTGTTATAACCAAATATATGTTAAAGTAAATCAACTTTTGTATTTTATCATTTGGCCTAAAATCCAGGCAAGGTGTAACCCTTCAATTAATACTGCAAATTTAGTGCATTTTGTACAAAGATATCTTTAATTTCAGAATATTAAAGAACACCCTCTAGCCAGCTAAGCATTTAACAGTCTTCAAAAAGATTTTGGCAATTTAGCCATTGACTAAAAACCAATTGAGCCACACAAAGTAAATGGTTGTCATATAATGGGAATAACAGTTAATCATACCTTAGAAAAACAACAAGAATACCGCTGGATTCAAATGATTATTTGTCATTATTCCAATAAACACTTTGGATGCTTCATCTGTGTTTTTTGACGACATAAAATCAGAATCTGACCAAAGCGCTTGCCCAGGTAAATCCGCTGCCAAATGCGGCCAGGCAAACCAGATCTCCTTCCGCATACCGACCTTCCTGCTTTGCTTCACACATGGCTATCGGGATAGATGCCGCAGTTGTATTGCCGTATTTTTGTATGTTATTATACATTTGGTCATCGGTCAATCTCAGTAGTCTTTGAACAAACTGACTGATCCGTAGATTCGCCTGATGAGGAATGACCAGTTTTACATCCTGAGTGGAATAACCGGCAGTTTTTAGTGCCTCATGGATCACTTCGGGGAATTTTGTCACTGCCTTTTTGAAAACCGCCTGGCCATCCATTTGAGGGAACAGCATGTGTTCATTAAACATTTTGTCTGTCACGAATGCTCCGCCATATTCGATATCTGGGTATCCAAATTGCTCTTTCCCAAGGTGATAACCACAGTGTGATCCCGGATTGATCAAAGATAATACTTCTGCTTCAGTACCATCTGAATGCAAATGTGTGGTGAGGATCCCTTTATCTTCATCCTCCGTCGGTTGCAGGATGACAGCGCCTGCACCATCACCAAACAATACTGATACATTCCTTCCTCTGGTCGTAAAGTCAAGGCCATGAGATTGTAATTCAGAAGCTATCAATAGAATATTTTTATATTTTCCCGTTTTTATGAACTGATCAGCAACTTCCAATCCATAAATAAATCCACTACACTGATTTCTGATGTCCAAAGCAGGAATTTCTTTTTTACTAATGCCCAATGCCCTTTGGGCAAGAACTCCGCATCCCGGAAAAAAATAATCAGGACTCAAAGTGGCGAATATGATAAAGTCAATTTCCTCGGGGTTTACTCCACAGGAATCCATGGCCATCCGGGCAGCTGCAGCACCCATGGTTGAAGTGGTTTCTTCATGTTTCTTTGCATAACGTCTTTCAATGATCCCGGATCTTTCCTGGATCCATTCATCAGAAGTGTCCATCAGCTTCATTAAATCGAAATTCGTTACAACTTTTTCAGGGACATAATATCCCATACCGGCTATTTTAGTTCTTAACATATCTCTGTTTTTAGTTTGGTCGAAAGATAAGGAAAACATTTTAATTTTTGCAATGCCAATTCAAATAAATAATTTTGCATAAAATATAAACGACAGTTTTTAACGTTATTTTAACTTCAAGTTTAAAAAAATGGAATTTTTTAATTTGCATAAAAGTTTTTTGTGTTTATTGATAAAAATTCATATCTTGGGCATTAATTAAACCAAACACCTTTGATCAAACAACTTAAATCCGAAAAAGCGCCGGTATTTCTGGATGCCTTAAAAAAACTGAGCCGTAAAAAAAATATAGCGGACACCAGAACTTTGCAGTATTGCTTTGATGTATTTCAAAGCATGATCATCGACCTGACAAGTTTGGAAAAACTTTTATTCAACACCCTTTTTGCAAGGATCGCATTTTTAGGTATACAACATAAGTTGCCGGGAGAATTCGTTTTTGAATTGCATTTATTCAGGAAGGAAGTATCTGATAAACAAATATTTAATGATAATCAACAAGTCTTTGATCTTGGTCTTTATCTGATAGGCCGCCTTTTGTCAGATGTGTATCTTCTTCCGATTCCCTCAAAACTGAGAACTCACTTAAAAAAGCCAGCATATACCAAAAACGAGTTGAAGTTTGAGTCTTTTTATCCTTATGTCAAAGGCTTGATCGTCAGCTATGCAGAAACCGGCAAGTATTTTGATTTTTTGCCCGATGAAGGTGATGGAATACCAGTCAGGTTATTTGCCGATAAACTGGATTTGTTTCAAAATACTTTGAATTATATCAAGGACATCCTGAAAAGGGAAAACTGGCCGGTACCTGTTGTCATCCGTGATATTGGTGTCGCAACAGATGGAAGCTACTACCCTAAAGCCATTGTACTGGAACCTGATTATCTGGTGGATGTAACCTCAGTAGCAGAATGTTTTTTGCCCAACGGAGCCAATGCAGATTATTATTTGCTTGCTAAACTTGTCCCTTCAGAAAGCTCCAAACACCTGATTTTGGGACATATTGTCAATTATATTCTGGATGAATTGATCCACAATCCGGGTGTGACATTCGAAACGCTGCTTAAATCTGTTTTTCATATAGCGCCACTGGAGTTTTGTCTGTTGAAAGATGAAGAAGTCCTTTTTACCATCAACAATGCAAAATTGCACCATGCGAATCTGGTTAGAGTGCTTTCAAAGGATTTCCCACCTCTTGCTTTAAAACCTTCGGATTGTATAGTAGAGCCAAGTTATTATGTTCCGGGATACGGCCTACAAGGTCGATTGGATGTATTTTATCATAAAAACAATAAGGAAGCGTCCATTATTGAGTTGAAAAGCGGCAGTCCATTCAGGGAAAATCTTTACGGGCTCAGCCCAAGTCATTATACGCAGACTTTATTATACGACCTGATGATCTCAGCAAGTTACGACAGAAAGATTAAGCCACTGAATTATATATTATATTCAAAATTGCCTGAAAAGAACATACGCTTTGCGCCGACCATTCAGGCTGCTCAAATGGAAGCGGTCAGTATAAGGAATGATATTGTCAGGATTGAAAACGCATTGCTCGACGGCAATGCGGCAGCTGAGCTTTTTGAAGGGATGTGTTTGGCAAGACATGGTAATGTAAATGGGTTTTTGAGGGAAAGCATCGGATTATTTGAAAAGGTTTATCATGATTCAGATGAGACGGAAAAATTGTATTTCAATCATTTTTGTTCGTTTATTTCGGTAGAGCACCACATTGCCAAAACGGGTATCAACGGATTAAAGGAAAATAATGGAATGGCAAATTTATGGCTAAACGATATTGAAAAGAAGAAAGAAAGTTTCGCTATATTTACCAATCTTGAAATTATCCGTAATGAATCTTCCAGTGATCAACCAATCATCACCCTTCAGAAAACCAACTTGAGCAATGATATGGCAGGATTCAGGCAAGGTGACATTGTCGTGTTGACTCCCGCATCCGAACCCGGAGGAGCCAGGCAGGGCAGGCAGGTTTTACGATCGACTCTGATAGAAATCAACAAAAATACCTTTACCATCAGACTACGGTCAAAGCAATACAACCAACAACTTTTCACATCCAATGAACTATGGAACATTGAACCAGATTTTCTGGACAGTGGTTTTCGGAAAATGTACCATGCACTTTTTGATTTTTTGAAAGCGGAAAAGAGGAAAAAAGACTTGGTCCTTGGACGAGTCCCACCTCTTCCATCTGTTGCTGACATTGAAATACCGGACTATGAAGGGCTAACGCAAAATCAGAAAGTGGTGCTCAACAACATGCTTGTTGCCCAGGATTATTTCTTACTGTGGGGTCCACCTGGAACGGGAAAAACTTCGATTTTGCTTAAACATGCGATCCGGTTTTATCTGGAAAAAACGGATAAAAAACTCCTGCTGATGGCATATACAAATCGGGCTGTGGATGAGATTTGTGAAGTTCTGGAATCATTGAATGCACTCAATGGAGCTGATTATATCAGGATCGGTTCCAGATTCTCAACCGGTGAAAAGTACAGACATCACTTGCTCGAAAACCTGCTTCCGCAATTCTCAACCAGAAGTACTTTAAAAAATAAACTGGCCGAAACCAGGATATTTGTTGGAACGAACAGCTCAGTAATGGGGAAAACGGAGTTGTTTTCTCTCGTTCGCCTGGACATCGCTATAATTGACGAGGCTGCCCAAATTCTGGAGCCAATGCTTACAGGTATTTTACCAGGATTCGAAAAATTTATTTTAATCGGTGATCATAAGCAATTGCCGGCTGTAGTGGTTCAGGATCAGACTTTTTCAAAGATTCAGGATCAAAAGCTGCAAGCAACAGGATTTTTTGATGCATCTGTGTCTCTTTTTGAAAGATTGTACCTCTGGTGCAAGAAGCAGCAATGGGATTGGGCTTTTGGCCAACTGAATGAACAGGGGCGGATGCATGAAGAGATCATGCGGTTTGTAAACATTTATTTTTATGAACAAAACCTGAAATGTTTGCCTGGACATTCGGAATTAACTTCCCGGATATCGGATTTTTTTGGAGAAAATGCGGAAGGAGAAATATTGAAAGAACAAAGGATGTTGTTTTACCATGTGCAATCAGATTTGACCTTAGCGTTAGCAAAACACAATCCTGAAGAATCATTTCTGGTCACGCAATTGGTCCGACAGCTAAAAAATATCTATGAAGAGCATGGAAAAGTGATCAAACAGGATACGATCGGTATCATTACGCCTTTCAGGGCTCAAATTGCACAGATCAGGAATGCTTTCAGAGAAGCATCAATGGATCCTGACTATTTTACAATTGATACCGTCGAAAGATTCCAGGGTGGAGGTAGGGACATAATTATTTTTTCATCTGTAGTTAATTCGGTTCAACGTTTGAGCCAAATCATCGACACGGATAAAGACGGGCTGGACAGAAAACTGAATGTTGCTTTAACGAGGACCAAAAAGCAATTTATTTTGATTGGTAACAAAAACATTTTATCAAAGAATACGTTGTATAGGCATTTGATTGAAAACTGTTGTTACCAGGAAGGTTTAAAGCCGAAACAGGGATTGAAATAATTAATTGCGGGTAAAAATCGGATAGAATAAAATTTGGCTTTAAAACGTAGGAAGGCAATCGTAAAGGAAGGCATTAATCTTTGATCATTAAAATATGAGTATAATGATCAACACCAGGTTGGAAATCCAATCTGCATTGCACCTTTTGTCGATTTTTTATTATATTTGAATTTTACAGAAAAATATTTAATCAATATAAAAAATAATAACAATCAGTGATCAGGGTATTGCATTTGCAATTGCATAGCATATCAACCTTTTGCACCCACTCATTAAAAAAAAATTTATATCATATTTTCAAAAAAATTTTCTTGATTAACTAACTTTCGATTAAAAATGAAAAAAATTTCAATTTTGCTTTTAATGACTATGGTCGTATTTTTTAATGCCTGTAAAAATGAAAAAAGCTCTAAAGACGGTGAAATTGCTGATGACGCAGTAAAGGCCACCATGGAAGGAACCAAGTTTCAACTTGATTCAACTACGTCTACCATTGCCTGGCATGCAACAAAGGTTGGTGGAGAACACAGAGGTACAGTCCAACTGAAGGAAGGAATTATCTATGTCAAAGAAGGACAGGTTACCGGAGGTACTTTTGTCATTGACCTGAATACGATTGATTGCATTGATCTTGAAGGTGAATGGAAAGATAAACTTGAGCGGCACCTCAAGGGATTGGAGGAAGAAAATGCTGATGATTTTTTCAATGTGAGAAAGTATCCCACCGCCAGCTTTACCATTGAAAAAATCAGTCCTAATACGGGTGATCCGGAAGCAAATTCAATTGTTTACGGAGATCTTACCATTAAAGGTGTAACCAAATCTGCCAGCTTTAAGGGCATGGTTCAGGTTGAAGAGGACAATTTATTGCTTCAGGCAACGGATATAGTCATTGACAGAACAGAGTTTGGTGTAAACTATAATTCAAAAAAGATTTTTCCGAATGTTGTGGATAATATCATTGATGACAATTTTACCATTGCTGCTGGTTTCGTTGGTAAAAAAATCTGATCTTGCCAACTAATAAAAATGCCCGGATGCAAACCGGGCATTTTTTTTTAAAGATTTATCCCATTTAAACCGCTTCATTATTGAATTTGCCAGTTAATAGGTAGAATGTTGTGACTTTTCAAAAACGCATTCGTTTGAGAAAAATGGTGATTATTGAAAAACTGATTTCCGGTCAATGGTGAGGGATGTGCAGATTCAAGAACGAGATGCTTTTTCTCATCCACCAGCGTCTTTTTAGATCTGGCAAAATTTCCCCACAATAGAAAAACCAGATGTTCCCTGCCTGCTGATAACTGGCGTATTACTTCATCCGTGAAGAATTGCCATCCCATTTTTGCATGAGATCCCGGCGATTTGTGTCTGACTGACAACATAGCATTCAACAGAAAAACACCCTGCTCAGCCCAGGAGGTCAAATCACCGTGGTCGGGAGCATCAAATCCAATATCCAGTCTGAGTTCCTTGTAAATATTTCTCAGTGAACCTGGGATTTCAATCCCTTTTGGAACAGAAAAACTCAATCCCATTGCCTGTCCCGGGCCATGATACGGATCCTGACCAAGAATGACCACTTTTACCTTGTCAAAAGGTGTTTTATTAAATGCATTGAACATCAGTTTTCCAGGAGGATACACTATCTGACCAGAAGAAAATTCTGCAAGCAATTGGGATTTAATTTCAGAAAAGTATGGCTTTCTGAATTCATCTTTCAGTACTTTCAACCATCCAGGTTCAATTTGTATCGCCTCCTTAATCATCTGTAAAATAACAAGGAAGCCGTCATTTCCAATCAACCTGTTTTAACAGGAAAATGCTTGAAAATCGGCTTCAATTAATGTGCCTGAGGATTATTTTTTCTCTTTTTTGGATTCGTCTATCAGGCCCCCGGCTATTTTCTGACCATTTTTATATTGATATGACATTTGTTTTTCGCCTTCAAATGTGTAGTATTCGAATAATCCATCCTGAACACCATCTTTAAACTCTGCGATTTGCATGATTTTTCCATTATCGTAGAAATCATATTGCTTGCCATCAGGTTTTCCCATTTTATAATTCCTTTCAGCGATTTTCAGGCCATACCTGTACTTTACAGTTTTGCCATGTAATTCTCCATCCAGATAACTTGCCTCTTCGATGACGGTACCTCTTGAATCAAACTTCAAAACCGGTCCCATTTGTTCTCCGTCACTAAAATAAGTAATAGATTCCATGTAGCCTCTGTTGGGTTCATAAGCTTTCCAGGGGCCATGTTGCTTTCCATTTTTCAGAATTCCTTCATCCGTTAAAATGCCCGCGGCATTCGTCCTCGTGGCGCTCATAAAGTTGGTTCCTTCGATTTTTTCAGTGACAAATCCATCCAGACTAAATTCAGTGCCTCCTTTTGGTGCATCTTTTTTCTGACATCCCAAGATCAATAGTGCGAAAATGAATACCCATAAATGTTTCATTGTAATTTCTTTTTGTTGTTTTTTTTAATTAAATCAAAATATTTAATGTTTTTCGGCTTTTAGTAATTAATTATTTGCCGGAAAACAGATCATTATCAGTTTCTGCCTGTTTCAGAAGGACAGCCAGGACAAATCAAATGAGTTGTATTTCTATCAGTTGACCTGGTGCCATACAAACTAAAGCTCATTTGGTAAAACAAAATTAAGCTGTTTTCATAAATTAACAAAAAAATTAATATATTGCTTGCAATTCTAAGGATATGGACAATAAAACGATCGCAAAATACTTTGACCAGATAGCAAAACTGATGGAGCTGCACCAGCAGAATCCCTTCAAGATCAGAACGTATGCGAATGCTTATCAGTCGATTGCCCGAAGTGACCAACAATTAATCGGATTGGATTTGGCAGCTTTGATTGCGGTGCCGGGCATTGGTAAAACCCTGGCTCAGAATATCATTGAACTGAAGGAGAAAGGCACAATTACAGTGTTGGATCAATTGATTGCGATGACTCCTCCCGGTATTTTGGATGTTTTGAAAATCAAAGGACTTGGCGCGAAAAAAATCGCCCAAATATGGAATGAACTTGCTGTGGAAAGTCTGGGTGAATTAGAATACGCTTGTTTGGAAAACCGGTTGGTGGGTTTGAAAGGTTTTGGTGAAAAGACTCAAACAGATATTTTAAATCAAATCGATTTTCTCAGAAACTCAAAAGGTGCCGTGTTATTACCTGTTGGGATGGAATATGGCGAAAATGTGTTGAAGCTATTCAGGCAACTATTTCCTCATTCACGGTTTGAAATCACTGGTTCGCTTAAAAGAAAAATGGAAGTAGTCCGACAGATAGACATTGCCGGAACCATAGAATCTGAGCATTTGTATGAAAAAATCGATGATCTGGATGACTTTTCCATGAAAGATGGTTTGATTCATTATAAAAGTATTCCGGTGACTTACCAATTTTCTCAACAAAAAGATTTCCAGGATAATTATTTATTATCATTACTTCCTGAGTCTTTCAATCCGGACATCCAACCTTATAGCATGGCTGAACTTCAAAACATTCCCGCTGAATGTTTGGATTTGATCGCGATGTCAAATGGGAAAAAAGTGACTTGTATTGATAATTTGCTTGATTTTGATGATATTAAGGGTGTTATTCATGCCCATAGCAGTTGGAGTGATGGGAATAATACTGTAGAAGAGATGGCCGTTGCCAGTAAAGAAGCCGGATACCAATATCTGTTGTTAACGGATCATTCAGCATCTGCCTTTTATGCCAATGGTCTGACAGAAGATCGAGTGCTACAGCAATGGAGAGAAATTGATAAGATCAATGAGCGCTGGCCCGATTTTAAAGTGTTTAAAGGGATCGAATCAGACATATTAACTGATGGAAGGCTGGATTACAGAGATGATTTCATCACGGGATTTGAAGTGGTTATCGCCTCAGTACATTCAGTGCTCAAAATGGATGAAAATACTGCAACTGTGAGACTGATCAAAGCGATAGAACATCCTTCAACCCGGATTTTGGGACACCTGACAGGCCGCTTGTTATTGAGTAGATCAGGTTATCCGGTTGATCATAAGAAAATTATTGATGCCTGTGCTGCCAACAGGGTGGTTATTGAGATAAATGCCAATCCGCACAGGCTTGACTTAGATTGGCGTTGGCTGCCTTATGCCATGGAGCGAGGTGTTGGGATTTGCTTATCACCGGATGCCCACCATATACGTGGTATTAAGGACCTGGTCTACGGAGTTTGGATGGCGAGGAAAGGAGGTTTGGTCAAAGACAGTTGTCTCAATACAAAAGATCGTCAGTCATTCGAAAATTGGGTCTCATCAAAATAAGTTATGGAAAAATACGTTCAATTGGACATCTAACAGGTTTTTTATGTTGAAGCCTGTTTTTTTCTACCTGATCTAACAGCTTTGGGCCTGTTTTTTAAATTGGAATCTATTGAATGCCAAATATTTATAGGAATCTGAAATGGAAAAGGATATCAGATTGGTTTTATCAAGCGGTGGGGCAAGAGGTTTAGCTCAGATCGGAGCTATTCAATCTTTGGAGCAGCATGGATTCCGCATAAAGTCGGTTTGCGGTTCTTCTATCGGAGCGGTGATCGGTGGTTTATATGCAATGGACAAGTTGGATGATTACACAAAATGGATCAAAACACTGGATAAAAGTGCAGTCTGGGGTTTGATGGATTTTGCCCTGACAGGAAAAGGATTGATCAAAGGCGAAAAAGTATTTGATAAAATGAAAACTTTTATTCCGGATGTCCTCATCGAAGATATGGAAATTCCTTATGTAGCTGTGGCAACTGATGTTTTGAACCGAAAAGAAATGGTTTTTGATCAGGGAAGTTTTTACGATGCAGCCCGGGCTTCCATAGCCATACCGGCTTTGATCACTCCGGTACATCATTTGGAGACTATTTTAGTTGATGGCGGCGTGTTGAACCCAATTCCGTTTGATCACATTAAACCGGTTGAATCATCGTTACTGGTAGTTGTCAATCTTTATGGTCCTATTGAAGGAAAATACGCTCAGGGTTCCGAGTCAGAAAATGAAGATGATGAAGATAACGATAGGTCAGGATTTTTAAATTCGCTGCTAAGAATTATCTCGACAAGCGATAAAAAAAGCCTGGGATATATTGGCTTGTTGACAACCATCTCTACGATGATGCTGTCCAAAATTGCTCAATTGAGTATTCGTATTCATCAACCTGACATCGTCATCAATGTGCCGGGAGACAGTGCCTCAACTTTTGAGTTTTTTAAAGCGGATGAATTGATCTCGCTGGGAAAGAAATTAAGTGATGAATCCATATCACATTATTTAACGGAACAAAATGCCTGAGTAAAAGATGGAAAAAAAATATATAGACCTTGATGAAATTATTGCATCCGGTAATTCAGGATTTTTGAAAAAAATGCCTTACCAGCTGATAAAACTGCTAAAAATCCTGATCAGACAAGACCAGATCAATCATATCCTGAATAAGTATGAATCTTATGAGGGACTTGAATTTATTCAGAGATTAAGTGATGAATTTAAAGTGAAAGTTGAATATACGGGATTGGAAAACCTTCCCGAAAATGGTCGTTGTTTTTTTGCAGCCAACCACCCGTTTGGATTCCTTGATGGCCTCATCCTTACCAAAACAGTCGGGGAAAAGTATGGTAATTTTAAAGCAATTGGAAATGAGGCGTTTATGCTTGCACCCCAATTGAGGCCTGTCATTGCAGCAGTGAACGTTTTTGGTACGAATCCAAGACAATATATTATTGAACTTGAAAAAGTGTTTGACTCTGAAGTTGCAGTGACACATTTTCCTGCAGGTGTTGTGTCCAGAATGAAGAATGGGGTGATTGAAGACTCAGAATGGCATAAAAGCTTTATCAGTAGGGCAGTAAGATCCAAAAGGGACATAGTTCCGTTTTATTTTTTTGGAACAAATTCTAAGCTTTTTTACGGCGTTTTTCTCCTGAGAAAAATGCTGAGAATTTCATTAAATTTGGAATTGGCTTTACTTCCACACGAAATTTTTAACAAACAAAACAAAACCATACGGGTTAAGATCGGAAAACCAATTCCCTGGCAGACATTTGATCATAGCAAATCGCACTATGATTGGGCACAGTATGTGAAGCAGGAAGTGTATAAACTCCGGCATCCAAATTGAGGGGAATTACGTAATAATTCTTCAACAAATTAAATAAAGCAAATGTGGAAATTTGAAAATTCAAATTTTAATTTTACATTTGCACCCCGAAAAGGTCCGGTAGCTCAGCTGGATAGAGCAACAGCCTTCTAAGCTGTGGGTCACAGGTTCGAATCCTGTCCGGATCACACAGGCGCTAATTGCGCCTTTTTTTTTATGCCTCCAACTCATTGGAAAGCTGTGAAAGTGAATTCGTAAGTATGAAATTCCCTGTATCAGAAGATTTAAGAGCAGCTAAAGTCGTATTTTTCAAAACATTATGCAGATTTTTTCTCATCTCCGTCCATGCTTCGTGCAATAGGCAGTTACCCTGTGCAGGACATTCCGGAAAACCAAAAAAGCATGAAGTTGCGTTTGAGTTTTCATCGGTTGCCATCAATATATCATATAATGTAATGTCTTCAATTTTTCGTGTAAGCTTGAATCCACCGTATTTCCCCTGAATACTTTCCAGTAATCCGGCATTACTCAATTTAGTGAGCAATCTTCTAAGATATCTGAATGGGATTTTCAAATCTTTGTATATATCATCAGATTTATATTGCCGGCTGACATCAGAAGCAATATAGCTCATTATTCGAAAAGAGTACTCGGTTGTTTTATTAAAATTTAGCATGGGCGCAAAACTAATATTTCCAAATAATAATGATGTATTTTTAGTGAATAACAAATGTTTTGTTTATGTGATTTATATAGTTTCTAAATCATTTTTGGTGTGGAGATAGAGTATGGTTGCCTTTGGTAAAGTTTTTTGGATGGTAAAACAATTTATTATTTGCTTTTTCGTTCATTTACAAACACCTTACAAACAACCCTGATTCCTAAGGAATGAAATTTGGCATTGTACCTGTG
>DDTL01000174.1 GCA_002344345.1 Saprospiraceae bacterium UBA2365
CCATCATTTAGGGGGTTAACCCACTGTGATAAGTTTTTTATTCTCATAGTTGAAAGTACACTTTCGCATCCGAAAATGCGAGAAAGATGGTCTAAAATTAAAATAATAAACAAAACTGTCAAGCTTCAGGATGTCTTCATTTTCAGGAATGCTGTTCTGAAGATTGAATGAATTTATTTTTTTTATTTGATCCATTTTGTATTGATGCTCCAGGGTGCTCCTCAAGCCTTTTATCTGTTGATTTGGGAAAAAATCATCTGAAATGACTTCATGATTACTCTGAGCTGTCAGAATGGAGATACAAAATATATAGGCAAAAAAGAAAATAAGGAGCTTTTTGGCAAATTTTAAAAATACCTTCCTGCTCTCTGAAGAGGAGAAGGCAATTGAATTTAACTGAAAATCCGGTTGGAATAAGGTAAGTCCGGAGGTATTATCAACAGGTCTCATAAAGTTGGGTTAAATTTTGGTAAATATGTTCATGGTTGATTCCAAATGGTTAGATGACACTTCAGTTGAAGCGTCTTTTTAAATCATGGGAACCGATTATAAGATACCTTGTTTCAATAAGTGCTGCAATGTCAGCGTTGTTAAGGGGAATATCTTACCTGAAATGTTTTCCCGGGTTTAGGTTTATAATTAATCCAAAACAAAACGCCAAAGAATATTGCCAACCGTTTGCCAGCGTTTTAATAAGCCTATAGCATTACTGAGCATACTTCTTCGCATTAGATTTCATTTTAAAATAAACCTGCACTTTTTTTCTGAATGATACCATTCGGTCAAAGATCGCAAAATGCAGGTATGAAAGCAGCTGACTACAATTTCACCAGCTTCCCGCTCTGTTTTTTATTCTGATCGTACAAATGATAAAAATATACGCCTGGTTCAAGGAAAGAAAAATCAATTGATTCATCATCTTTTATGTATCTGGTCATCACTTTGGAACCTTGCTGGTCAAATAGTTCAAATGTCTTAGGCAGATTTTCCGGGGATAAGCATAAGGTAAGCCTATCCGCTACAGGATTGGGAAAAATTTTTGCATGGTGTTCTATATCAGCTTGTACAAAAGTCATTGTTAAAGGTGAGTAATAATAATGGATAGCTTTTTCTTTTTCCCAGGATGCTGTTTCTTCGTTCCATGAACTTTCGGTGATTGATTCAAGTTTGTGCCTGAAAAATAAAGGATTTACTACAGGCAGGACCAATAAATCGAAGGAATATCCATGGTCGTAAATAAATTCTGTTCTGTAATCTAAAGCCCAATCCTTCAATTCATCATCCCAGTATTTTTCGGCCAAGAGTACAAGATTTTCCTGTTCATCATATTCCATTTCAAACCGGACAAAATGATACCAGCTATTCGTTTCAACATCCCAGAACAGGAGTTCCTGTAAAATGAAATTGTCATTAGAGTCGGATGCAAGGTTAGACATTTGTTCATTTTCCCAGTCTTCAACTGAATCATTCCAACTCATATCTACCAGATTAATCAATTGATTATTTGAATTATAGGTTGATTCTGATTTAGAAACATTTGTCCAGGAATTGCTTTCTGAATTCCAGACAGATTGAATCAATGTGATCAATTGGTTAAGGTCATTATAGGTATATTCAATTTTCGAATAATTATTCCAGGATGACTGATTATTAATCCATTTATAGGAATAAATGCTTATAATATTGCCGTGTTCGTCATAAATTATATTCGTCTTAGCAATTGGAAATAGTTCATAATCAGCTGCATTGGAACCATATGATGTCTGTGTCATAATTCTGTCCTGATCGTCATATTCGTACTTGTTTCGAAATTGAAATTCCCATTTTGTCAATACTCTGTCCCATCTATAAAATGATTCATACATTAAATGATCATTAGTGTTATGAGAATAAATAATCTTGTTACCATACTTTATTTGGGAGGTAGCTTTATCAAATGAATAATCAATATGTATGATCAAATTTCCGTTTTCGTCAAATGTCTCATAACTTTTTTGAGTCGTTATCGACTCACCGGATACTTCATCAAAATCAAAAGTGAATGTACTGTCAAGCTTTAATTTGTCAGAAAGGTCTTTTAAGCGCCCGTTTTTAATGCCCGAGGGATTCCTGAATCTATTTTGGAATGTCTGATGGAAATCCATATTTGTGGAGCTGTTTTGAATAATGAACGGGGCGTTTTGTTGGTTGGAAAACCATGAATGTTTTTGTCCCAAAATGGTTGTTGCGGAAAAAATCATGAACAACCAAATGATCAATTGTTTTTGCATTGTGCTGGATTTTAAAGGTTAAAAATAACTATATGATTTGAGAAAAAAAATTACCGGTTTTGTACTTAAAGCATAATATACATCTTTTGATATTAGTAACGTATTTATCTGATCAAAAGATGCTTTATTTAAAATCGTTCGTCCATTATTCTATTTATTCAGATGTTGGACGCCTGCAAATCTGTGGGCAATTACGAAATTCAGCCTACGAATGACTTTGCCAAATATACAATTTTCCAGTTTAAAGTTGTGATCTATTTATTTAACGGTAGGTTTTGAAGAGTTAACGGTAGATTTGGCTTGCTGAAGGCAAAATTTGTCCGGTATTTGTAGCATAGATCCATGCTCCGCAACTTCCTCGTCTTAGCGTTGCTGTGTATTGTTCTTTTCAAATAGTTGTTAAACGGAGATCCACGGAGTTTCTCACTGAAAGCCACAGATCAGGAGGATTTGATTGGGGGGAATTTTGCTGATCGAATTCAGTTTTTTCACCACATAGGCACAATTGAGTATAAAGTTGAAAGTTCATAATGTAAAAAGTATGACTTTAAAAACTTTCTACTTTCTACTTTCTACTTTCTACTTCGTGGAACTTTCCCAAAAGTCTTTCCCTAAGATAGATCATTGCTGCCAGATACGAATCCTCATCTATGTGCTCCTATGTTCCTATGTGCCTATGTGTTGAAAAGCTCTTTACTAAATAGCGCACAATTGAGTATAAAGTTGAAAGTTCATAAAGGAAAAAGTATGACTTTAAAAACTTTCTGCTTTCTACTTTCTACTTTCAACTTCGTGGAACTTTCCAAAAAGTCTTTCCCTAAGATAGATCATTGTTGCCAGATACGGATCCTCATCTATGTGCTCCTATGTTCCTATGTGCCTATGTGTTGAAAAACTCTCTACTACATAGCGCACAATTGAGTATAAAGTTGAAAGTTCATAAAGTAAAAAGTATGGCTTTAAAAACTTTCTACTTTCTACTTTCTACTTTTTTTGGTTACACAGAGTGCCACGGAGAAGGCACAGAGGGCCACGGAGAGTGGGAGTGTGAAAGGAACGCGGATGA
>DDTL01000054.1 GCA_002344345.1 Saprospiraceae bacterium UBA2365
CCTATATATATATATATATATGAATCAATTGAATAGATATTATATGTTTTAGAACATTTGTAAGTATAAGATCGGGAATTACTCTTTTCAACAAATTGCTCAATATCTGTATAAAGTTGAGCTGAATTTACTTTGAAAAGTCCCGTTTTGTTGCATTTAATCTTTTTTCGCCCTAAGCTGCTGAAGCCGGCGATCAGCACAAGACTAAAATGATACGATTGAAAACCACCCGATTATAGTCCCTATTAAGGTGAATTCAAAGAGCAGGGACTTCTCGCAGGTGACTCATTATTTGATTTTCAAACTGTTATAAATCATTTACCCCGCAAAATCAAGAAATCAATCTGAAATAGTGATTTTTTCAAAACAATATCAATGATGATTGGTTCAGAATAGATTGTGCGGTCATAAGGACCATTTTCCGGAAAGTGTGCCTTTATGAAAATTATTACAACTTATTATCCAATGAAACCGGCATGATTAAAACAATCATTTATTACAGACTCGAATGTTTGTTTTGATCATCAAAGGTTCCATCCGACAATTAATAAACAATAAAAAAATAAACAAATGAAAAAAGACAAAATTATGTTTTGGGCGGCAACTTCACTGATCGCCTTGTTCGAGGGTGTGATGCCATTGTTGACTTTTCAGACAGAAATGGCAAAGGAAGGTATCAGGCATCTCGGTTATCCCGAATACTTCGGAACAGCATTGGTTGTATTCAAGGTATTGGGTTCTCTGGCATTAATGATCCCTCAGGTACCGAAACGGGTCAAAGAATGGGCTTATGCTGGATTTGCATTTGACTTTATTTTTGCGGCCATCAGTCACGGGGCAGTGGACGGTATCAATGGTCAGACCTTTTTCCCTTTCGCAGTACTTGCTGTGCTTGTGGTTTCTTATATTTATTGGAATAGAATAAATTCTTTCAAAAAATCATAGATGAGTTCAGTCTAAAAAGTTATANNTTTGAGATGTTTATGATAATTTTGAATTTGTAGTTAAAGGATTCAATATCAATTATTTACACTTTTAACTTTACAAACTTGAGTCTGCTCCGAAAAGTCTAATTTGTTGATTCTCAATTATTTTTTGCCCCAACCTACTGACGCTAAAGGTCAGCACAGGATTAAAGGGAAACAATTGAGAATCAACAAATTAAAAGTCCCCTTTTAGGTATATGCTGACTGAAAACGTCAGTAGGGATTTAGGGGGCAAAGACTTTTCGGAACAGACTCAAACTTTATACTTTCAAAACTCGACTCATAGATTATTCCTGGCTCTTATTGAATCAGAAGAAAAATTTATTTTTGTACATCGGAAGTATCCCGGGGCAATATAAGCATGTTCAATCATTGGTTTTTTAAATTACTTCATCAGAATTTTATTTGGTTTCTGATATTTTTCAATCTCTGAAGTATATATTATTTGCATATATATTACCTTAGTGAAATATTTCATTTTTGGGATCGTACTGAATTTTTTACACTAAAAATAATATTTCATGAGGTTAAAATACCTTTTACTGATTTCCTTTCTGATCGTGATCGCATATTCCTGTACAGATAAAAAGGAACCAAAAAAAACGGATGATCAGGAGGTTCAGAATGATACACTTCAGGCTGAAATTCAGACCGATACCATAGGGCTGAGTGTGTTCTGGAAAGAATTCAAAATGCTGGCGTTAAAAGAAAATTACGGAAAGCTGGCAGAGATCAGTTTTTTCCCTTTCCTCAATCACGGAAGCTATATCACAAAAGAGGAATTTATGGATATCAGGTTTCCGGACTACATCCTGGAAGACATCAAAAAATCCGCTTATCCGGTCAGAAGCGAAATGGTTTTTGAGGAAGGCGTGGACTCAAATGGTGATGTGGTGGAATCACCTTTTAAAGGCGGGGACGAAGAACCGGTTTTTGAAGTCGATCTGAATGGCGCTTCTCTCTATTTTGCAAAAGTGGATGAAAAATTCGTTTTCGTCGGTCTTTTGTATGGTGAATGATTACCAGCATTTATTGTTTGAATTCAGTCAGCTATGATACGTAGATATTTCTACATAATATTGAAAAACAGTATTATATATCAAAATAAGAACTTGTTTTTGCTTGTTTTGTTTTTTATGCTGAATCAATCTGCGAAAGGGCAAACTACTGATCTGCCATTATCAGATTTTTCCGGACAACTTCATTTGGAAAGGCAACAAAATACGGTTTTATCAAAAAAACAAATTGTTCCTGAATTTGAGGAAATTCTTTCAGGAAGGAAATTGAAAGGTTCCATACTGCTTTTCGATCCAAAGGAAAACCGATATTACTCCAATGATTTCGAATGGACAGGAGTCAGGAGATTGCCCGCTTCAACCTTTAAGATCCCCAATTCGATCATTGCCCTGGAAACCGGCGTGATGAATAATGACTCCACAATGATCCCTTGGACTGGTGAAAAAAGGTTTCTGAAGTCCTGGGAACAGGATCTGAGTTTCCGCGAGGCTTTCCAACTGTCCTGCGTACCCTGCTATCAGGAAATTGCCCGGAAAATCGGGGTGAAAAGGATGAAAGAGTATCTTATGAAATTCGATTATGGCGCAATGGAAGTCGACGAAGGCAATATTGACCGGTTCTGGCTGGAAGGCAATTCGGGTATTTCCCAGATGGAACAGATCGACTTTCTCAGAAAATTCTATGATCAACAGTTGCCCATTGCACAACGAACATTCGAACTGGTTAAAAAACTGATGTTTGTACACAATGATCACGGCTATTCATTATATGGTAAAACAGGTATGGCCGCCCGGGACGGAAGTAATAATGGCTGGTATGTAGGTTTTATTGAAAACCAGGGAAAGGTTATTTTCTTTGCCACCAATGTCACTCCGGTTGTGGAAATGACCATGGAGGAATTCGGGCCGCTCCGGATCTCAGCTTCATTAAGTGCATTGGAGTGGGTGTTGAAATACACAAACCATTAAAAATTATTATCAAAGGATATACGTTTTTCCAATACGATAAGGAGAAATTAAACAACTGTTGATAAACTTAGATATCCCATTGATTTCAATATCTACTGCTTCACCATCCTGATCACCTGTATACTATTGTTTTGATCTGTGACACGGATGATATACAACCCCGGAACCAAATTGGAGATGTCCAAACGATTGTCATACAGACTTTTAGTCAATAATTTCCCGTCCAAAGACCTGATCTCCACTTCAGAAATCGTTTCACTGAAAGAAATATAATCTCTGGCCGGATTCGGAAAGATCAAGATATTCGGGGACGAAAACGCTTCGTCATTTGTATCCGTCAGATCATTGACGGCATTAAAAGTAGGATTCTGTATCCTGAAATCTCCCGTTCCGTTTGGTACGCGGGCATAAGCCATATCGGTGGTTTGCGCTGTAAAAATCACCTGGTCAACCAGATTTTGCAAAGGATCAGACAGCGTGACTGACTCACCGGAAGCAGATAGTTTAAAGTTGGCATGCAAATCCCCTTCTTCCTGTTCTTCATCCGCCCATACGATCAGATATCCGTTGGCGGGGATCACCGTTCCTTCCGGGAAAGACCATTTGCTGACATTTTCTGTTTTATCACTCAAATAAAATGCGGAAAGATCCACTTCGAAATCATTGTTGTTGTACAATTCCACCCAGTCTTCATAATCACCGGCTTCGTCAGTTACCACAGAAGTATTTTGGGCAAGCAATTCGTTGATCACCACGCCATTGGAAGCATTTTCACTTTCCACATGGTAAACAAAAATATCGTGCTCTGCCCCGGTTGGCAGGTAAGCTGCAGAGGCAGCTGAATTATTGGCAATAGCCTCAATGTAGTACCTGACAAGGGTGTTGGCAATGTATCCCGGTATATTTCCACCAAAAACGCCATCATTGGAGGCTCCATCATCGTGCTGACCGTCATCGAACATCTGAACTTTGCTAAAATTCCCGACTAAACCCGTTGCATAATATAAAAACACTGCTTTTATACCATTGGCGCTTGTCACAGTTGCTTTAACGGTGACAGGTTCTTCGGGTAGGGGATTGGTGTATTCCTGGTCATTCTGGTTATAATATGGCGCTGCACTGATCACAGGCGCTGTCTGGGCAACTTCAGCGTTGCTCAGCAGGAAATTTCGCCTGTTGGTTACAAAAGAGATCAATCCAGGGTAACCGTTGGTATATTGCGCAGTGGAATAGAGTTTTTTGGGGTCCGATGCAACGAGCGTTCCGATCTGACTATGCAATTCATTGACCAGAGCAGTGGCATTGGCTGTGGTAAAGGTTTCATTCAGTATGGTCCGGTAATGCGCCAGATACCTTTGTCTTAATTCAGGAATTCCCAATAATTTGTATAGCAAAGGATATTTGGCGTTGGTGGCATTTTTAAAAGGTCCCCAGCTGCTGCTGGTAGCGGCATTGGACACAAAAGTGGTATTCCCGTCATATTCCAGGCTCGTTGTCCGGCCGGTTTCGGGTTCAAAATAGATCATATAATCCATTTTACCTTTCATAATGTAACTGTCATCATCTGTAAAAACATTTTCACAGGCCAGATGCCACAGGACTTTATCCACATCGATTTTTGCTTTCAGGCTTTCCAGATCAGAAGCTGAGGCTACACTCAACTGGTAACTGGCATCGATCAGTGTTTGCCATGGATCTTCTACCACATCATTGGATTTCAGGGTGTAATACTGTTGATAGGACGCAGCATTGGCTCCCAGGTAATTCATTCCTGCAGTTCCGTCTCCCCAGTTGCCAGGTCCGGGGCCGGTTTCTTCCACTGTCGCCCTGAATCGCGCACCGTCATTACTGAGAAACCATTCTTCGAGGAAAGTTTTGTCAATGGACTGGATATTTGGATAAATACCCCAATCCTGGTTATTCAGGTATAAGTGGATGTAATTGGTTCGTGCAATAGGGGTATGGCGGGCTGCCATACGACCATATAACACTTCTCTCATAAAGGTCGCGTCATCATGTGCATTGTTGAATTTCAGGTTTTTGTATCCCAATACGGTTTGGTCTTCATTTACAAAATCCGTTTCTACAGCAAAGGATTTTTTCTGTGAATTACCGGTCATCATGTAAGAAGTGTTTCCACGGAATCTGACCCCTACCTGCGGATAAGTCACGCCATCATAAACCATTGAAGCTTCCAGATTTGTCTCTGAATTGTAATTACTGGTCAGAAGATTCCAATAATTGGATTGGGAAAAATTCAGATAAACGTTTTTGATTGTGTTTTTGTCATAAAAACCGGATTCTGCAATGATGCCACCTGTATAAAGAATTCTTCCATCAGACGAATAATGCATTTGCTTGGGTAATGACTGACTGATGCAAATGTTAATAGAACATAATAAAATTAGCAATGCTGAAATTTGTTTCATGACAATTAAATATTTTAAACATGAATGTTAGTTACACAAAAATATAAATACTCCTGAGATGATGCAAACGGTTGCGTTAAGGTCCGGTTATTTCAAAAAAGTTCAAAGTTGTCCAAAAAATACCGGTACGGCCATAATATCCGGGAAAAATTTCCGATCGGGTTCTTAAGCCTTGCATATAAGGCAATTAATGACTAAATTTATGCCCGATCGATCATTACATACAAAATTTTGGTTAATGTGTAAATCACAAATTTTGACCAGAATTCTGTTCGTTGGTTTAATCTGATGAAATATTCATTTTACAAACAAAAGCATAACATCCGGAAGAGGATTTTAAGTGAAATAGTGTGAAAAATGGTGATCAAATTGGGCACTATGTTGATTAATGGGGTAAATGGATTTGATCAAATCTCCTGGATTTTCAGAGGAATACAAAATACAGAGATACCACAAAGTTGCACAAAGAAGGCACAAAGAGATCAAAGTCAATACATTATATTATTAACCAAGAGAATTTTTTGTGTTGAAAAAATAAATACTTTCACTAGTGTCCGACAAAAACTATAAGATTTCTCGCTCTGCTCAAACCTGTCCGAACAAAGTGAGGAATCTCAGACAAAAAAATCTATCCTTTTTAAATTTTGTCGGACACCAGTGAAAAACTTTGTGTATTTCGTGTCTGCTACGTGCTTTTAGTGGAGTTTTCAAAAATTAAAATTCCATGAAGTTTGTCAAAAATCACTTAGTGAAAGACCCTTGTTGATCAAATTAAACCAAAATCTACTTAAATTAACATAGAACCTCAAATTGAAAGTTATTTCGCATTCATAAATCAAAAAAAATCATAAAATGAAAAAAATAAATGTTTTCAAATTGGCATTTTTCTGTCTCATCCTCACAGGATTTTATGCCTGTCCGCTCATCGACCCGGGAAACCTGTTGAAGAGACTTCAGCGTTATCAGTATATTTCTGTTGACTTCAATGCAGACATCAAAAGCAATAACCAAGTCATCAGTTTTTCATCGCTTTCAGTCGACAATTCCCCACCTTTGGGATCAGATCAGAAATTTCCCCTGGAATGGGAAGGAACAGCATTCAGCACTGATTTTGATTACCAATGGGAATTGTTTTCAGGAGAAAAAGTACAGACCTACGGGCAGATCTGGGGTACCATGTCGGAAGATGGCACAGAAATGGTCACACTGACTGCGGATGTCACCAGTTATTATCCCGAATCCGGAGATGTTTTCAAATACTTCATTTCAACAGTGGAAGTTCCATATTATCCTGAATATGAGTATGATGAATATACTCCCAGGTTCCAGGTAACCGGTCCTGAGGTAAGTTCTCACATCTATTCATACGCACAAAGCTGGGATTTTTTTGATGACGATGGCAAAAAACAGTCGATCTATGCCACCACGGTCAGCTATAACAATCCGGATGATGTACCCTATCTTTATGTCACCTTTAATGGGGAGAAATAGCTAAAACCAAGCCGGATCAGCCGGAAAGAAAGGGAAATGCAAATATATTTATGCGCCTCGTAACAAAATGTAACATAGTTCTTAAATCAAATTTCTTTTTGGCTCTGACTCTTCCATCTTAGTGTCTTAAAAATTGAATTCGTGTATTATTTGGCAGAACTTTGACGAATTTTAATCTTAGAAATAATGTCACACAGAATATCGAACCCCGTAGGATGTATAGCCAACGGGGCGAACAAGGATTAACGATTTAGGATTTTAGAATAAAATACAAGATCTGAAATCGTTAATCGGTGTTCCTTGTTCTTAAATCTTTTTCCTATTTGGTTCTGGCTCGTCCAGGTTAGGTTTTTAAACCTAAGGTTTCATCCCGAAATAATTCCTTCTCCCTCACTCCACCACCAACTTTTCAGTTACACTCACGCCTGATCCTGAGTAAAACCGGATGAAATACAATCCTGACTCCAATGAATGCAGGCCACTGATCCTGCTATGCACATTATTTTCCAACGCTCCTTCCCCTACCTTTCTGCCATTGATTTCATATATTTCCCACTGCCATTTTTCATCCGACCAAATATCGGGGATCAACACGGTGATGTCCCTGTTCGCAGGGTTGGGGAAAAACAGGATCTTCCGGGATGCTGATTCAAATGATATCTCCTCTACCGGTGTGATCAATTTACTCAGACTATCCGTATGGCAGCCCGGTTCAAAACAGCCCATGCTATCCACGCGTAATAACCAGCCGTGACCATGGTAATTTGCAGGTTGGTTTTCATTGATCACTGCCCCTAAACATATAATACTATTTTTCTGATCTTCAATGACTTCACTAAAATGATTGCTACCCTGATTGTCTTTCTCCTCGTAATAACGCTCCCACAGCAACCCGCCATCCGGACTGTATCTGAACAGCCATCCCCAGTCATATGGTTTTGTCAAAGGATGACTATAAGTCCCTATACCGATGACATCGCCATTTCTGGCTGTGATCAGTTTATTGACTTTTTGTCTTGATGAGCCATGAGTATTCTCAATTGTCTTTGTATAAAGCGTATCAATCCAATTTATGTTTCCATCCTTGTCAAACTTATACATCATCACCGGCCATTTACCTAATTGTAAGTAATACTCAGGATTACTGAATATGGAGTCAGCTGTCAATAAACCTGTTGACAGGACTATTCCCCCATCATGTGTTTCAGCTATATGCGCATCAACATTGTAAAAATCCCATCCTCTGGGAGGCAAATACTGACTCCAGATGATATTAAAATCCCTATCAAACTTGCATAGGCCGACCATATAATCTGATTTGGAGGATTGAGTATTATAAAATTGGTATCGGTTCGTGATCACAAAATTCCCATCGGAGGTTTGGATAAAATCTCCAGGCTGATTGTGGTTTGTGGAAACGGTAAAACCATCGAAACCAGTTTCAGCAAGTAATCTGCCATTCTTATCTAATTTTTTAAGAAAAACTTGTAAAAGCCCATCTTTATATTTTTTTTCTCCAAATATGAAAATCTGATTTTTTTGGATAAGCAGTTTTCTTGCCAGAAAATATTCTTCTCCACCCGGGAGTTTTGGATATTCCCAGATCCCTAGACTGTCCCCATTCATATTAGTTAAATATATATTCCAGTCAATTTCTTCATTCAAAAAATCATTATTCAGTATGAAAATTGTATCATTTTCCAGAAATATTGAAAACAAACTAAACCTTTTATTTCCCAGATGTTTTGCAAACTGTTGCACTCCGGATTTATCTACGACCAGAATTGAATAACAATCATCAAAATCAGGATATAAGGTACAAATCCCTCTGGCAGTTAAGAAATATGAATTTCCTGAAATGATGATGGAACCAAGGTGTTCATTATGAGGAAGTACATCAACTATAAGAGAAAGAGGTTCCTGTGAAATTGATCTTAAAATAGTAATGAACTGGAAAATGAATAATATAAATAGACGTGATCTCAATTTAGTTTATTTTTTTATGAAATGATCTAAATAACTTGTTCAAAAAAACTACAATTTTAATTTAATGAGAAATTTAGAAGCTCCGGAAACCAGGAGGGTCTCCGGAGCCTGATCATTATTTCAAATTATTTTTAATAAATTTCCCATAAAACAAAGGCTTACTTGCCTCATCTCTCATGATCAGATAATAAATTCCATTCGAATAGGAAGAAATGTCTATTCCATGTTCTGAGTCATTGGATCAAATGTAAAGTATATATATTTAATAATCAATAGAATAAGATGAAATTGTTGTTGGTGAAAACACCAACAACGGCGAACACCAAATCTGCCCCCCAATATCCCTTATTTTAAACAAATCTATAAAAACCCACTTACCCTCTACCTCACCTTCACCCATCGATCCTCACCCAATGCCTTACCCTTATGCATCAGTTTCCAGATATATGTACCAACCGGCAGATCAGAAAAATCAAAAGTATGTTGGCCTTGTCCCAACTGCTCATAATGCCTCATCATCCTGCCCTGCATATCGAACAGCAGCAAGGTAGCATCCTGTGTGTCGCCGGCGATCTTACCAAATCAATCCATCGTTATAATTGAGAAAAATATCAGGCAAAATCTTTTACTAACTGGTCAGAGCAATCCGCCTGCGCTGACTCCTATCCCAAAAAAAGATGTTTGATTATAACCATAACCAGCTATAATATATGGAATTATATATTTATCATTTTTTATTTCAAAAGAATAAGATACTTTCTGTTCAAAACCTATTGTGTAAAATGATTGTTGTGTAATAAGTAGGAATATGAGCGGTC
>DDTL01000055.1 GCA_002344345.1 Saprospiraceae bacterium UBA2365
TTTGTTGATTTTCAATCGCTTTTTGCCCAAACCTACTGACGTCATAGATCAGCACAAGACTAAAGGTAAACAATTGAAAATCTGCATGTTAAAAATCCTCTTTCAGGCCTGTGCTGACTGTAAACGTCAGTGCATGTACTGACTGAAAACATCCGTGGGGATTCAGGGGGTAAAGATTTTTCGTAGCAGACACATTTTTTGACTTTAAATAAATATAAAATAATGTGTTCTATTGCCTTTGTCAGATTAAATACAAAATTATTGAACTATTTATTAAAGAATAAAATGGCTTAAATCCCTGAATATTACTTGTTACAGGTATTATTTAATATCATAAATTAAAATTAACTTACACTGATCCCATGTTCTTCCTCCATCAAAACTATATTTTATTCACATTTAATTTTTTGGAATGAAAACAACATTTTTCTCAATTTTCCTGTTTTTATCCTCTTTAATATATGCACAAACTACTGTTACCTGGGATGGTGGCGGAGATGGTTCTACATGGACAGATGCCGTTAACTGGGATTGCAATTGTTTACCAGGCTCAACAGACAACGTTGTAATACCGGTTTTTTATGCTTTAAGCAACATCACTATCAGCGGCAACCAAACCATCAATGAACTCAATTCCTGGGCAAGTATTATTATCCAATCTGGTGCTACCCTGTCTACACAGGATTTTACCTATTTCCAGCCAGGCAGCATTCTTACAGTGAACGGAACATTGAACCTGACCAATTGCGGAGATGTATGGTTCAGGGCCGATGGCAGTTTTGACGTACAACTGATCAACAATGGGACGATTACGGTTAATGACAGTAATCTGTATTTTCATTCAAACAATGGCACAGGAGCACCCTCATTTGTTAACAACGGGAATTTTTCATCATTCAGCAGCCCTTCATTCAATCTTTTTTCCCTAGAACTGAAAGACAATTCAGTTCTTACCAACAACAATACCGGAGTTATGAATTTATTTGGTGACAAGGGAATTACTATGGATTATGCCGGAGGATCTGCGATTTTTAATAATTATGGTAGTTTTTCTTCTACTGGAATAAATCAATTCAGACAAACCACAAATCACCCTTTGGGAATCATGAGTTTTAGTAATTTCATCAATTTATATTCAAGCTATTACATTCCACCTATTCAGGTTTTATCCGTTTTTGTTAACAATGGCAGTATCTTTATGTCTAATCCTGCAACCAGTGGATGGTATGGCATCAGGATAGAATCAACCGGTAGTTTTACAAGCAACGGGGTTCTGGATGTAACATCACAACGCTATCCTGTTCTGAACAATGGTTCTGCAATTTTCGATGGGTCTACTCAGTTGAATGCTACCACTACAATTGATGGTATTATTAATAACAACCAGTTCTCCATCCAAAATGCTGCTACTAATTTTTACAGTAATACCATTTTTCAGAATGCTTCTCCCGGCAGTGTGCTGAACATTGCTAACTGCAAGAATGTACAATTGAAGCTCTTATATAATGCCGGAACTGTTACCAATAATGGATATATCAGATTCGATCCAAACAATTTTTCATTTTCCAGTCTGGTGCAATCGGGAACTTTTACAAACAATGGTGTGATGGAAAACAATGCATTTTTCGTCAATCTCAGTCCGTCTGAAAATCCTGGCATTTTTATTCAACGGGTTCCGGGAAGTAATTGCATTAATAATACTATACATAATTTCATTTCTGGCCAATTTACAGGTATTACCAACATACCGGTTGCGGGTATTTATACGGATCCATTGCTTACTACTCCAGCAGGCACGCTCAATTGGAGTACCAATTCTTTTACTCCTTCGTCAGCGGCTATCGGGCTTAATGAGTTGTTCCTGAATGTTCAAAAAGCAGGATGTCTTTCACAGATCGTCTCTGTCAGGTTCGAAAATGCCATCAGCAGCGATGTCTGGTATGTTGATATTGACGCAGACGGTTTTGGCAATTCTTCGCTGCCAACAGTAAATTTTTGTGGCACCTTCTTAGCCGGGTATTGTCAACAAGGAGGTGATTGTGATGATACTGATCCTTCGGTTTATCCCGGGGCTGCGGAAAATTGTAATGATAAGGATTATGATTGCGATGGTTTGATCAATTCAGCTTTACCTCCACCTTCGGTTTTTTTCGAGGATAATGATTTCGATGGTTTTGGAAATTCATTGGTAACTTTAACTACCTGTCCGCCAGCGCCTTTTGGGTGGGTTTCAACAGGCGGTGACTGCGATGACAATAATTTTAATATTTCTCCCGGGGCTCCAGAGCTATGCGATAATCTCGACAACGATTGCGACGGCAACGTGGACGAAGGTGTCACTACCGGTACAACCAGTTTTACCAATGGAGGAGGAGATGGGTTGTGGCTTAATGCATTAAACTGGAATAACGGGGTTCCCGTCAGTTGTATAGACGCAACAATACCCGGGGGATTTACGGTTGTTCTAAACGGAGCAGGGGAATGCAGGTCTTTGGATATATCACCGGGATCAACCCTGGAACTATCCGGGGCATATCTTGAAATCCAGGGAAGCACAAACAATGGTATCACCAATCAGGGAACAATCAATCTGTCAGGCTTAAGCAACCTGGTCATTAAAAACTGCTTAAAACATGGGATTGGCAATTTTAACACTATAAATTATTTCAATCAATATAACAGCATTTCCCTGGAAAATACAGGAGAAAGCGGAATAAAGAACTTTACTGGAAGTACTTTGAATTGCCTAAATGATTATAACAGTTTGTATTGTTTTCACATTGGTCACCATGGGATAGAAAATCAGTCCGGAGCCAACCTTTCTTGTTCCGGGATATGGTATCTCACTTTTCAATCAACCGTTTTGAGCTGTATCACCAATCATGGTATTTTAGATTTTATAGGATCCATGTCCGGCTCTGATTTTGGAGGTAATATTATTGTGAATTATGGTACTTTTACCAATTTGGGGACTATGGAATTTCAAAACAGTGTGAACAAACCAGAATGGTTTTTATCTAATTTCGGAACTTTCAATAACGGAAGTCCTGTTGTAAGTACTGCTGTTATTAATTTACCGACCCCTTCCATTGACGTCAATACATCAGATAAAGGATATCTTTTAAATAATGGCAGTACCTATAACAATTATGGTACCACCAATATGTTCAGCTGTCGTATGGTTCCTGTGGGTACCGGTACTTTTATCAATTATGCAACCGGGGTACTTGAATCAGGCCTTTAAAAATTCCCTTCAATAATAGTCCTTTATCAATCTTTAAGTAAGCTTGTTTTTACAATCTTTTACCCCTAAAAAGAGGAAATATTAAGTGTTTACTCTTTTTTTATTGTCCTGGTCGAATTATTCGTATTGTTTATAGAAAACCGGCAAGACACTATTGCCTAATATACCAAATTATAATAATTTTGTGATATCAAAATGATATTAATATAAATCAAAATGGAAAAAGAAAGAAAAATGTCTCCCGTGATGGGATATGTTGGTGTCCTGGTAGCCCTTGGTTTGATCGGAGTCACCATTTTTATGACGGTAACAACAGTAAACCCCTTATGGTTATTGCTACTGATTGTAGACTTATTTTGCTGGACAGGACTGATGGTGATCAATCCGAATGAATCTGTAGTACTTGTTTTGTTTGGAAAATATTCCGGAACAGTTAAGAAAAACGGTTTTTACTGGATCAATCCGTTTTTTTCAAGAAAAAGAATTTCATTGCGTGCCCGCAACCTGAACAGTGACCCAATAAAGGTCAACGATAAGATCGGAAACCCGATCATGATCGGCATAGTGCTCGTATGGAAAGTTGAAAACACTTTCAAGGCTGCATTTGAAGTGGATGATTATATCCGTTTTGTTGACATTCAAAGTGAGGCCGCCATCAGAAAATTAGCCGGAGCATATCCATATGACAATTTTGATGATGCGCAGGAAGAAATTTCACTTAGGTCCGGTGGCGAAGAAGTAAATCAGCAATTGGAAGATGAATTGAGTGAACGCCTTGAAATTGCAGGAATTCACGTCATGGAGGCCAGAATCGCCTATCTGGCTTACGCCTCTGAAATCGCCGGCGCAATGCTTCGCAGACAGCAGGCTTCTGCTATTGTTGCGGCCAGACAAAAAATCGTCGAAGGTGCTGTCAGTATGGTTGAGATGGCATTGGAACAATTGTCACAAAAACAGATCATAGACCTGGATGAAGAAAAGAAGGCTGCCATGGTCAGCAATCTGATGGTGGTACTTTGCTCTGACAAAGACGCCAATCCTGTGATCAACACAGGCACGTTGCATCAGTAGTTTCTGGTGAACAGTGATGAGTGAACAGTGAACCGTTAGATTCTGGTAGACGAAATAAGTATATCGAAGTTTAAAAGAGCGGGTTGTTTCAGAACTTCTAAAATCGTTGCCCGGAGTTCTGCATTCAAAATTCGAATTGAGTTAAGCATTTATCAGCGTATTAAATTGATTTGTATGTTGGCGATCAGACCAACAAAAACCACGAACAGACAGAATGATGTCCAAAAAGAAAGCTTTTGTGCTCAGACTTCATCCTGAAGTGATGAAGAAGCTTGAAAAGTGGGCTGCAGATGAATTTCGCAGCGTTAATGGACAATTAGAATGGATCATAGACAGAGCCTTGAGGGAAACCGGTCGGTTGAATCAAGCTGTTTCCAGTGAGGACGAAACGGATCAAACGATCAACTCTGATAACTAAAATATAACAAAATGCTTAAAGACAAGCTCATATTATTATCCATAAATCCCAAAACCGGGCATATTCAAGGTCAAACCTCCATGAATTATTTACTTTTGTGCGCAACACTTTACGACCTGGTTTTGATGGAAAAACTAACCATTTCCTCAAATAAATTCACTGTTTTTCCGGGTTCAACCGGCGATCCTGTTTTAGACAATATGCTGAATACACTTGCGGGTTTACAGGGTAAAAAACTTTCAACGGTGATCAGCAAACTGACATTCACAACGTCAAAAATCTATAAATCTCAAATCAAACATCTTGAAAATATACGTTTGATCAGCAGCAGACCTCTGATCTGGCTGGGAATACGCTGGGGCAATCTCTATAGAGTGATCAGAGATGAAAAGCTGAAAATGACCCAAACCATGTTGGAACGCACACTTATTTATGGCCGAAGAACCAACATAGAAAACAGATTACTTATCGAATTACTTAGTATTGGGAACATCCTCAACATTTTTTTTTCATCCAGGGAATATAAAACCATTGCAGCAAAACGAGCTAAAACATTAATTGGATCAAAATTTGAACATCATCAGGAAAGTCTCACAACCATCAGGAAACTGATCATCAGCCACCTGAAAGCGTCGAGAGCAGTAAAAGGTTGATAAAGCTTTATTACCTTATGATCTGAGGATGAAACAAAGTGTTTATTTGCTGGTAATCAATGTAATACAACAATTTCATGGATAAACTGTTGATCTGGGGTTCCTGAAGGGTTTTTGACAGGTTTTGTAAAAATGAGACAGGTATTTCATTCCGGTTCGAATCAATGAGATTTTTCCAAACCAAAGATAACTGACTGCCTGGTGAAAAATTCCATATTAGTTTGAGGTCGATGGTGATGGCATTGTAGTTGATATCTGAATTTTCTTCCAGATTATCCCAATTAGTCAATTTGCCATCTTCCTTCAATAAATAATATACTCCGCTGTAGAAAACACGTGACCAATACTGCCTCAAAATCAGGTCAATAGACAAAGAATTGTTAATGATATAACTGGATTTGACACTATTGGATGTTGTAGGACTTCTACGAAGTCCAAAAATTACGGTTTTTGGATCATTGTGGCTGACATACCCTATATCATTGCGTTTTTGCTGATAATAAAGCCCGTAAGAGACATTGAAACGATTATTTATACGAAATGTAGGTAGAAAATTAATACTAAAGCTTTCCATGGTTTCGGCAGAATTGACTTTCTCATAACTGAGTGTTCCGTCAACGAATAATCTTTTTCGGTAATCCGAGGAATACAAGGCATATAGATTGTAGGCAGTGCCTGTTTCATAAAATCGGCCTGCAACCCGTGGCTCAAAATAATCCCTGTTTCCCAAAGGTTCAAACTCAGCTGAAAATGTGACAAAAAACCTGGATAAAAACAGCATTCTGAAATCATAATCAATGCTCATTCCAGTAAATGTTTTGGGTTCAAACAGTCGTGAATATTCCATACTAATTTCACTGGAAGTTGAAATTACTTTCCAAAACGGCTTGAAAATATTGTAACTTATTCCAATTTCATCTTCAATTTCGTTATTAGTTTTCTGATATCCGAGGTCATTCTGATCATACCGATCACTCAAGACTTCCCTATTATAAAAGTATTGCCATTTTCCTCCTGTTTTACCCAAAAAAACATTGTATTTAAATCCGGGATCGCCTTTAGCTCCTTTGTTGTATTTCTGACTTAGTGCGGCCATCACATTTGCGGTGTATTTTTTACTTTTATCCCTGAAAAGAAATTCAGTTCCGGTTACATTGGCGATGTAACCCGGCCTTGATCCGGTCACATTTGTGTTGATCACGCTGAAATATGAATGATTAGGTAGGCTTTTATCCAGTACAAATACGTTATAATTGGTCAATGGCTGAGTCACGATCATCCGGCTGATATCCTGGATAGTATCATAAATTTCAGCCTGGCTTTGAGCAGTAATGCTGTTAAAAACTCCGATTCCAAGTCCTTTGTCAGTTCTTCCGGACAATTTTGCTGCATTCAGTAATCTGGTTTCAACCGGATTATAGCTGACGATTTCATGCTCCTGAAGGTTGTCATACGCTAAACCATAAGCTTTAGGTTTGCTTCCCACCCTGCGGGAATAAAACAGATCTGCTTTGTTATATAATTCTGTGCCTTCAGTAAAAAATTGTCTTTTTTCATCGTATTTGATCTCAAACGGAGTCAAATTCAGCACCAGTGCATCGGATTGTACCTGTCCGAAATCCGGTATCAGGGTCAAATCCAAAGTAAAACTTTCATCTATCCCATATTTGATGTCCATACCACCGCTAAAACTCCGGCTCCAGGGATCTCCAGCCTGGTGATTCTCTACATAGGCTGACACATAAGGGAAAAATGCAAGCCTCAAGGGTGGTTTAATTCCTTCCATACCATGAAGTAAACCCATAAAGGTCAGTGGACTTTCTATGCTTTTATTGACGGGATTCCAACTGGATGTTTCACGTGTACGACGCACTTCGCGCCAAAAATTGATACCCCATTCATTGAGGTCACCCTTTGGAAATCTGAGTGCTGAATAGGGTATTTCCATCTCAACCGTCCAGCCATCTTGACTTATGGATACATGACTTTCCCATACACCATCCCATTTTAAATCGGAAGAACCGCCGGAGCCGCCTGTCAGGTTGATATCCGTTTGAACGCCGGAAGCTGAAACTTTAAATCTAAAGCCGTAAATACCATCATTAAACGGGTTGATGTCAACCCAAAACTGATCCGCATTCAATTTGCTGTCTGCATCTCTTAAACCCAATTCAGTAAGAATTTTTGATGCCTCCGGATCATGTAATTTTGCTCCGATATAAATTGAATAATCACTATATAGAATGCTGACCTCTGTTTTAAACGTTGCGGGTCGGTCATTATGAGGTTCATATTGGAAAAAATCACCTGACTTTTCTGAAAGCTGCCAAATTGGATCACTCATTCTGCCATCCATTTGCGGAGCTTGTAAAACCCTGGTTGCCATAATCTTTTTCCTGCCGGATACCTCCTGAGCATAAAGCACATTGCATCCAATCAACAAAATCATTAGAAAAAACCAACCGGAACTATGGGAACGAACCATGGACATCTTATTTAGACCAACTTCGTGAAATGATAACTTCTAACATTTTATACTTAAAGGTACTCATAAATGTATTGGTTTACTACGATATCCAATCTCTCGGCTGTGGCCAGATCATAACTTTCACCCGTGATCTTTTTAACCTTGTTTTTGGTATAATATTCACCTGAAATAAGATCCTTTTGAGATTCTGATGACAGAAAAATGATGGTTTGTGCACCTTTTTTGGGGGAAATACCAATGAATTTGAAGAATAAGTTGGCAAACCATCCTGCATTTCTGCCTAATTTCGTATTGACCAGACCCGGATGTAAGGCATATACTCCAATTTGTTTTTCCTGCAAGCTTTTAGCCCACCATCTGGTCAATAATATGATGCTAAGTTTTGATTGCCGGTATGCATTGAAGCCACTGAATTTTTTCTTGCCTTCCATGTTGTCAAAGTCAATGTTGCCGTAATGCAAGGCGGAAGCCGTTTGGATGATGCGGGCATCACCTGACTTTTCCATTGCAGGCAAAAGCAAGGATTTCAGCAAAGACGGAGACAAAACATTCACATGAAAGGTCTCTTCAATTTTGTTAATAGAAACTTTCGGTTCAAAGTTCCAAACACCTGCATTGTTGATAAGAATATCCAGTTGATGGTGTGTTTCAAGGAAACTGTTACATGCCTTTACAACTGATTCAAAGGAGGATAGATTGCAAAAAATGAAATCCAGGCTTCCATGATCATCTTTTTTCTGAGCATCAAATTCCGCTTTAATTGCCTCAGCTGTCTCAATATTTCTTGTAGTAAATATCACTTCATTACCCTGCCTGGCCAACTCCAGCGCTGCTTCTTTACCAATCCCGGAGGTTGCTCCAGTAATCAATATTGTTTTGCTTATTGACATAATTTCAGTTATTTTTTGACATATCTAACCGGTTTACATAAGAAAATTAAAGCGTAAACCGGATTAATCCGGTTTACGCTTTATCTGGGCCCTACTTCAATAATTGAAAAGTTCATCTCTGTTGATCTTGATGACCGGGCCAAAAAGGCTTTCCAGTTTTTGAAAATCAATCAGGTTCTCGTTGCCTAAAATAATATATGTTTTTTTCTGATCCTTAATATATTTTTTATTGAAACCTGCGACATCTTCCAGTGTCAGATTCGGAATTGTTTTAAACAATTGTATCCTGGGATCTTGTTTGTGACCCATTTTGATAGCAGCGAGGTAGTTCCATATGATACTGATGTTCCGGATCCTTTGAGTACGGATATTTGAGATCAGTTGGTCCTTTGCCAGATTAAAAGAGGTCTCAGACATCGGCATTTCGTTAAAAAGCTCATTAAAAGCAGTAAATGCATCGATCACTTTATCATTTTGCGTGGCGATAAAACTGTTGTTGATATAGTTTTGATCCGGCCATTCCGGTGCTGAATAACTGGATCTGGCAGTGTAGGCCAATCCTCTTTTTTCACGCATTTCCTGAAAAACGATGGCATTCATTCCTCCGCCAAAATACATATTGTACATGCTCACATTTGGCAACATGGTTATATCAAAGTTTTTTCCTTTGGTGATAGTTTGTAAATAACTTTGATTGGCGTCGTAATGTGAGAAAAACACTTTATTATCTGATGTTTCCTCAGGCTCGAAAAGTTTAATACGCTCAACTTTATTGAGTTTTTTGGGCGTTTTATGGTGTTTTTTCAGCAGGGAAGCCAATTCTTTGACACTTTGTGGTCCATAAAAAACCACCTGATGCAATTCAGACCAAAGAATTCGGATAGCGTTGATCATTTGCTCCGGTGTCAAAGCATCAATTTCCTCATCAGTTAAAGTGTACCTGCTGGGGTTATCCGGTCCGTAGGTTGCATAACTGACCAATGCGCCAAAAACGTTTTGTTGGTTGGCTTTGCTGTCATTTCTGGATTTTTTTACAGTTTCGATATATCTTTTCAGTCCTGCTTCGTCAGCTTTAGCCATCCAGACAAGTTCCTCAAACAATTTCATGGCAGCTTCCATATGATCGCTTAACCCGCTTAGATTGACCGAAGTTTCTTCGCTTCCAACGGACACATTAAAATTGCATGCCATTTTGTAGAATTCGTTAGCGATGTCCTCCGGTGAATATTTTTCAGTACCAAGAAAATTAATAAAACCTGCAGCAAATGGCAAAATCTTATCATGATCGCTGCCTTTTTCCCACTCATAATTGAGGGAAAAAGTAGGATTCGTTTTGTTATGTACATAAAATATTTCGATTCCGTTTTTGGTTTTTGCACGGGTAAAATCCTTGTTAAAATCCATAAAAACGGGCTGGATCAACTCTGGTTGATCTTCTTTAACTTCTTTTACAAACGGTGATTCGTCATCCCTGTTGATAAATATCGGTGTGATCGCCGGTTTTTCAACCTGAGCTACATCAGGCTTGCCCTGCCTTTTATAGACAACAACGTAATTATCATCCTTGAAATGCTTATTGGCAAATGTGATGATATCTTCTTTGGTGACCTTTCCCAGATTGTCAATATAATTGATTACATGTTCCATGGGTTGTCTGTTCATAAAAGCGCTGTTTAAAATTGACGCTCTGGATCTGAGGTTTTCAGCGTTACGCATTTCATTCAAACGAAGGTTGTTCAACGCTGCCTCCATAAGCCAATCAGGGAATTCCCCTTTCTTGAGAAGTTCCATTTGCTCCATCAACAGTGCTTTTACTTCATCCAGAGATTGATTTTTCTGGTTTCTTCCTGAAAGCGTAAAAACAGAATGATCCACCATTCCTCTTACACCAGCTCCTCCTGCAAGGATTTTTAAAGGCTTGTTGAGATTTTGGTCGATCAGTCCGGATTTGCCATTGCTCAGGATCATCCGGATCATATTTAAAACCGGCATTTCAGGCGAATTAATACCTTCAAACCTCCATCCAAGGGTTATGTTTTCTGCCTGTAAACCAACAACTTCTTTAATAATTGGACCTTTTATCTTTTGATCGGTCCTTATTCGGGCAGGTACTTTTTCTTTGGGTTTCAGCTTTCCAAAATACTCGTCGATGATCAAAATGACTTCGTCCGGATCAAAATCTCCGGACATTACGACAGCCATATTGTTGGGTACATAATACTTATTGTAAAAGTTTTTAATATTGACCAAAGACGGGTTTTTCAAATGTTCTGCATCACCAAGTGTGGTTTGAGTTCCATAAGGATGCTCCGGAAAAAGGCCGGCATACAAGGCTTCACTCGCTTGTCTTCCATCATTCGTCAAAGACATGTTTTTCTCTTCGTAAACAGTCTCCAATTCTGTATGGAATAACCTCAAAACTGGATCAGAAAATCTTTCTGCCTGAATTTTAGCCCAATTTCTGACCTGGTTGGAAGGAATATTTTCAACATAGGAAGTATAATCGTTGGATGTAAATGCATTTGTCCCGGTTGATCCGATCGCTTTCATCAAACGATCATATTCATTTGGAATGGCGAAAGTAGATGCGAGGTATGAAAGGCTGTCAATTTGCCTGTACATCGCTTTCCTGACTTCAGGATCCGTTTGTTGGCGGTAAATTTCAAACATAGCCTCAATCTGATCGAGCAATGGTTTTTCTTTTTCCCAGTCGGAGGTTCCAAAAGAAGAGGTTCCCTTAAACATCAGGTGTTCAAAATAATGAGCTAAGCCCGTGGTTTGTGCAGGATCATCCTTACTGCCTACCTGTACTGACACAAATGCCTGAATCCTTGGTTCTTCTGCATACGGTGAGAGATAGACCTTCAATCCATTGTCCAGGGTATAAACCCGTGTATTGTATGGATCATTGGGAAAAGATTGATAAGTATATTTTTTCTGGCTTAAAACCGTTCCCGGAATAAGGAACAAAAACGCCAAAAAAACATAAACCACCCTGTGGATCTTTGTCTTCATAAAATGCTTTTAAATAGTTAGTTAATAATGATTCAGAAAAAGTTCAAAAACAGCTGCAATATAATAAAATACCCGAATATTCCTAAAAACAGCATGACCTTATAAACCAACCTGAAATAAAGAATGTTTATTGCAACAATCAAGAAAACCTGAAATGCATTTTTTCATTCTTCACTACCTGATGGTTCAGCTCCCGGCAATTCCAGCGCTCTAACATTCTCTACAGCATTGCCTGCAATTCCTTTGATCGAACCATACATGTCCGTAGTATTTATCAGCACTTTTTCAATTTGCTTTTCCCTTTGTTTCCAGATCTTTTGCATGGCTCTCTTTTCGCTTTCCAGATCATCTTTCAGCTGAATAAATCCCTCAACGATGGCTTCTATCTGCATCCTAAAAGCTGAACTCGTCAGGTAATGATACAATAAATGCATTTTGTCGCCTTTGTTTTCCTGAGCAGCTGCCATCTGATGGATCTGGATAATGGTCTGCCTGAGTACACCGCTCAAACCCTTGAATTCCTCGTAATTGCATATCCATATTCCTTCTTTTTGCCCCATTCTCGGTAGATCCGATGGCATAACCTCCGTAACGATCACACCGATGTCTGCACCTTTATCCCTGATATCAGCTTTGAATTTTTCCAACCAGGCTTGTTGAAACTGCTTGGTCCGCTTGCTTTCATAATAGATGGTTCCACAATTTTGCTGAGTTCTGGTATGCACGATCTGCAGGCAATCTCCACCCCGTTCTCCTTTCTTGATCTCCTGGATGGTATCCAGTGGGAAATTTGTGGCCAGCCATTCCTCAATGGCCAATTCCTGTACTTCTCCTTGAAACTGGCCTGATGCCTGGTCCTGTTTGCGTTTCATTTCTTCTGTCAACTTTTTCTGGTCTTCGAGCTGCTTTTCCAGTTCACGAAACTTCAGTTCGCTTCTTTCCGCTTCAAGTTTTTGAATTTTATCCCTTTCAAGGCTCAGTGTCTGGTTCAGTTTTTTTTCAGCTTCCAGTTCTGCCTGTGCTTTAGCTTCTTGTTTTTCTCTTTTAAGTCTTTCAATCTCAGCTTTTGCCTGGTTCAGTTCCCTGAGTTTTTCTGATTTTTCATTCAATTCCTTCTGCAACAACCCGAGTTCAGCCGCTTGTTCTTCACTGATCTTTTTTCTGATTTCCTGTTGCATTATTTTGCGGTCTTCCTCGCGCTGTTTCTCAAGCCTTTCCTGAAATAAAGCATTCTCCCGCTTTTTTTTCTCTTCAAAAGCCTCTTTATCCCTCAGAAGTTGTTCCTGCTGAACATTGAACTTCATTTGCTCCTCATGTAGCAGAGAATCATATTTTTTTTTGATGCCGGCTTCCAGTTGATGCGCCAGAACATCCTGAACATCTATGGATGCTCCGCATTCCGGGCAAATGATCTTTGTCTGATTTGTCATATCAATCCTTTTGGGTTTGTTCAGGGTCAAAATTAAAACTATTTTGGAGAAAACAAGTCCGGCTTTAAAAATGGTATCAGTGCCAGAATCACCGCATGGACATAGTAATCTTTTCTAATAATGATCTGATTTGTTAAAGCGCCTACAGCCCCGATATCCTGCTTGGAATTGTGTAATTCAAAAATCTGATCCGTGGCGTGGCCAAGTTCGATACCTTGTTCTAACAGCATTTTCACCCTGGAGGGCAATGGAAAATGACCTGTTTGAGATTTGCTGAGATACCCGTCCGAATTCCGGATCACAATCCATGCAAATGCAAATAATTCATCTTCATGTACAGCCACTCCTCCTTCGATCCCGGCATAAAATGCAGCGGATGGTTGAGTTCTCACTAACTGTTCTACCCTGTTTTTTGCTCCCTCCAAGGTTTCCTCCATTCCAAAAGGCTGTTCAGAAACACCTGACGAAACTTCCACTGATAAAAAATCATATCCGTTATCTGGAAAAACCTTACGAAATCCTTCCCGAATGGCTTCGATCTTTACCGGGTTTTTGGAAGCGACCAAAACAGTTTTCTGCATATTAAAGTCTAATTAACCAATATTTTTTGGGAATGCATTCCTTGTGAAGTCATCAGTTTCAGCATATAAGTTCCGGAAGGTAAATCCAACAAACTGATTTCCATCCTGGTTTTATCATTTCCAAACTGATTTTGCCGGAACACTAATCTGCCGGATGTATCGTATAGTCTGACTTCTTCCTGTTCAATATCAACCGGGCTTTCTATCCGGATGTAATCACTCGCAGGGTTAGGATAGACTCGCAAATTTGCCCGTAATGCTTCAAAGGTACCTGTGGTCACCTGACTATTCGCGCAGATCCATTTATCAGGATCAAAAATTGCCTGCTGAACATCAAAGCCAACATCAATGTTAAAATATTGCCCGGAATATGCAGGATCGAGTACCAACAAGGTATCTTTTCCATTGCCCTGCAAATAAATTGGAACCGGTATATTGAAAAATTCAACCGATGGATCAGATTGGAATTGATTGAGGACAATATCTGTTTTACCATCCTTTTGAGACCAGACTAACTGATATGTGGGAAAACCCTTTCCATACAACCAGTCATTAAAAAATTCATCGAGATCCATACCACTTGCCTGTTCAAGGTGTTTTTGCAGATCCTTGGTCCTGGCATACCCATAAATCAATTCCGGATCTGAAATATAATTCAATACACCGGTAAAGAAAGCATCATCTCCCATTTTCCAACGCAACATATGCAACAGATAGGAGCCTTTGGAATAAGATAAATTCCCGCTGAAAATGCGGTTTACACTGGTAGTATCATCCACATAGACTGAGCCTGAAGGACTTCCCAATGCCCTGCTTAAATTAGTGTTTTTCCAATTGTTCCATTTGAAAGGATTGACGCCAAAATCATAGGTCAACCCTTCCAGATAAGTTGCAAAGCCTTCGTTGAGCCAGATATCTGCCCACGAACCACAAGTGATCTTATCTCCAAACCATTGGTGTGCCAATTCATGAGAGATCAGCAATTCACTGAATCCACCCATAAAACTCATGGTCGAGTGTTCCATTCCTCCTCCCCAGCCAAAATTACAGTGACCATATTTCTCCCGTACATACGGATATTCGCCGAAAAGTGTTCTGTAAAACTGCAGGACGGGAACGGTATATGGAGTTCTGCCAACAGCATACTCCAGGTTGCAAGGATAGATATAGTTTAAAATTTCAAGGCTGTCCTGATTTTCCAATGGTACCCAGTCAGAATACACCTCATACTCAGACACTGCAAAGGCTGCCAGATAGGCCGGTATCGGATATCTGTGTTTCCAGTTATATATTTTTTTATTGCCCTCCCCGCGCTCGCTGATCAAAAGTCCATTGGAAGCAGCTCTGTATCTGGAAGGTGTGGTGATCACCACCTGCAGGGAGTCATATTTGTCATTCAATGTGTGCTTGCATGGCCACCAATGCTTTGATCCATAGGGTTCAGACAGCGTCCACATGGATGGAATGGCGTCGTCACCGCACTGCAATGCCGTTGCAAAGGAACCAAAACCCGAAGATCCCGGTTGGCCGAAATAATTGATCTCCACGGAATCCAGAATACCTGTGGTAAGTTCAACAGGAAACTCTATTTTCAATTCATCATTGCTTGTTTTATCCCATTCAACGGGATTTCCCCTGTATTTTACGGATTCCACTTCCAGTTGTGTGGTAAAATCAAAATAAATGGTTTTCAAAGCGGTGTTGATCGGTTTGAAATATGTGGTCGCCTTGCCGTTGAGGTAATAAACGGCAGGATCCACCTGCAATTCAAGCCGGCAAAAGACCACGTCGTAATTGCCCGTATTATGACTCTGAGTATTTCTGGTGCTCAGGATGAATTGTTCCCTTGGGGAGTCTTTGAAAAAATCCTTTTCAAAATTGACTTGTCCGATGACCTGGACAGAGATCAATAACAGGAAAAATAATCGTACTATGAATTTCATATTGGTGGTTGTTAGTTCAGGCTAAAACAGCTGAATAATTAAAAACGCTCAAAGAGACACGAATATATGGAATTATTGACAATTATTTGTTTTTAAACAAAAGTTAGTCTGTTCCGATAAGTTCATTTTTTTGTATACCATTCGTTTTTCACTCTTGTCTACAATTTCACAAATCTACAAAAGACCAAACATAAACATTTAATTATCTTTAACTTATACCATTCTTTGCTTAATCCTGCATATTTAATAAATGAAAAAAATCTCTTGAAGAAGAATGATTTTCAGACGGTTACAGCCAATAGAAATTGATGATTCTTCGTGTTAATTTATAACTTTGTAATAAAAAATTCAAATGGGACAAGACACAATAAAACTTGAATTAATTGCATGACTGACAAAACTGAAGGACCCGGAAACGCTTCAATTTCTGAAAATTGTCAAAGACTCACGAACCGAAAAACTAGATTGGTGGAACGACCTGACAGAACAGCAGAGACTGGGTATTCAAAGAGGTTTAAATGTTATTAATGATGGAAGAATTGTTTCTCACATCGATGTAATGAAAAAATATGGGTTATAAAATCTTTTGGACTGAGGAAGCTGTAGGTGATCCCGATGAAATAATTGAACATTTACATTCAAAATGACCTGATAAGAAGTTGATAGATTTAAAGCCAAATAAACTCTGATCATTGTAAACTCAAAACTATTTTCTTTTCCTGGTCAATGAAATGCGGAATGTCAAACTGACAAGATTTGTGAGATCAAAAAAAACGATATATTTGTAAAATGAATAGGAAATTAGAATTAACTGCAGTCATAGAGAAGGAAGATGATATGTATATCTCACTTTGTCCCGAATTGGATATTGCAAGCCAGGGTGAAACTTTGGAAGATGCAAAATCAAATCTAATTGAAGCCCTTGAGTTATTCTTTGAATCGGCTTCTGAAAGTGAAATTAAAAAACGGCTTCAAAACGATCTTCAAATCACAACAGTGACAGTTAACGTATAAAACAACATGAAGAAGCTTTCGGGCAAAGAAGTTTGCATTATACTTTCGAAGTACGGATTTGTAAAAGTTAGACAAAAGGGGAGCCATATAATCATGCAAAAAGCAATATTGGAATCAACAATTACAGTACCAGTACCCTTGCATAAAGAAATAAAAATCGGGACCCTTCATTCTATAATCAGACAATCGGGACTTACAAAACTGGATTTTGAACAAGACCTCACATAACAATGCATTGGACGAACAAACCCCCTATCGATCATTCGTCTCCTGTGCTTACCACATTAATTACAAAGTTAAAAATGATACTATCTGTAGGGTTCATATTTTCGTTAACTAAAATTCACTTGATCGTCTAAAATGATAAGCACCTTGCAAGAATGTCTAAGCAGAAAGCTCAAAAATGTTTAATTTTGTAAAAATACTTTGCATGAATACACATGATTTCCCCCGCGCTCCTCTGGGTTTTTTACCGACACCGATTATCGAGTTAACCGCGCTTTCCAAACATCTTTCCGGACCTCGTCTGTTGATGAAACGGGACGATCAGACCGGTCTCGCTTTTGGCGGAAATAAAACGCGAAAGCTGGAATTTCTGATCGGTGAAGCGATTCAACAGGGTTGTGATACGGTGGTCACCGGTGGCGCAGCCCAGTCCAACCACTGCCGGCAAACGGCTGCCGCAGCGGTGAAATACGGTCTGGAATGCCATCTTGCGTTAGGCGGCGAACCGCAGGCTGATTACCAGGGCAATTTATTGCTGGATGATCTGCTGAATGCTAAAATTCACTGGGAAGGGAATTTACGGAAAGGAGAAGGTATGTTTTTATTGATGGAAAAGTTAAAGACTGAGGGTAAAAAGCCATATTTTATCCCTTATGGCGGTTCCAACCCGACAGGTTCACTCGGATATGTAGAAGCGGTCAGGGAGTTGAGGGATCAATTGGAAGAGCAACAAATCTCTCTTACGCATTCGGTGTTCGCATCTAGTTCGGGTGGCACGCATGCCGGTTTGCTGGTGGGTGCCCGGATTTATAAACAATTATATCGAACGATCGGGATCGGTATTGACAAAAGAGCGCCGGGAGAAGATCCGTTTGACGAACACATCCGGAATATCGCCAATCAAACCCTGATAAATCTGAAACAAAACCCTGATCTTACCCCGGAAGATGTGATTTTATACAATGATTATATGGGTGAAGGCTATGGCATCGTTGGCGATCCGGAAAGGGAAGCCATCCGCTTGCTAGCCGGATTGGAGGGCATTTTTCTTGACCCGGTCTATACAGGCCGTGCAATGGCCGGAATGATCGATCTGATCAGGAAAGGAGTTTTTTCAAAAGACGATACTGTTTTGTTCTGGCATACCGGAGGCGGCCCGGCGCTGTTTGCTTATGCGGAGGAGGTGCTGTTAGTTTAATGCTGGTATTCTGATTCTGGTAGACAATATTTGTTTACCAGGACAAGTCTGACCGCAGGAAAGTATCTATAATTAAGGTATCTGTAATGTAAAAAAGGAAACAACCCTTTGAAATAAAAGTATTTGTTATAGTTGAGGATGGTAGAAAAAATGAACAATTGAATCTATATAAAAGGAAACCAATCAAGTGATCATTTTCTATTGTAAGCTTGTTTTCTGTGTTCAACCAGACGCAAGTCAACTGACCTGAGCGTATCATTTATCAGATAAACTATTCTGTATGCTCCGACTCTGATCCGATAGAGATTTGAACTACTTTTTAGTTTTATGCATCCAATAGGCCTGGGTTCTTCTTCGAGTGAAAGAATGGCTTTATCGATTCTTTTAAAAAACATTTATTGGAAGATCTGCAATTTCTTTTTCAACACTTTTGGAAATGATTTTATCATACCCCATTTCTTAAAGCGTTGATTTATCAATTAATTCTTTTCGAAACTCCCTGTAACTTCTTTTTGATTCCTCTTCTCTGGCTTCCGCAAGCAAAATAGAATAGAAATCTTCCCATGCTGCTTTATGTTTTTTAAGATCAATCAACACTGCAACTTTGTTCTGATTTTCATCAGTCACAAAATTAATTCCTTCAATGGTAAGCATATATAAAAATATAGTTCATTAAAATCTATGCAATTTTATGAAATTTTTAATTGTTATTCAAGGAATTTTGTGTTATACAAAATGAAACAGTCAGATCTTTCCCGGATTCGGATTTGTTCCGATCGATTATCCCGAGCATAGGGAATGCGGATAGCAGTTATGAGCAAAACTGTTTAGATAAAGATCTGAACAATCACTTTAGATACATCATTTCAAAAATCTCACATTATCTTTCCTTGCTAATCGAAGAATCTAAAAGTGGAAAGTGTAATTCGTCTAAAACATTAGAAAGTCATTTTTTTGTTTACCTTCATCTAAATGTAATATTTTTGTAAAAACAAGGGTTTATGCCTGAATTGTCACGTTTTTTGGGAATTATAATCTTTATGAACTTTAATGAACATAATCCACCGCATTTTCATGCAAAATATGGTGATTATGAGATTATTGTGGAATTGAATTCCGGTATTGTTGAAGGTAAATTCCCCAAAAGAGCATTGGCGTTGGTTTTAGAATGGTACGAAATTCATAAGACTGAACTGATGGAGAATTGGGTAATGATGCAAACAACCGGAGATTTTAAAAAAATTAAACCTTTAGAATAATTAAAGATGATATTAAATGTAATTAGCGCTGAATATATCGCAGATTATAAAATACTGCTGACTTTCAATAATGGAGAAAGTGTTTTGACCGATTTAGAGCAAACTGTAAAATCAGATCAAAGGAAAATATTTTACCCTTTGAGGGAAATTGACTATTTTAAATCATTCAGGATCAAACTCAACACCATTATATGGCCTAATGAGGCTGATTTTGCACCGGAGTTTTTACTTAAACTGGGACGACAGCAGAAAACTGAAAACTACCTGATTCAAAATCTCGAATAGTCAAAGCTTGAGGTCTCTTCGTTAAGTCTAATTTATTGGTTTTCATACTTTCTACCCCATCACATCTTAAACTTAAACTTCAAAGTAACCTCTCCTGTCTCTTTATCCACGGTTATCTTATGACCATCGGTTCCTCCCAATTTTTCACCGGTGGACATCTCGAACAAGCCTGACAGGAACTCCATTCCTTTGGTCAAAACCTGCTCCAGTTTTTCATATTCCATTGACGAGCGACCATTCGAACTGACTTCTTCGGGTTCTTCCGTTAATACAATTCCCTCTTCTGTTTCTTCTGCAACTTCCGTTTCTTCCTCTTCGACGGTATCAGTAAGAAATCCGTTTTCATCAAAATCGAGCATCTCTTCCAGCATTTTGATGAACTGAGCCTTGCCTTCATTGGAAAAATCTACTGTATCTTCATTGGTGTCCTGGTTGAGCACATTATCAAAAAGATTTTGCTTCAACATCAGACCCGAAGCGATCTTTATCTCAATGGAGTCGCGACAGATGAGGTTAAAAATATGCAGTTTGGAGCTTTCCTGACCAATCCTGTCTATCCGGCCTATCCGCTGATTTTTTTTTGCCGGATTCCAGGGAATTTCAAAATTGATCAGCGTGTCGGCAAATTGAAGGTTGAGACCTGTTCCGCCTGCCTCTGTGGACAAGAACACCTGAATATCTTCCCTGTTCTGGAACGCCTGTATCAGTTCGCCCCTTTTTTTTGAAGGAACACTTCCCGTCAGTTTGACATAGCCTATCTGAAGTTTTTCCAGTAATTGTTCGATCAGGAAAAGACTGTCCACCCACTCTGAGAAAATGACCATTTTTTTATTGGAACCTATGATATCCAGCCTTTCCTTGAGTATGAATTCGAGCTCAGTGAGTTTACTCGAATGATGTGAAGTCTTGTCGATTAAAAAAGTAGAGTTGCTCACCCTTCTCATATTGGTCAGGAGGATCATGATCTGCTCCCAGTCAAAAGTCGTTTTAAATCGTTTGCTCAGGATCTGAGCCAATCTGTGCCCGAATCTGGCATGCATACCGGCCTGCGGTTCAGACAAACTGATAAAAATATCTTTCTGAAGTACCGTGGGAAGCTGTTGCAACACCTCCTTTTTCTGTCTCCGGATGATCAGATCTGCCACTTTGGCTTTTAAATCTGTCAGATTGTAGTAACCATTGATCTTGTTGTGTGATAATTTGTCAAAAACACAATGCTGGTATGAAAACTCCCACAACGGCGTCACTTTATATTTATCCAGAAACAATATGATGCTGTACAGATCGCTGAGTTTGTTTTCAATGGGCGTTCCTGTCAGGATCAATCCGTGTTCCTTATGCAATGAACTGATGATATTGGAAGTTTTACTCTCAAAATTCTTGATCTTTTGTGCTTCATCCAGGATGATAAAATCAAATTTTGCCGAATTGATCCATTCAAAATCCCTCATCACCGTTTCGTAATTCACAATGAAGAAAAAGTGATCCTTGCTAAGGTATTTCCCCCTACGCTCTGCCGGAAATCCTTCAACCACCATAGCATCTTCACCTGTGAACTTATTAATTTCCTTCTTCCATTGATATTTGACTGATGAAGGACAAATGATCAGCGTATTCCGAAAATCCAGATATTTTCTTTTCAAAATGGCAGTAGAGATGGCCTGAAGTGTTTTCCCAAGACCCATTTCATCGGCGATGATCGCAGCTTTTCTGAATAAACAAAAAGAAACGCCTTCCTTTTGATAGGGAAAAAGTTCGGCTTTGATATCAGAAAAATCCAAATCCGCATGTTCGGCTTTCTTTTGTTGTAGCAGGAGGTCGTCAAAATACGTTGCCAGTTTTTCATATACTTCGGGACGAACCACTACATCACCGGATCCTTCCAGGCTTCTGATATAGGCTACCTTAGAAACAACCGTTTGGACAGGCAGATGAGTTTCTCCTCTGGGAAATAACCGGTGGACCACCTCTTTCTGGAATTCGTTCATTTCGCCGATGAACTTCCAATGCAAATCATAATTATGTTGTGGATCCAAAGTGATCTCCAGATAGGGAGACACCCTGGGAAGATGATTGAACTTTTCCGGAAACTGGCTGATATAATCACAAAGGAAGATGATGTGTTTGGTCGTACTTAACTTATTCGTTTTCCAGTCAATATTGTTGATATAACCAAGATATTTTTCATAATTCCAGAGCGTTATGCTGTACTTTTCATTTTTTTCGTTGTATAAAATATGATCTCCGTAAAAAGTTTTCCCAACCTTAACCCGGTAACCCAACTTACGGCTTTTATCCCTTCTTTCCCACAAAACCCGATGGATCATGCCTTGTCGGGTGTATATTTTTCCTCCGATTTCTTTGGATTCCGGCAGGACATAATTTTCTTTCAACCAAAACAAACAGGCAATGATTTTCGGCGAAATTTCAGGTATCAGGATAGCTTCTTCAACCATATCGCCCGGTCGAATGGTCAATTCTTCAAAATCTCCATTTTCCTTATCTATCTGAAAGCCCATTTCCTCTATTCCGTGCCAAATACAAGTCACAGCATCAGAACTAAAAATCTTCTGAGCCTCGGTGTAGGCAGGTTGATAGACTGCTAATTTTTGAAGCAGGGTGTTGATTCTATCCCGGAAATCCATAGTTTTAGTTTTTTTAATGGCCACAAAAATACTAAAATAGGAGTAGTTGAAGATACCCTGAGCTATTAAAACCTTTAATTTGGAAAGTTGATTTGCTGTATTCAGCTAAATTTGAGTCTTCTCCGAAAAGTCTTTCCCCCTAAATCCCCCTAAAAGCGGACTTTTAATTTGTTGATTTTCAATCGTTTACCTTCAGGGGTTGGGGCAAAAAACGATTGAAAATCAACAAACTGGACTTTTCGGAGCAGACTCAAATTTGGAAAGTTAAGTTTCCAAAATTCGGAATTAATCAATATTTCTGATCTTTTGGATTTAACATCATTCAATAAGGATTTCTGATCACTTTATTTCCCGGAAAGACTTACCAACAGATTTATATTCAAATGAATCAACAAGTTTTACTGTCGTTTGACTACAAGTACTGATTACATTCCCCAAAATTTCCTTATCATTGCCGCAAAATTCGAATAAATCTATGAAACCGACATGATTAAAATAATCAATTAATCACAATTACTGATGATTATTTTAATCATCAAAGGTTCCATCCGACAATTAAAAAACAATAAAAAAATAAACGGATGAAATACAGGTTTTTACTGTTGCCCCTCACATTCTTCCTGCTCCTGAATTCCTGCAGCCAGCATGGCTTCAGACTGTCCAAAAAGGAAGTGCTTCCGCAAACCTTCGACCTGGTGATCATGTCCACCACCGATCTGCACGGACATATCATGCCCTGGGATTATTTCAGGGATCAACCGGATGGAAGAGCCGGATTGGTCAAAATTGCCTCACTTGTCGATTCAGTCAGAGCAGTTAACCCTTATACCGTACTTGTAGACAACGGTGATTGGCTACAGGGCAGCCCGATGGCGGAATATTACGCTTCTGTAGATACCATTACTGGATATCCGTTTCTTGAAGCAGCCGCGTTCATGCATTATGATGCCATAACCCTGGGTAACCATGAGTTCGATTTCAGCTTATCCCTTATCAATAAACGGATCAAAGAATCCCGTGTGCCGGTTATTTCTGCTAATTTATTGAAATTCAATTCTGATGAACCTTATTATAAACCTTATATTTTCAAATCATTCGGAAAAATGAAAGTTGGCATCCTGGGGCTGATAACACCCGGAACCGCTGTCTGGAATAAAGCCAGGCTCGAAGGACAGATTACCAATGCAGACCCGATTGAAACAGCCGGAAAATATGTTGCTGAGATGAAAGAAAAAGGTGCAGACATTATTATTGTACTTGCTCATTCCGGTTTGGAAGGTGAATCATCTTATGCTCCAGAAAACCAACTGGAAGAGAATTTTGGAAAAAATCTGGTAAATTCAGTTGCCGGTATTGATCATATTATCCTGGGACATCATCATATGGTCCTGGAAAATCAACATCTGTTAAATCCCGAAAAGATAAAAACTGGCTTTGTTATGCCTGGAAGCCGTGGAACACATCTGGGAATCTCTACACTGAATATTTCCTATCATAAATCTTTAAAAAAATGGTTGATCACCGATCAAAAATCAAAAGTTGTTCCGGTCGTTCAGGCAAAAACTCACCAGGAACTGAATGATTTCCTGAGAGAATCTCATTTTCTGGTACGAGCGTATTACAACCAGCCGGTTGCAACTACAAATGCTGTCTGGAGTACATCCAGGTCAAGAATGGAGGATACACCTATTATGGATCTGATCCAATATATCCAGCAAAAAATAACCGGAGCCCAATTATCCGCAGCTGCAGCTTTCAATACACAGAGCAATTTTGGGCCGGGGGATATCTCACTGGCTGACCTGTCTCAATTGTATCCTTATGAAAACAAACTTGCTTTGGTGGAAATCAACGGAGCGCAGTTGAAAGCATACCTCGAGCATTCAGCTCAGTTTTTTGTCCAAACCGAACATGGAAAATCACCCAAAATTAATTCACAATGGCCTGGTTTTAACTATGATATGATTTCAGGCGTTGAATATGTCCTCGATATCACACAACCCGTGGGCCAACGAGTAAAATCGCTGAAATATCAGGACAAACCTGTCCAAAATGGGGACATTTTCACTCTGGCAGTCAATTCATACAGGGCTGCCGGTGGTGGTGGCTTCGAGATGCTGCAAAATGCCCGCATCATCAGGGAATATGATGTTTCCATACGCGAACTCATTGCGGATTTCCTGAAACAAAAAGGATCGATCGAACCTGAAGATGTTTTTATTAAGAACTGGTGGATTGAAAATTAAACTGTGAGCATATGAACTGAATTGCCAGCAATCAGCTTGTCAGGCTATTGGATTTTGAGTTTATTTTTACAATTCAGACTTGAGTCCACTCAGAAAAGTCTTTGCCCCCTAAATCCCTACTGACGTTTTAAGTCATTACATGCACTGACGTTTTCAGTCAGCACAGGCACTGACGTTTTCAGTCAGTACACGCCTAAAATAGGACTTTTAATTTGTTGATTTTCAGTCGTTTATCTTTAGTCTTGTGCTGATCGATGACGTCAGTAGATTGGGGCAAAAAACGATTGAAAATCAACAAATTGGACTTTTCGGAGCAGATTCAAACTTTTCCAAAAGCAAAAAGGTATTGATCAATCTTCAAAAGTGTTTAAAAAACTATAGTCTAAAAATGATAAGGCTGGAATATTGACAAAAAATACATTTTCAAATAACAGTATCCTTCAAATTGATCAACAATGCCACAAAATGATTTAGATTTGCAATGGCGTGCTCTTTTTTTATCAGTTGAAAAATTATTACTTCGATGAAAACATCTTCAAATTTTTTTACACTCCTGTTCATTTTGGTTTTATCCACGACACAAGCTCTGGCTCAGACCACCTACAAAACCATCACAAAAACATCCAGTGATGGTAAATATACCTATCAGACCGTTGAGGGTGATCCTACCCAAACCCGCTTTTATACATTGAAAAATGGTCTTACGTTAATACTTCACGAAAACCGTACTGAACCGCGGATCATGGCTTTGATCACTACAAAAGCCGGTGGCAAAAACGACCCTGCCACAAACACTGGCTTGGCACATTACCTGGAACATCTGCTTTTTAAGGGAACGGACCAACTCGGAACTGCTGATTACGAAACAGAAAAGGGGTATCTTCAGCAAATTGAGGCGCTTTATGAAGTATATAATAAAACAACTGATGAATCAGACAGAACGACAATTTATCATCAGATTGACTCTATATCCGGCCTCGCTGCAAAATACGCCATTCCAAATGAATATGACAAGGCGATGGCTGAAATTGGTTCCAATATGACCAATGCCTTCACCTCTTTTGAAATGACTGCCTACATGGAAAATTTCCCGTCAAACAACCTGGAAAAATACCTGATGGTACAGGATGAACGATTTGAAGACCCCGTTTTCAGACTGTTCCATACTGAACTGGAAACCGTTTATGAGGAGAAGAACATTTCTCTTGACGATGGAGGCAGCAAGGTTTTTGATGCGATTTTTGCAGGTCTTTTCAAAAATCATCCTTATGGGACACAAACCATTTTAGGCACGGTGGATCATCTTAAAAATCCTTCTATACAAAATATTCGCAATTTTTTCAACCAATACTATGTTCCTAACAATATGGCTGTGATCCTGTCGGGCGATCTTGATTATGAAACTTCTGTTAGTATGGTTGACCAATATTTCGGAGATTGGAAACCTGGCCAGATACCTGATTTTAAGTTTATTCCTGAAAATGAGTTGCTCGCCCCGGAAGAGTTCCATGTGATGAGTCCGGATGAGGAAAGCGTTGCCATAGGTTTCAGAATGCCGGACAAAAACCATCCGGATGCGTTGGTCGCCGAATTGACCAGCGCTTTATTGTACAACGGAAAAACAGGTTTGATCGATAAAAATCTGGTTCAGGCTCAAATGGTACTCGATGCTTATGGATTTGATTACCTGCTCAAAGATTATGGCTTGATGTATTTTGGCGGAAGTCCGCTGGAAGGACAATCTTTAACGGATGTAAAAAAACTGATCCTTGATCAGATAAACCTGCTCAGATCAGGCAATTTTGACGATGACCTGATACTCGCAACGGTCAACAATCTAAAAGTAAATACCGTCTATGAACAAGACAATGCAGTCAATATGGCTTTCACGCTCAACGATCTGTTCTCAACCGGTACCAGTTGGCAGGATTATTTGCTCAGGGCGGATAAAATGTCCATGCTGAGCAAAAAAGAAGTCGTGGAATTTGCCAATAAGTGGTTTAAATCCAATTATATAGCCGTCTATAAAGAAACAGGTTCTGATAATACTATCCAAAAAATTCAAAAACCACAGATCACACCCATCGAAATAAACCGAAGTTCTGTTTCAGCATTCCTGAATAAAATCAAAAAAACTCCATCTAAGCAATTACAGCCTGTATTTATTGATTATCAGAAAGATATACAATTTGGAAGCCGTCATCGCGATGTGCCGATCTGGTTGGTACCCAATAAAAAGAATCAGTTGTTTGCATTCTCCTGTGTTTTTGATATGGGAAGCTACCACGATCAGAAACTTCCTGTTGCGCTGGAATACCTCAATTATATTGGCAGTGAGCATAAAAGTCTGGAGCAGATCAATAAAGAATTGTACAAACTGGCAGTAAATTACAAAATTTATGCAACGACTGAACAGGTATACATCAGTCTGTCCGGCCTGGAAGAGCATTTTGAAAAAGCGCTGGCCATCATCGATGACCTGATCCGTAATCCGAAACCAGATCAGGAAGCTCTGAATAAACTTGTAGATTCCATGATCAAGGAAAGAATGGATAACACGCTCAACAAGGACATCATTTTCCGGAATGCGTTGAGCAATTATGCTGACTATGGCCCGATCAATCCATTTAACCAGGTGATCAGCAATGAAGACCTCAGAAAAATTCAGGCTTCAGAATTGACCCAACTTGTCAAATCTCTTTTCACATACAAGCATAAAGTATTCTATTTTGGCCCCAGAACCATGGAAGACCTCAGTCAGTACCTTCGTAAAACTTATGGATTGAAATCCAGATTGAATGGATATCCTCAGCCGAGACAATTTCCTAAAATCTCTCCTCAAGAAAACACAGTTTATTTTGTGGACTACGATATGGTTCAGACTGAAATTGGTTTCCAACGTTGGGACGAGCCTTTTGATCCGGGAAGAATGCCGATCATTTCCGCTTTCAACGAATACTATGGCGGTGGCATGTCATCCATCGTCTTTCAGGAGATCCGTGAAGCCAAAGCTCTGGCGTATTCAACCTACGGATTTTATTCCAATCCGGCAAAAAAAGAAGATCCCTATAAGGCTGGTTTTTATGTCGGAACCCAGTCTGATAAACTGACAGAAGCTTTTGATGCGATGATCACCCTGATAGAAGATATGCCTGAAGCCGAACAAAACTGGAATGTCTGCAAACAGTTGATACAGCAAAATATCGAAGCCAACAGGATCACCAAAAACAGCATTCTGTACAATTACCAGTCTGCGCTCAGGCTTGGTTTCAACCATGATTACAGAAAAGATATTTATGAACAGACATCCGGGATCAGTCTGATGGACATAAAACATTTCCATAAGGAGCATATGGCCAATAAAAAATGGAACATCCGGGTGATCGGATCCAAGGCAAAACTCAATTTTGAATCATTGTCAAAGTATGGTAAAGTCGTAGAACTGAGTCTCGAAGATGTTTTTGGGTATAAAATTGAAAAATGATTGATATGAGAAGTATTGGCTTTATCATTTTGGCAGGAATAATTTTAGGGGTAATTACTGGATGTTTAACCGGCAAAAAAGCTGTCTCAAGTCCTCAGGTTTTTATCGCTTCATCCGGATTGGAATTGCCTTACCAGATATATTTTCCAAAATCGGATGTCAAAAATAAATTGCCGCTTTTCATCTGGCTGCATGGAATGGGCGAACGGGGAAATGACAATATCAACCAGTTGAAACATGTTGTACCCTTTGTGATCTCTGATTCTGTTCAGCGGAAATTCCCATGCATCGTTGCTGCTCCGCAATGTCCCGATGATGATTATTGGGCTTCTTTGAATAGCAAAGACTGGGAAAAAGGCCGTCAAGCTGATGCAACCAGACCTATGAAGGCTGTCATGGAATGGATCGCTGAATTGGCCAAAGATCCCAGGGTTGATCCATCAAGAATTTATGTTGGTGGTTTGTCCATGGGTGGATATGGCACACTGGACCTTATTAGCAGAAAGCCTGAATGGTTTGCTGCTGCAATACCGGTTTGTGGAGGGATCGATGTCTCAAGAGCCACAACTTTCAAAAATGTTCCTTTGTGGATCTTTCACGGGGCCAAAGATCCGGTGGTTCCTGTAAAACTATCCCGGGATCTGGTTAAAGCCCTTGAACAAGCAGGTGCAAAACCAATTTATACTGAATATCCTGAAGGAGGCCACGATGTCTGGAACGCTGCCATCCGGGAAAAAGGACTGATGGAATGGATGTTCAGCCAGACCTTATAGGTTTTTGAAATCCTGCTTTTTAGGTATAAAATCCTGTAAGTTCATATACGAAAACAAACAATAAACAATTACTTCAAGAATATTTTGAATTCATTGTCAAAACTTTATGTATAAATTAGCTTTGTAATTTATTTTTTGGAAACGCAAAATTTACCACTTATGTAATTGATGTTTTCACTTTTAAAAATCAAAGTTGAGTCTACTCCAAAAAGTCTTTGCCCTCTAAATCCC
>DDTL01000048.1 GCA_002344345.1 Saprospiraceae bacterium UBA2365
ACAATCGCCTTAATGAAACTTGATATTTTGGTCCTTTTTTATCAGGAAAAAAGGACGAAATCCAAAAAAACCATGCCTGAAAATTTCAAATTTTTATCTGGAAACTCACATCAAATAATTAAATTGTTTTTTTTACCTAAATTGAATTATATAGCGCCTAATTTTCTTTATATTAAATCTTGAGTCTGCTCCGAAAAGTCTTTGCCCCTGAATTACACTAAGATAGGACTTTTAATTTGTTGGTTTTCAATCATTTCCCATTAGTCTTGTGCTGACCTTCAGCGTCAGTAGGTTGGGGCAAAAAACGATTGAAAATCAACAAATTTGACTTTTCGGAGCAGACTCAAGTTTTATCATATTAAAAAGGGCAAAACTCAGGACAAAGCATCCCGCGTTTTCTTCCTGGTTTATTTAGGATCAATCTAAAATGCATTGAATCCACAGTAATTTTTTAAGATAAAAGCCATATTCTGTATATTTGCAGGGTATCATTTTGAATCTTTGTTTTATCACATTAAATAAATTATGGAACTGACAAACGAGCTTTCTGAATTGATTTCAAAACAGAAATTATTGAAATCCTGGAGCTATATTTGGCATCCGGTTGAAAGAGGATACAATAACCGTACTTTATACATCAATGTAGGTGATTTTAATATCAAAGAGAAGGAAGTCACTCAACTGATGAAGGATAAATTCATTGGAGGAAAGGGCTTTGGGTTAAAGCTGCTGTGGGATGCCACAAAACCGGATACAAAATGGGATGATCCGGAAAATGAGGTCATCATTTCTCCCGGTCCTGTTGGTGGTATCTCTCAATATTCAGGGGCCGGAAAATCCTTACTGGTATCCATTTCTCCCCAGACAGATTCCATCATGGACTCCAATGTTGGAGGATATTTCGGGCCTTTCATGAAGTTCGCTGGTTTTGATGCGCTCGAATTGCAGGGTAAGGCTGACCAGGATGTGATCATATACATCGATGGGGTGAACCATAAAATTGAAATTTATGATGATCCCGGATTTTCCAGTGATTCCCATCTTTTAGCAGATGAACTCACCCTTCAATTTGCCAAAGACAGCAAAGAAGCCAAAAATATCGGCGTCGTATCCACAGGCGCAGCTGCAGAGCATTCATTGATCGGTATGGTCAATTTTTCTTTCTGGGACAATAAAAGAAAAGCCGCAAGGTTGAAACAAGCAGGAAGAGGTGGAATTGGTACAGTGATGAGAAATAAAAGGATCAAAGCCATTGTGGCTAAGATCCCTGATATGCAAAGCAACCTGAACAATGTGGCGGATCTGGATTCCATACTTGAAAGAGGAAAAAAGTATGCCAAAACCATGAAGGACTATGATGATAAACAAAATCAGATGCGCCGTAAAGGTACTGCCAACATCGTCAATGTAATGGCTGATTATGACCTGCTTCCTACACACAATTTCAAGTTCGGAAGCCACATGGATGCTTTTAAGATCCATAGTGACCTTCTCAGGGACAAATACTTCACTCAGAATGTCAACGATGCCTGCTGGTATGGTTGCGCGATGATGTGTTCCAAAGGTGCAGATAATTTTGAATTGAAAACGGGCCCGTATAAAGGGGACAAAGTCACTGTGGATGGACCTGAATATGAAACGGCTGCCGGTCTGGGATCCAATATGGGTATTTTTGATTATGATGCCATCATCGAGGCCAATTTTTACTGTGATACTTACGGTATTTGCACGATAACCTGGGGAACGATCGTCGGTTTTCTCATGGATTGTTATGAGAACGGGATCATAAATAAAGAGATCACCGGCGGTTTGGAACTGAAGTTTGGAAATGCAGAGGATGCTTTGGAATTATTGCACCAATTGGCAAGAGGAGAAGGATTCGGAAAAATTGCAGGTTTGGGCGTTCGCAAATTAAAAAAGCTGTTTGTAGAGAAATATGGTGCCGACGAACAATTCCTCAATGACATTGGTATGGAAAACAAAGGACTGGAGTATTCCCAATACGTTTCCAAAGAATCCTTGGCACAGCAGGGTGGATATGCGATGACCAACAAAGGGCCGCAGCACGACGAAGCATGGCTGATCTTCATGGATATGGTCAACAATCAGATACCGACATTTGAAGATAAAGCCGAAGCGCTTCATTATTTCCCGATGTTCAGAACCTGGTTTGGGTTGATGGGATTGTGTAAAATTGTCTGGAATGATATTACACCCCCCGATAATAAATTTACGGCCGAACCACATAAAATACCCGAACATGTGGATAATTATGTCACTGTTTTTAACGGTGTTACCGGTTTAAAGATAGATAAACATGAATTGATCCGACAGTCAGAAAGGGTATATAATTTCCAGAGAATTTTCAATATTCGCCGTGGTTTTGGACTGAGGAAACACGATGCACAACCTTATCGCGCGGCAGGTCCGGTGACAGTTGAGGAATATGAATCAAGAGCAGAAAAATACGATCAGCAATTAAAGGATAAGCTCAATATCGATGCAAATGGCAAACCAACCATTGAAAAAGTGGCCATCATGCGCAAATTCAGAGAAGATCAGTATGAAAAATTGCTGGATGCCGTATATGAAAGAAGAGGTTGGACAAAAAACGGTGTTCCAAAGGTGGAACATTTGAAAAACATCGGTATGGATTTACCTGAATTGTTGGAAATTGTTGGGCCATTGCAATGATTATTTCAGGATTAAAGTCATATAAACCAATTATTTAATGAACTTTGAGCAAATCAGGGGTATTTTAAAAACTAAAAAAGTCGGCATCGCAGGGTGCGGTGGACTTGGATCGAATTGTGCTGTGGCTCTGGCGAGAGTAGGGTTGGGAACATTGGTGATTGCTGACTTTGATGTGGTTGAAAAATCCAATCTGAACCGCCAGTATTATTTTGTCGATCAGATAGGAATGCCAAAAACTGCCTGCCTAAAAGAAAATATAGCAAGGATCAACCCGGAAGTGATAGTAGAAGCACACCAAACTACACTGACCGGAGAGAATATTCCCCTCATTTATAGCGATTGCGATATCCTGGTCGAGGCATTCGATCGATCCGATATGAAGGAAATGATTTTGAAAACTTTCACACATTTATTTCCCCAAAAACACCTGATCATGGGCATTGGAATGGCTGGATGGGGTAAAAACAACCAGTTACAACAAAATCAGTACAATAAATTGGTTGTTTGCGGAGACCAATTGACCGAAATAGGGGAGAACAGACCACCGTTAGCGCCCCGGGTTGGAGTGGTCGCCAATATGCAGGCAAATGTTGTCATGGAACTTTTGTTAGGGGAAATGGACGATTTAGTGTTATAAATCGTACTTATTTAGTGTCTTAAAAATTGAATTCGTGTATTTTTTGGCAGAATTTTAAAGAAATTTGATGTAGAATTAAAGCCTCACTGAATATCGAACAAGGATTAACGATTTTAGATTTTAGAATAGAAATACAGATCTGAAATCGTTAATCGGAGTTCCTTGTTCTTAAATCAATTTCTTTTTTGGTTCTGGCTCGTCCAGCTTAGGTGGTTAGCAATTAGTTTGATAGCTTGGTATTTTCTTGGAATTAAGCGGGTACATTGAGAAAAAGACACGTGATTTGTTCCGGAATCAGAGGTTTTAACCCTTGGTATAAATCATTAGCTAAAAGACTTAAGACTAAAAGACTATTGAGCTAAACAAAAAGACTACTGAGCTAAACAATTACTATAAATCAATAATTAAATAAACCAAATGATACTGAATCTGAATAACCGGGAAGAGTTTTTTGAATCTGACTCTTTAAATGTCAGTGAATTGATGATTATCAAAAAGTTTAGTTATCCGAAGATCATTGTCAAGGTGAATGACCATTTGATCGAAAAGGAAGATTTTCACTCAACTTATATTAAAGATGGTGATAAAGTAGTCATTTTACATCTATTGGCTGGCGGATAGGTTCAGATACCATTCCACTTGCGCTTTCTGATCCTTCATTCAGGAAAGCCTGAGCTACGCATCATTTTTATCTACTTATTCAGTCCCAAATTGTTTCAGTTTCATTGAAATTGAAACAAACTTTATGACTAAAGCGGAAATCATATATCTTATTACAAAAAAAGCCTGTCAAATCCTGACAGGCTTTTTTATATATGCTTCAATTCAAAGTTTATTCTAAAGGTAAATACTTTTCTACTTCACCAGCAAATGTTGAATTCGGATAATCATCCACCATCCTTTGAAAAACTTTAACTGCTTTTTCCTGTTCATTGGTTGCCCTGTACAACAACCCCAATTTCTTTAAATAATAAGGAGTCAGAAAGTCATTGTCTTCAGCTGCAACAGCTTTTTCGTAGGCACTTTTTGCCTTATCCATGTTTTCCATTTCTGAATAAGCATCACCCAAAGCACCGTTTTTCAGGATCGGAGTAATGGCACCTTTAGGTTTGAAATCTTCCAGATATGATGCCGCTGCTTCAAATTTCCCAAGATTCAGATAACAGATACCGGCATAATAATTCGCAAGGTTACCTGCTTTAGTCCTTTTATAATCATCAGCGATATCGATGAATCCTTTATATCCTTCCCCCGGATTGTCCAGAGCCAATGCAAATGAATCCTTCTCAAATTGCATTTGGGCTTTGAACAATTCCTGCATTGCTTCCTTTTCTCTGGGTTCCTGATACAAGTACTTATAAACGAAGAATAACCCGACGAACAGCAATATACCGCCAAGCACCCCAACTATATAATTCTGATACTTTTCAAAGAAGTTCTGTGTAGATTCTTTTACACTCAAAAGGTTGAATAATACATCCTTTTCCTGTTTTTCCGTATTTTTTGCCATAAATAATAACTACATAATTTTCAAAAAGAAGCGCAAAAGTAACTATTTTTTACTAAATACATAATCAACTTACATAATGTTTAATTAAAAATACTTTTATATATGAATTTTATCCTCAATTTATTTTAATTATACCTGAAATTCCATCAGTGTAAAGTGATCCGGTATTTTTCACACTCGTGCTTTCTCCCGAAAAAGTGTCTTCGATCCGGGTGTTTTTCAGGATCAGTTGGCCTTCATTCAAGATCACCGGCGTTTCGGGATCACTCTTTCCCCTGATCTGTATTCCTTCAAGAAGTAACTGAGCTTGAGGCATAATATGAAACAGCGTTGAAATCTGTTCACTGTTAATGATATAGGCATTTGACTGACCAAGAATGGTAATTGATTTATCAATCAAAACGGGTCCTGTTTCAATCAATATGGTATCTCCGATCAAAAAAGGATGCATCCATATAGTATCTCCTGGTTCAGCACAAGCTATGGCTGATTTCAAGGTGTTCGGACCTTCATCATCTGTACTGGTAACCACATTGCAATGGTGCTTACAATGAACTGTAGCTATCCAGCCGTTCTTTGTAACACTGGCATCAGATATAAAATCCACATGTAAACAACCATTGACAGTAGTCGAAATTACATCCTGTACGGGACCGTAACCACAATAGCTGCTAATTAATTCACTTTCATCAAGCCCGTTATAAAATTTTATTTGATCAGCAATACAATTTTGTTCCAATTCTATATCTACCATATCGAAACTCAGGCTGACCTTGTCAAAATAAGCAGGTGGACAAAATGTCCTTTCTTTGTTTTCAGAGTTTTTGTAATCTCCGTTTAAACCTCCCGAGTCCAAAAACTGGTATCCGCAAACTGAACAATTACTGGTTCCGGTATAAAGCAAACCATCAGGTGGGTTAATGCCCTGATAAAATATTTCCACACCGAAGGCATCTTTTATTCTGAATGATACTTCTTCATCCCATGCTCCGCCTGTATAAAAAATTTCGAGATCTTGTCCTGATGAGACCGTAAAATCAAAGTTTGCTTCCATCCCATTGTTCAGCGTGAAAATTCCGGAACTTTGACCATCCAGTTTAATTTCAACCACAGCTCCGTTCCATCCATCTCCATAACTGTCTTCCAATTCCAATTGGTAACTGCAGGAACTGCATAAGGGATCAGATCCATTCAATATTTCCACCGGAATTTCCTGAATGTACGTTTCGCTGGTACCTAAATAATTAGTTACGGTTAATTGTATGTTCAGAATACCTGAACTTTTAACCTGAATTACAGGGTTTTCAGCATTGGAACTTTCAGGAATGACGCCGCAACCGGCAAATGTCCATGTCCGGTTTTCTGCCGGACCGGTCGAGGTATCGAATAAGTGAATAAAAGGTAAATTGGGGCATAATTGAGCATTTACAGGTTCATGTTCGAAAGAAGCAACCGGGAATTGCGGTGTAATGCATTTAATTGGTGTATCATGATTAAAACCTGCATTCAGTGCGCTGGCATGCATGACTTCAGCTTGTCCGCCTGTGAACATATACATACATCCGTCTGAAGCATATGACATGTAATTCATATACATATCTTTTGAATCGCAGGTAGAAGGCAGATCAGAACAACTGCTGTGTTGGCAGGAAGTATAAGCTGAATAACTGCTGGTCATATTCGGAGTATCTTCTATACCATCCTGATAACCACTGCAGAATGCATTGTCACCCCAAATGTGGAATAAGCCCAGGTAATGACCTGTTTCATGGACGAGTGTATTGCCTTCGTTGTAAATTCCACCACAGGAATTACTGCTGTTCATACCTTCACAACCCAGATTTCCTGTGCCAAAAGCACAGGCATCGATCACCACACCTTCTCCGTTGAACATACCAGGAATGCCTGAGGATTCTCCCAATAATCCTCCGGCTAAGTCAGTTATAAAAACGTTCAGATATCCGGACCAGTTTTCATCGATAGGCACATGTTCCGATCCCGGACTGATTTCTTCAAAATCTATTTGTCCGAATGTAACGGCATAATTCCCCGGTGTCAGACCATATCCATAAGGATGATCATATTTCGCAAGACAAAAGCTGATACAGCTCTCTCCGATAGTGGGACTACCGGGAAAGCACGCCTGCAAGTCATCAAAAGCGCTGTTTTGAGGATCATTTCCATTGATCTCGGCATTCAGCGCAGAAAGTTGGTCTAAAACCAATTCAATGGCACATGCTTCCTGGCCGGGAGGAACAATCCCGACATCAAAATGAACGGCCACCGGAATGATCACCGGGCCTTGCTGACAGCCTGGATTCCGGGCGTGAGAAAGCCTGCTGAGAGACAAAACGTGTTTTCTGTGATAATGGGCATAAGCCTGATCTGCTTCAATTCGTTTAGTAACTGTCAGGCTGGTGGTTAAGCAACGTTCATTATGCTGAGCAAAATTGTCGATACTGAAAGTGAAAATAGAAAAAAGAATTTGTAATAATATGAAAATATGCCTCACCGGGTACGTTTTTTGAATGTTCACCTCAAAAATAATGCCGGGTAAGAATGGAGCGTTCGATAACATTGTGAAATCAGAATATTATAATTTCATTGAAGTACTCCGGTGATGGGGATTATCCTAATAATGTATCGATATGCATGAATATGACAGTCAGTTGATTGTCAGTTTAATGAGAACTTAAATAATTCGTGAAGGAATTTTTTAGGGAAATGTTTATGTTGATTGATTGCCGGGATGAGCATATACACGAACCCTATTCAAGCCAATAACCAATGAAGTGGTTAAATTACCTCAGTTTGAATTCCTGCTGATATTAATTTTAGTCTGCTCCGAAAAATCTTTGTCCCCAAAATCCTCACCTGTGTTTTCAGCTAGTCAGGCCCAAAAGGGGGCTTTTAATTTGTTGATTTTCAATCGTTTCCCTTTAGTCTTATGTTGATGATTGATGTCAGTTGGTTGGGGCAAAAAAACGATTGAAAATCAACAAATTGGATTTTTTGGAGTAGACACAGTTTTTTAATCCAAAAGTGTTTTTAGCAAGGTTGATACGCCTGAAGAAGCTTTTTGATTGATAATTTTTAAGTTATATGACCTTGCGATCTCATACGAAATATTCGGATTCGGGTCAATATAATACATAGGTTTGCCAGGAGCGAGGTAATGCACCAATGATGCAGCCGGATAAACCTGCAATGAAGTTCCAATAATAAGCAAAATATCAGCTTTCATGACTTCTTTTGCAGCAATTTCCAGATTTGGAACATTTTCACCAAACCAGACAATATGTGGCCTGAGCTGGTATCCTTTTTCACATAGATCTCCAAGTTTGAGGTCTTCCCGCCATGCGTAAACAAGGTCTTCATCCACGGTGCTTCTGACTTTAAACAATTCTCCATGCAAATGTATCACATTTTTGCTGCCTGCCCTTTCATGAAGATCATCCACATTCTGGGTGATGATACAGGTATCATATTTTTTATCCAGCTCGCAGATACCCATATGACCTTCATTTGGTTCGGCAGTAACCAATTGTCTCCTCCTGGCATTGTAAAAATCCAATACCAGTTGCTTGTTGCTATACCAGCCGTCAGGCGTCGCTACATCATATACATTATGTCCTTCCCACAATCCGTCTGAATCCCTGAATGTCTGTAATCCGCTTTCCTGGCTCATGCCTGCCCCGGTCAATACAGCGATTTTCTGTTTAAACATGTACTTATAATTTTCCTGTTGTCTTTCGATCAGTACCGTAGATCAATAACCATGCAAATGTAACAAAAACAGTATTCCTGTGAACTATTCTGCGTGGTATTGATGTAATTTTTTAAATGCGGAGCTCGTCATCTCCAAAATATCTCCCGCGATCATGGATTCCATGCCTTTTTCTTCACAGGCCAGATCTCCTGCCAATCCATGCAGATATACGCCAAGTTGCGCTGATACAAGTGGTCCATATCCCTGGCAAAGCAACCCGCAGATCATTCCTGTTAATACATCTCCTGAACCTGCGGTAGACATACCCGGGTTACCGGTTGTATTGAAATAAATATGCCCATCAACATCCGCAATGGCTGTGTATGCACCTTTCAAAACAATGATGCAATGAAGTGATTTTGCCTTTTCAGATAGCAGCCTGAATGTTTCCAGATCACTTATTGTTTCTCCGAAAAGTCGTCTGAACTCACCGGGATGTGGTGTCAATATGCTTTTTTCAGGTAATAATTCCAGCATTTGGGGGTTCCCAGCCAGTATATTGAGTGCATCTGCATCGATAACCATTTGTTTGTCTGTCTTTTTCAGGAAGTTCTCCAAAAAATCGACAGTGTCCGGATGAATACCCAGACCTGGTCCAATCGCTACAGCATTGAACCTGGCTAAATCGGGAAAAGCTGTAAGATAATCATGCCCAAATCCGCTCAAAGTCATGATTTCCGGGGCTGCAGTCTGTACAATTCCGTAACCGCAGTCTGGTACGAGTGCAGTGACCATTCCGGCTCCACTTCGCAAACATGCCTTTGAAGATAATAATGCCGCTCCGAGCATTCCTTTACTTCCGCCACAAATGAGTGCATGTCCGAAAATCCCCTTATGGGAGAATTTATCTCTTGTGATCAGTTTTTCAACTAATTGGAACGGCTCTGTTACAGAAAAAAATGTTTCCTGCTTACTTAAAAATGAGGGTAATAAACCAATACTCCTGGCTTCCCAGATCCCTAAACGCTTGCTGTTGGTTTGGAAAAAGAAACTGAGTTTGGGAACTTCAAAACTCAGGCAATAATGAGCTTCTATGCTGACGTCATCAGGTTCATTAGGAAGATCTCCAAACATACCTGAAGGAATGTCAATTGAATAGCGTCTGGCATCCAGACCATTGATGTAATGGATGAATTTTGCCCAGTATCCGGTGACAGGTCTGTTCAACCCTGTTCCAAAAATGCCATCGATCAGGGTTTTATACCCTGAAAGCTGAGGCAGAGGATCCTTTTCCCTGATTTCAATTATGTCAATATCTTTGTACTTTAATCTTTCGAGATTCAGTTGGAAGTCCCTGCCTGGTTTTGCCTGGATATGGCAGATGCAAACAGTGACTTCATATCCTTTTTCAGTGAGCATCCTTGCAACAGCAAGGCAGTCTCCTCCATTATTACCCGTGCCTGCAACAATAAGTATGTGATCCTCCGTAAATCTGCTGTGTCCGAGAAACCAGTTGGTAAAGACCAGAGAGGCACGCTCCATCAGGTCAATGGACTCAATAGCTTCGTTTTCTATTGTAAATTGATCCCATGCCCTGATCTGTTCCGTAGTTAGTATTCGCATAAATTCTGTTGGTCGGATTTTTTTATAAATCCAATTATTTCCTTAATATTGACTCACAGCAAATATCTGAAATTAATGTTAAAAAACCTCTATTTTTTAGGAATAATTCCTCCTGTTGAAATCGCCTCTGAGATCACACTGATGAAGCAATTCTGTGCAGATAATTTTAACTGCCGGCATGCGTTGAATGCGCCTCCTCATATCACATTGGTGCCTCCTTTTCGTATAGAATCTGCTGGGCTTCATATGCTGGACGCATTGCTTGCGCAAACTACCATAAGTTTTGCACCCTTTTTTATAGAATTGAATGGTTTTGACCATTTTTCCAATCGCGTAGTATTTGTCTCTGTTGAAAATAATATGTATTTAAATAGCATACAGCAGCATTGTGCCAAAGCAATAACTGGAATTCTTCCTCTGGATGAACCTGATAAAGCCAGATTTCATGCGCATGTGACCATCGCTTTTAAAGATATCGATCCTAAAAATTATGAACTTATCTGGAGTCATTTTGAAAGAAAAAGCTTCAACCGAATGTTCCAAACCAATGCTCTTTTCTTATTGAATTATAAATCTGGAAATTGGGATATATCAAAAACCTATACATTCGGGAAGTAACAAATCTCAGGAATGATTATGGACTTAGATACCGGAAATATTTGACCACCACGTTTTTAAACCACTGCGTTGCATATAAAATAAATGATTCAAAAACCGGAGATATATATTGTAAGGTATTACTTTTGGTAATAATATATTACCGGGCATATATCTGACATTTTTGGGGATCAGGATACTATATCATCCTTTGTTTTCAATGAGTGCCCAACAAACGGTATGTTTAGAAATGTCAAATATCATCCCTTGATACTTGTTGATTCTAAGGGTATGCAATTAAATTTTGGAGAAACATTTCAATTAAATTTGATCAAAATGAAGTCATTGACAGTTTTATTTTTTTGTTTGTATTTGGTTGTTATAAATGCACAGAACATAATAATGCCTCCGGAACCAATTTTTCCAATACCTTCTGCAGAACAACTGGCCTGGCACGAAATGGAACTGACAGCCTTCGTTCATTTTACGCTCAATACCTTTACCGGTAAAGAATGGGGATACGGGGATGAAGATCCTGCTATTTTCAACCCTGTTGATTTTGATGCCGGGCAATGGGTCAAAACCTTCAGCGAAGCCGGATTCAAAAGCGTGATCCTGACTTGCAAACATCATGATGGATTTTGCCTTTGGCCTGGAAAATATACTGAACATTCAATAAAAAATTCTCCTTTCCGGAATGGTCAGGGTGATGTCGTCCGGGAAGTTTCCGAAGCCTGTAAAAAGTATGGTCTGAAGTTTGGCGTCTATCTTTCTCCATGGGATAGAAATCATCCCGATTACGGGCAACCGGAATACATCGAATATTACCGTAATCAATTAAAGGAATTATTCCAAAACTATGGTCCGATCTACGAAATGTGGTTCGACGGAGCCAATGGCGGTGATGGATATTATGGAGGAAAACGGGAACATCGTACCATCGACCGGAAAAGCTATTATGACTGGCCAAAAACGCTTGCCCTCGTACAGTCCATGCAACCGGAGGTTATTTTTTTCAGCGATGCCGGACCCGGCGTTCGATGGATTGGAAATGAACAGGGTAGAGCAGGGGAAACGAATTGGAACACGCTGACACCTGATACATTGTATGCAGGTAAATCAGGGATTGAGAACCTACTTAATGTAGGTGCAGCTGATGGTACGCATTGGATCCCAGGTGAAGCAGATGTCTCTATTCGTAAGGGATGGTTCTGGCATGAAGAAGAAGACAGCATGGTAAAATCACCCGAAATGCTTTTTAATATTTACCTTTCATCCGTAGGACGTGGTTCAACTTTACTGCTCAATGTACCACCTGATAAAACCGGATTGCTTCACAAAAATGATGTCAATTCCCTGAAAGGTTTTCGGAAGTTGTTGGATAAAACTTTTAAAAATAATCTGGCTTCAGGTAAAAAAGTTTCTTCAGACAATTGGCGTGGTCATGCAGATGAGTTTGCACCGGCTAATCTGACGGATAATGATAAAACCAGCTATTGGGCAACAGATGATGACGTGCTTACATCAGAAATTGTCATTGATCTTGAAAAATCCTGTGAAGTGAAATATGTGCTTTTGCAGGAGTATATTCCACTCGGACAAAGGGTAAAATCATTCGAAATTGAGGTCTGGAAAAACCAGCGATGGGAAAAAGTTATTCAGGGTACCACCATTGGATACAAACGGATTCTCCCAATAGAACCTGTGAAAACAGATCGGATCAGGATCAGGATAAATGAAGCAAAAGCATGTCCTGTTTTATCAAATGTCGAAATATATTAATTATACCATTTTCAGCCCAAGAAAAGTAGCATCCAGTATTTACTGCCTTTTTGAACAGGAAAAATGGCGGGTTTAAAGATGGAACTTTTAAATTTTGAGTCTACTCCGAAAAGTCGTTGCCCCCTAAATCCCCACTGACGTTTTCAGTCAGTACATGCCTAAAGGGGATTTTTAATTTGTTGATTTTTAATCGTTTTCCTTTATTCTTGTGCTGATCTTTGACGTCAGTAGGTCGGGCAAAAATCGAATGAAAATCAACAAATTGGACTTTTCGAAGCAGACTCATTTTTGCTTTGTATGAAGCATAAACCTGCCTGCACAGGTAATTTTTAATATAACTTTGTTTTTTCTGCCAAAGCTTTAATTTCTTACACATTTTAATGGCTATGAACCAATTAAAAGGTATTTTTGTTTCATAGATAACAGAAATTTTCAATAAAGCACTTTGCCATGCAAATAATACAGTTGATTACTATTTTATTGTTTTTCCTGTTTATTCAGCCACTTCAAAGTCAGATTGTAAACAGGAATGATGATCAGATTGATTTCATTACAAATACATGCATTGGGTATATAAGTCCTGATAGCATACAGTCCTATATGCAGGCATTGGAAGATTTCGAAACACGTTTTACTCTGGCGGATAACCGAAGGGAAGTTGCTGAATGGATCAAGAATAAACTGATGAGCTTTGATTATGATTATATGCACAACGATGTACAAGTCCGGCTCGATTCTTTCGAACTTGAAATGGAATGGCCTTGGGGTAGTGGTAACATAACGACTACCTGGCAGTATAATGTGGAATTAACCCTAAAAGGTCATACTTATCCTGAAAGGGTTTATATACTTGGCGCCCACCACGATGCGATCAATTGGGATAACCCGATGGTCAATGCACCAGGGGCAGATGACAATGGGAGCGGTGTGGCAGCTGTCCTCGAAATAGCGAGAGTGTTAGCAAAATTTCATTATATACCAGAATCTACCATTCGTTTCGTGACTTTTAGCGCTGAAGAATTGGGCTTGATAGGCGCTTACCATTATGCCAAAAATGCGCATGAATCCGAAACGAATATTGTCATGATGCTCAATAGCGATATGATCAGTAACTGCCCGGTTGGCGAAGATGAATGGATTGTTCAGTTACACACTTATCCCAATTCACAGCATGTCACCGATCTGGCTAAAGAAATAACCACTAGGTTTACTGAACTGGATTTTGTAGAAACAGACAGGTATAGCAATGCAACAGACAGTTACCCTTTCTTTGATTTTGGTTATCCGGCCATATTCTTTCACGAAAATATTTTTTCACCGAATTATCATTCCGGTCAGGATTTGGTAGTAAACACAAATAAGCATTATGCAGCTGAAATAATCAGGATACCCCTGGGTATGTTGATCAAGGAAAACAAATATGGATTTCCAGTTAAAACAATGGATTTCAATACATTAAATGAAGCAAGTAAAGCCTTTCCAAATCCTTTTGACAAAAAAGCAACCATAAGCTTTACAGTTGAGAAACCGGCTCACGTTCATATCAGCATTTTTAATGCGGAAGGTACCATGGTAGAAGTGGTTGATCAGGCATTTTTTCAAACAGGACAGCATGCCATTACCTGGGATAGCAAAGATAACAATCCGGGATTGTATTTTTGCAGAATTCTGACCAATACCAGTGAGCAATTTATTACTTTGATCAAGCAACATTAATGTTAAAGTTGCCGGAATAAAATAATTCCGGATTACTTTTTATGTCTGTCCAGATCACGCTGGAGATCTTTTTCTTTGATAGATACCCTTTTGTCGTAAGCTTTTTTACCTTGTGCCAAGGCGATTTCTATCTTGATAAATCCCCGGTCAGTCAGAAATATCCTGTAGGGAATGATGGTCAGGCCTTTTTCCTTGACTTTCTTATCCAGTTTATTCAACTCACTTTTTCTGAGCAATAATTTTCTGTCGCGCCTGCTTTCATGATTAAAGATATTGCCAAATTTGTATTCGGAAATAAATAAACTCTTCACGTACAACTCTCCATCCTTAAAACTGCAATAGGCATCTTTCAGATTGGCATTTCCCAATCGGATCGATTTAACTTCAGTGCCGGTCAAAGAAATCCCCGCTTCGAAAGTTTGCAGGAAGTAAAACTCGAAAGTGGCTTTTTTATTGACGATTTCTATGTTTTTTTTACCAGCCATTCGCTACTTATTATGCACTTTTTTACTTTTGATCTTTGGTTCAATATGCTTTTGCGAATAAAACCCTTTTGTTGGATGGTTTACCTGAGTAAACACAGTGACCACTTTCTGCTTCGGCATCCAAAGGTATACAGCGTATGGTCGCTTTTGTCTGGTCCTTGATGGCTTCTTCCGTCTCAATGCTGCCGTCCCAGTGTGCGCTGATGAACCCACCTTTGTTATCGATCACCTCCTTAAAGGTTTCAAAATCATCCACGCGGGTTGTCATTTCCTGTCTGTATTTTTTTGCAGTCATCAAAAGATTTCCCTGGATTTGATCCAGCAATTCCGGGATCAGCATATCAGCTTTATCCAAGATCATATTGAATTTTTCTTTAGTATCCCTGCGTGCAACTTCAATTTCACCTTTTTCCAGATCTCTTGCACCGATTCCTATACGGACAGGAACACCCATCATTTCATATTCGGCAAATTTAAATCCGACACGCTGTTTTGGATCATCGTCCACTTTCACCCGGATGCCTTTGGAAGACAAAATGCGTGATAATTTGTGTGCCAGTTCCAGGAGTGCTTCTTCAGGCTTGGGGATGGGAACGATCACTACCTGAATAGGCGCCAGTTTCGGCGGCAAAACCAGTCCGTCATCATCTGAATGGGTCATGATAAGACCTCCGATAAGCCTGGTTGAGACACCCCAGGAAGTTGCCCAAACAAATTCTTCCTTGTTTTGATCGGTAAGATATTTTACATCAAATGCTTTTGCAAAATTTTGACCAAGAAAATGAGAAGTTCCAGCCTGGAGCGCTTTCCCATCTTGCATCAATGCCTCAATAGAATAAGTTTCCAAAGCACCTGCAAATCGCTCCGATGGAGATTTTACCCCCTTGATAACTGGCATTGCCATCATGGATTCAGCAAAATCAGCATATAAGGAATGGATCTTTTCCGCTTCCGCTACAGCCTCTTCCCTGGTTGAATGAGCTGTATGGCCTTCCTGCCATAGAAACTCTGAAGTTCTCAAAAATGGTCTGGTTCTCATTTCCCACCTGACAACGTTGGCCCATTGATTGATCAAAATAGGCAAATCCCTGTATGATTTTATCCAATCTCTGTAACTGTTCCAGATAATGGTTTCAGAAGTCGGGCGAACGATCAATTCCTCTTCCAGTCTGGCATCGGGGTCAACGATCAGCCCATAACCATCAGGATTTGCCTTCAACCGGTGATGAGTGACAACTGCACATTCTTTTGCAAAACCCTCGACATGTTCAGCTTCTTTACTCAGAAAACTTTTTGGGATAAATAAAGGGAAATAGGCATTGACATGTCCGGTCTCTTTAAATCTTCTATCCAGATCCTGCTGTATCATTTCCCAAATAGCATAACCATAAGGTTTGATCACCATGCTACCTCTGACAGCTGAGTTTTCAGCGAGGTTAGCTTTTTTGACAATATCCAGGTACCATTGAGAATAATTCTCAATTCTGGGAGTAATTTCTTTCGCCATATATATGTGATTGTTAAATAAAACCTAAATATAATTTTTATCAGAACTTTTTATTCCAAATACCGTGTTTAAGGTATAAAATGATTGCTGAAAAGTCAGATTATTGTAGTTTAACATATTTTAAGTGCACTTTAATATTCCCTTAACAGGGAAATTGGCGCAAAAGTAATAAATTGCACTCTGAAGTTACAAGGGACTTTAATTAAATACAAAAAAAATCGTGAATTATGAAAAATAGATTTTATTTCGGTTGGTTGCTCACTGCATTAAGCATGTGCTTTAGTATTGCAGGATTTGCGCAATTTGATGACTTGTACTATAATCCGGACAAGGATCAGCCTTACCACAGTACTGATTATAATTCATCTAATCCAGACAATTATGATTATGAGGATGAATATGGTTATGATGATGAAGAGTATGGTTATTATGATGATTATGATTATTATTATACATCAAGGATAAGACGATTCCATAATTCGGGTTATATGTTTGATTTTTATGATCCTTATTACACGGAAATGTATTACTATGATCCGTTTTACTACGGGAGTTATTATACGCCTGGTGTAAGTATATATCTGTCTTTCGGTAATCCTTACAGACCATGGAGATATTACCATAGACACAGATATTATTTTAACAACTATTATTCATACAATTATTATAATTCATGGTGTGATCCATGGTCTTATAATTCCTGGTATGATCCGTGGTATGGAGGTCATAATTATTATTATTCATCATGGAACCATTATAGCTATTTCAACAATTATTATGGAGGCTATTATGGAGGTTACTATGGACATCCATACGGATATGGTGGCTACGGCTATAACAATTATTACAACAATCCATGGTATTATGGAGGAAAGAATAAAGATCGCGACGGTAAGCATTTCGGCTCAAGATATGGTGGATCTACAGTTTCTTCCAATAGAGGAGGTGGCAGAGACGGAGGATTGATCGATAATCCTGGCAGGAATGCAGATGCCGGTGAAAAACGTCTGGAAACTCCTACCTCTCCCAGGAATTCAGGTGGAATGGATGCAGGACGAAATGCAGGTGATTTTAAAGGAGATCGTGAACTGAATCCAGACAGAGGCAATAGCAAACCTATTATCAGGGGTCAGGAAGAGGATGCTAAAAGAGGTGGCAACACTGCTCCGGGTACCAATGCAGGACCAAAAAATGAGGATACAAGGACAAAAATTACCAGGGAAACTGACAACTGGAAACCTTTCGGAAGTCCGGGTACAAGGAATAATCCTGGTGTTAACGAAGGTAGCAGAAGTGGAACTACCCGTCCTTCCGAAGGGATAAGGACTGAGGAGCCAACAAGATATAGAGATACAGGAAGAACTACCGAAAACAATGGGAATGATGCATCAAGAGGCTCATACAACCCTTCAGGCAGGGAAAGAACGCCCGCTGTCAACAATCAGCCAACTGAATCCAGAAGATCTTCTGAAAACAGGAGCTATTCTCCTTCATCAGGTTCAGGTAGCGGAAGGGGATCAGGCAACAGCAGTGCTTCGCCTTCTTCAGGCAGATCTTCTGAAAGCAGGAATTATTCTGCACCTTCAAGGTCTTCTGAAAGCAGAAGTTACTCCTCTCCATCATCTGGTTCTTCCAGCTCAAGAGGTTCTTCATCTGCGTCCTCAGGGTCATCATCCAGATCTTCTTCTTCCGGATCATCCTCTTCAGGATCCAGTTCAAGAGGAAGTTCTTCTTCCTCAGGATCATCAAGGAGTTCAGGCAGGTAAATATTTAAATAGCAGGGAGTTAATTAAGCTTCCTGCTATTTTTTGATCTTGAAGTTTGATTACATTTTTGTAATTTGCCTTGCTCAATAGAATTTTTATCTGAAATTAGGCAAGTAATAAACTTGAAGACCTTATTAATTTCATTTTAAGCATTAATTCTTTATTATATATTGAAAAAGAACGAGGAGAATCATCATTTGAATAATATCTATTTGATGAATAGCTCTTGCCAGGGTTCGATTTGCATATTAAACAAGGTCACTTGTCATGGCCAAAAAAAAAAAATACACAGATGAAATACTTCATTACTATTCTACTAGCATTATCTATTTTCAGCCAGGGATTTGCTCAATCCTTGCAGGATGCCATCAGGCTGTCCGGTTCTAGTTTCTACTCTTCAGCCAGGTCTTCGGGCGTTGGTGGCGCCTTTGGTGCAATGGGCGCAGATTTTGGTTCCATATCTTACAATCCGGCTGCAACAGGTGCATACTGGGGAGGAGAGTTTTCGGTGGGAGTATCGCTGAATTCTTCCCTGACACAGGCCAGGCTGGATGGGAATGGAACAGATATGTTTGATAAGTACTCAAAAAGAAAATTCAAATTCGACCAGATAGGTTACATCATAAATACACAACCAATTGGTTCAGATTGGAAATCCGCTTCGTTTGGTTTTGGGATGAACCGCATTGCTAATTTCGACCAAAAAATGTATTACGAGGGTAATACAAAAGGAAGTTTTACAGACAGATTCCTCGAAAGAAGCCATGGTAAAGAATTGAGTGAGTTGGATGACTTTGAAGGTGGCCTGGCTTACGATGTAGGTGCGATTTACGGGCCAGATAATAATCTGTACTATGCTTCTGATTATCAGAAATTTGGCCCAAATAACCTGCTTCATAAATCTCAATCGATCGATTTGAGAGGAGGTATTAATGAAATGCTGTTTTCTTATGGTGCAAATTATAATGACGTGTTTTTATTTGGGCTGAATGTTGGCATCCCATTTGTCAATTACTCCGAAACCAAATCCTATACAGAAGAAGCTTTGGATGTTTCCAGTGTATTAAAAAAGCTTAATTACGATGAATATTTACAGACGTCCGGAGTCGGTATCAATTTCAAAGGAGGTATGATTCTGAAAATGTCAAAGTATTTTCGTTTGGGAGCTTCTTTTCATAGTCCTACTTATTATAGCCTGGAAGATGACTATAGTACAAATATGATGTATGCTTACGATGAGGGGGATGGTTTGAAATCCGGTGAAAAGGAATCACCTGGAGCATATTTTAAATATAAATTCAGTTCACCCTGGCGATATACCGGTAGTTTGGGTGCAATCTATAAATTAGGGGATCTGAACGGGTTCATCGATTTTGATGTAGAGTATGCTGATTTTAGTACAGGGAAATTTGATTTTACAGCATACAGCTCAGATGAGGGCGATGCACTTAATCAACAGGAACAAAATGAAAGGATCAGGGAAGAATTGAAAGCCTCCCTTACATACAGAATGGGCGCGGAATTAGCCTATAAAAAGCTGAGGATGAGAGGTGGTATTGCTTTACCCGATACGCCTTTTGAAAAAGATGATTTGTCGGATGTTATACCAACTTATACTCTTGGAGCCGGGATAAGAGGTGATAAAGTGTTCATAGATTTTGCCTTTATCAGAGAAGGTACGAGATATGGATACTCTCCTTATATATTGATTGACGAAACTTTGATCCAACCTTTCGTGGATGTTGAAAAATTCACTTCAAAGTGGCTGGTTACTTTTGGGACAAGATTCTAATTAGAAATAGTTTAGGAATTGTATAGAAATAAGAAATGCGGAATGGGCGAAGTAATTTTGTTCTTTTTAAAGGTGTGAATAAGGCGAATAGTCTTAGCCATTAAACCATTTCACAACGTAGAAAAAGGGCAAAAGATCAAGTCAAAATAAATAGGTTATTTCTTATAATTCCTGGGTTAAAAGTCAATTTTAAATTTCAGGTTGATCCGTCTTGAGGTCAACCTGTTTTTTATGGCAAAATTATAATTATTATAGGTTTTTATCCAGCTTACGGAAGCAACGTTGCTCACTGCCATCAGGTTGTATACTTCCAGACTGACCCAGGTGTTTTGTGTAAAACGTAAAGGATGAAGAGGCTTGTTTTTTTTCATTTCTATATTCCAGAGTAAATATGAGAATCCGAGATCAATACGATGATAAGGCGGATATCTGAAGGCATTTCTGTAAATTTCATTATTACCTTTTTGTCCATAGGGCAACCCCGTTCCGAGGTTCAAATTGACGTGAACCTTAAAATGCTCATTTTTAGGTAGATAATCTTGGAAAAACATGGAAAGGGCTACCAATTGGTCAGTGGCGCGCGGAACATCTTCCACATCTTTTCCTTCATTTTCCTCCCAGATTTTATGTTGAATGCCAAGCAATGATTCTCTGGTCCGTAAAAATGACAAATTGATCCATGATTCTGCACCTTTAACAAATTCTCCATTCAGTCTGAAGTCCATCCCAGCCACATACCCTTCAGCATCGTTATATCCTGAATAAACAAGATGGACATTATCCTGTTCATAAGAGATCAGGTCTGAAAGTGATTTGTAGTAGAATTCACTGATAAACCTCATTTTTGAATTGCTAAAGTTGACCCAGGTAAAATCATAGCTCATACCGGCTACGATCTGGATGGATTTTTGTGATTTTAACTCAAAATTCAGATTGCCGTCGGCAATTCTCCTTTCTTTATAAAATGGTGGTTGATAGTATATGCCGCCTGCCAGTTTAAATGAAATATCTTTTTTGATATTTAATGGCTTAAATGAAAATTGAGCTCTGGGACTATATAAGAATTCCTCGTTGATATCATTGTACCTTACCCTGATTCCACCCGTAAACTTCATCTCCATTACACCTCGTTGATAATATGAATATGTATCCTGGATAAATAAACTCAGGTTATTTTGTATGAACTGATTTTGAGATTTCAAAACATAATTGACACTTACTTCATCATCAAGATAAGGGAGTGAATAATCCGCAGAATCCAGTTTTTCCCAATCATTAATCCGGTCATAAAAGAATTCATTCTGGAAAACGATTCCACCTTGTAGAAAATGAGACGTTTCTTTCAAACCATCAGTTAGAATGCCTGGCAATTCTATACCAGCCAGTAGTTTGATGTTATTGATATTTGAATGTAGAAAATTTCTCGTATATCTGTGTTGTTTGCCCAATCCGATGACTGCAATTTCGGTTTCAGAAGCTTCTTTGGTCAGGTCAAATTCCACTTCGCTCAATCTATAAGTTCCAATGATATCCAATTGAACATTTTCCTGGCTGATATAGGAAGAACCCAACAGTTTCATGTAAGTTGGCCGGCTGCTTTTGGAAGGAAGGAATGTCAAAGACAAGCCGGTCATGCCATTGATAAACTCATCTCTTTCCTTACCTTCAAAAACACTGGTGAATTTGTATGATTGATTGAAAGTTCCCTGAGCGCTTGTTTGCTCTTCTGGTATCAATTTATAAATACTTTGGTTAAAATTACTGATCCAGCCAATTTGCCATTCTCTTGAAATATCATAAGTAATATAGCTTTGGATATCAACAAAATTAGGGGTATATTCTCCTTTGACATCCAGTGAATTAAGTAAATACTGGGTTGTTTTATATCTGGCTCCGAACAGGTATCTCAATTGATTGAACTTGTTTTTGGTCAATTGTTTGCTCCCTTCCAAATGACCTGATGCACCGAGTAAACTGAAACTGACCGAAGATTGAAGGCTGTCTGGCCTTTTATAGCTCACATCCAACACTGAAGACATTTTATCACCATATTTGGATTCAAAACCTCCCGAAGAAAAAGTCAGATTTTTTAACAGATCAATATTCGGGAAACTCAATCCTTCTTGTTGGCCGGTTTTTACCAATTGTGGTCTGAAAATCTCAAAATCATTGACATAAACCAGGTTTTCATCGTAATTTCCACCACGGACATTGTATTGAGATGACAGTTCGCCGCCTGCACCCACTGAAGTGCCCAGAGCAATATTGGGCAAAATACTTTCAAAATTTCCTGATGAACTAGGTATCAGCCTGAGTGTGGCAACGTCCTCCCTAACCATACCCACATCTTCAATTTTGCTTTCACGAATGAGTATCTGAAAATTGTCTTTTTCATCCGGGGCCAGCAAAATATTTATCTGGTGCTGTTCTCCGACTTTTATATTCTTTACAAAGTAATTGGTTTTCTGGTATCCCAGCCTTGACACTACCAGGCTGAATTCTTTCCCTGCAGGAACCTCAAATAAATAGAAACCTTTTTCATCGGACTCTGTTGAAAAGGTTGTTCCTTCAATAAAAATGGTTGCATAGTCAACTGGCAACTTTGTATTCAAATCTGTGATTACTCCAAATAATTTGCCATTTTGTGCTATGGCGTTTGATGTAAAAAATACAAAAAAAAGTGCCGGAAATAGAATTACTCTCATGAACATTTTTTGAACCAATATTAACACAAACGGTAAAATTAATGTTCTATTGCGAATTTAGCGAATTGACTATGCAATATCCTGTTATGCTTTAAATTTTTTCAGCAATATCTTGTTTTGTCAACATAAAAGTTTACACAATCCCTTTTTGTAATACCTGGAAGGCTGGTCTAAAAAGTATTTATAATTTGTGTATTCATAAAATCCGAAGAATAAATCAACTGATGATTTTCCACGTATGGTCTGCCAATAAACTTACGGTACATAAATGCACGAGGTTAAATCTTACAGACCATTCTGAAGGTGCTATCATGGATAGAAATTCGCTTTCATCTTCTCTTCGGTATAAATAGTAAGTATTCCCAATAACTGGTATAAAACCACAATCTGCTTTATAAATTTTCTCGGAGAATTCAATCCTTTCCTGAATTTTCCTGGCCTGATCAATCAAAAAATCAATTTGCTTTCGGATTTGACCGAGGCTATTTTCTGATTGTTCATACATGGCACGCATTCCCAGGCCACGTGTTTTCCCCTGATCAATAGGCTTTACAATGGCAGAACCTACATGCCTGGCATAAGGCATCAAACTGGATAAAAATTCATCTTTTTCGATTTTTTCCATCAGGTACACATTTGATTTCAGACTTCAGATCAAAAAATATCTATTGACCAGATTTAAAGATCAAAAATCAATTTAAATCACCTTTGTCCAGCTACCTCAACAAAAGAATATCACCACTTCTGACTTCACTCGTGCCGTCAGAGTGTAGAATTTCAATCAAATAGACATAAACGCCGGGATTGACAATGGTTCCATTAAAACTGCCGTCCCAACCATTGAATTGATCATTAAAATTTAAACCGCTTGCATGCCAGATTTTTTCTCCCCATCTATCAAAAATACTAAGGTTATACACTCCCTGGACTCCAAAACTTTTTACAAAAAAGACAGGATTGATTTCATCACCATTAGGGCTGAAAACATTCGGAATATAAACATCACCTTTCCTTTCAACTTTGATCAGTATTGAATCGGTGATTTCGCAACCTTCCTGGTCTCTGATCAATATGGTGTACATCGTTTCAACTACCGGTGTAGCATAAGGATTCAGACAATTATTACAACTGAGGTTTGCAGCAGGCGACCATTGTATGATATTGGGTATCATATTGGTTGTCACCTCAATCTGGTAACCATTGCCTTCCAGTAAACTGATTTCATCCTCAAGACTGATGTTGAAGCCTGGAAAGTCAGCGATTTGGAAATTTTGACTGATGCTGCATCCAAGTGCATCGGTGATCACCATATAATAGTTGCCAGGTTCGATATTATTGATTATAAATGGTATCGTATTGGCTATATTCGTTCCGAGCGTACTATTTGTCAGAGTCAGGGGAAGGCTGGCATTACTTTGTCCAGTGATGGAAATGCTTCCAAATCCAAAGCAATTTTCATCTGAATAGGCAGTGTTGACCTGTATCTCTTTTGGAAAAATGCGTATCATTACCGTGCTGTCACAACCAGAAGTATTGATAAAAACTTCCGTACCAACCGGATTGGCAAGACTATAAACCTGGGAACCTATTGTAATGCTTTCAGCAGGGCAAAATTCATAATCCAGTGTTAATGTATTAGTTCCTGCTACATTGATCACTATCCGGGTGCTTTGTTCAGCGCAAACACCCTGAGCCGGGAAGAAATATTCAAAAATATATCTTCCTGGTAAAATTGCAGAGAAATCAACATTTGCAGGATTGAACAGGCTCACACCTGAATTGGTCAATTCTCGGAATGATCCTCCCGGGTCTTCTCCTGTTAATAATGCGATAAGGCTGATACTGGCTGATGTGGAGCCATTGCAAATGTATGTGGTATCGCAAGTTCCTGAATTTGGGGCATCCTGTACATACACTGTGATATCAGCATTATCGGGTGGGCATGGCCCGGTAGCGGGCACTAGATACCTGAAAATATATTCTCCTGGTGCAACTCCGGAAAAAATTACAGAAGTTGGTAAGGAAAGATTTACGTTGCTCCCATTCAAATCTGCCCAGCTTCCATTATTTGAAATACCAGAACCTAATAATTGGACAAGATTGATCGATTGTGTACTGTGCTCACAAATTGAAATGCTGTTGTCATTTCCTGCGAATGGTTCTGCAAAAACATGGATGTATGCATAGGCGGTATCTGCCGGACAGTTGCCATTTGCGCTCAAAATATGCATATATACGTAGTTGCCTGGAGGTGGTATCGGTACGTTGTTCGGATTGCTGACCAACAATCCTAGTGGGTTTCTCCACGTGCCAATGGCGCTTTGACCTGTCAAAAGGGTCGTCAAATTGAAAGAAGACTGGCTTTCGCAAAAATCTACCGAATAATTATTTCCGGCGCTTTGTGCTTCCTGAACAGTCAGGTAAACAAGTGTCAAATCCGTTCCACATTGATTTTGAATGCTGTATTGTAAAGTATATGTTCCGATAAAACTACCCGGAACACTGACTATGTATGGATTATTGAGATTCAATGTGCCAGGGCCACTCATTTGTTGCCAGGTTCCGGAAAAATCATTCGTTCCACTGATCAATGTGAATAGATTTTGATTCCATCCTGCTCCCTGACAAACAGTAAGTGTTGATCCGATGCCTGCATCCGGAATGGTGATGCCAGTCAATGTTGCCAAAGCTGTATCCCCCTGGCAATATAAACTTGCATTGATTACATAATTTAATTGCACTGTTTGCGTTGAATTTAATACAAAATTTTGTGGATCAGAAACCGGATTATTGGTATCATATTCCCATCTGCCACCAGAATCATGCGTTCCCAACAGGTTAAATAAGTTGTAGGGGGTATTTATGCAAATATTGGTTGAAAAATCAGCGCCTGCATTTATAGCCGGAGAGATCTGAACAGTAATAATGGCTGTGTCCTGACCGCAATCATTGCTAATAGCGAATTCAAAAATATATTCACCCTCCGAAGCTAAACTAAAATCTGTTGCTGCAGGATTACTTATATCTACGGGATCTCCCGAGATTTGTTTCCAGGTTCCATTGACTCCTGAAATGGTCAGAAAATTGCTAAGGTTTATTGCCCCGGAAAATCCAGCACAAATAGTAGCATCATTATCATTACCGGCGAATGCTGTTGCTGAGATCACAACAGTGATCATAGAAGACACCTCGGGGCAAGATCCGCTTGCCGGGATTGTGTAGGAAAAACGGTAAGTGCCCTGGGGTGTGCCGGCAAAATCCACAGATTGAGTATTCGTCAAATCCACAGCTGCACCATCCAGATCATTCCAGTTTCCACCAGGGTCGTGCGGGCCAAGTAGCGATTCGAAATCAAGGATGGTATTGCCCGAACTGCAAACAAATGTATTTGTATTCTCTCCGGGATTGGCATTAGGGGAAATATTCACGGTCACAACAGCATCTTGTTCCCCACAAATACCTGAACCAGCCAAATGATATGTAAAAATATAGTTTCCTTCTCCTAATTGACTAAAATCTACCTGGGAAGGATCGGTCAGATCTACACCGGTTGAATTATTATCTATCCAAATGCCGCCGATATCATGGGTTCCTATTATGCTGAGCAAATCTACCGGTGTATCATTACCGGAGCAAAGTGTGGTCTGTCCGCTTGATCCGGGGTTTAATGCAGCTTCAACTGTTACAGTTACCAAAGCAGAGACTTCTGGACAAATTCCGTTCCCGAGGATGATGTAAAGAAATCCATATTGTCCTGGCGTTATTCCGTTAAAACTGACAGAAGACGGATCGGAAAGATCGACCAATGCGCCATCTTCATCAGACCAGATACCACCCGGGTCATGCGTGCCCAGGGCTGAATTTAAATTAATCGGAGTGCCGTCATTGCATGCGAATACTTGAGCAGGAGAACCTGGGTTAGGTTCAGTGATCACATTTACTGTAACGATGGCTGTTTGATCCGGACAAACACCATTGCCGGCAACTGTATAACTGAATTGATAAGTACCTAAGGTTAAGGTGCTGAAATCAACCTGTGAAGGATCGCTTAGATCAACACCGGAGCCGTTAATATCCACCCAAATGCCTCCATTATCATAAATATCACCCAGAAAAGTAAACAGATCGAATTCAATGGTTGAGCCTTCACACAGATTAAGCAATCCGTCATTCCCAGGGTTTGGAGGAGAAGTAATTTCAACAGTTAATACAGCAAAAGCATCCGGACAAACTCCGTTTGAAAGTACTGTATATGTAAATTGATAAACTCCCGGAGTTACTCCGAAAAATGAGACATTTGCAGGGTCACTGATATCAGCTCCACTGGCATTGTCATCTGTCCAGATCCCGGAAGTATTGCCTGTATTTATCAATGTGAAAAAATCAGCGTTGCCTGAAACATCATTGCATAAATTGGTCAATGCATCTTCTCCGGCAATCGGAGGAATTTCTACGATCAGATCCACCTCAACCATTTCAGAATTGCAGGCTGCTTCTATTCTAGCATAAATGGTGGTTGTTTCAGAAATAAAATTGGTTACATTTAATATTTCAGTCATCCCATTCTGATCTTCATAAAAATGGACACCAACCCCCGTACCACTTGTAATTTCATCAATCAGGTTTGTCAGGTCAAATGATGCCCAATCATCACCCTCTTCATTACATGCTACCAAGGGACCTGGTTCTACAATTTCTGGTATTTCAAAAAAGTTCAATGTCAGGTTATTGGGATTGATGACCGAGGCTGAACAGTTGTGGTTGTCTATAATGTTATCAATGATCAATGATGCTGACCCGCTGAAAAGGGTTGGTATATGCAGCGTATTGCTTGCAATATCATAAGTGGGAATAGGGATGGAACCATCAAAACAAATTACCATCTGATCATCAAGATCATACGATGGAATCGTGATGGGAATGTTGAAAATGAAAGAAATGATCCTAAGGGTAACTTCATAAGGAGCTTCTCCACCGGAAATTTGGACAGAAATCTGATGACAATCACCCGGGCAGAAATCATGTGTGCCACTAAGCTCAGCTTCAGGTTCTTCCCAAACAGTGATCGGTTTACATGCAAAGGGTTCACAATCTGTGAGTTGAGTAAATTCAGGGTCAAGTACAACACAAATATTATATTCTCCTGCAGTAGGGAAGCTTACGCTGGTAGTAGCTGTTTGGTCAGGATGTATCCCGGTCAATGCACCAAATGGAACTGCAGATATATCTGTTCCTCCCGTATATGGATCTGCTGGTGGTGCGATTCCGGTAAAATATACAAAACGAACGCCAAAATCTGCTTCACCATTGTCAGTTTCAGCCATATTTCCTAAACCTGTGGCAGTTATATCAAAAGCAGTATTGACGCAAATACCTGTTATATCATTGTCAAAAACAATATCATCAATCACCGGACAGGTAAATAGTGTACAAGCAGCATCAATATCATCGCAATCCAGTGTGCCGGCAGCGATCCGGTTGATGAGTGCCTCGTTTAGTGGCGAATTAGGTTCTCCTGGTGTTGGTGTTAAATCACTGTAATTGGCTGCATCAAACCAGTCACCGCAATCCAGGGAAGACTGAATATTGCCAACAAAAAGATTTCCGGTGGTTTCTCCCGGAGCGAACATGCCGGGTGTCAGATCACCGTAATAGGTGCCATGGTAAAAAATTCCTCCTGGTCTTCTCGTTTGAACTCCGTCACCCTGATTCCTGAGACCTATGACCAAAGGCCAGGTTTGATAGGAAAAGGCAGTGCATGGCACATAATTTCCGTTTGGAGGCACAACGCTTGGATTTGAAAAACATATATCAATCCCTGCATCATTATGGGGAACGACCCAAATTCCATCAGGATTCGGAGTGCCATCCTCCGGGAAAGGCGGCAAAGGAAGTGTCTCTCCATCATATAAAACGATGATCGTGCCGGGAATCATGGCACTGAATAAGGATCCAAGTATGAGATGCCCTGTGGCTGTTCCAACTCCAGTTGTTGGATTGTTGTTGTCATCTATGATCCAGCCTTCGAGGTTGACCGGCGCAGTCGGATTTGCAGGATCGCCAACCACAACTAACTCTATCCATTCCGGGTAACTTGACCCATCGAACTCGTTAACAAACAAGCTGCCTCCGGTAAGGCATTGCTGACCAATTGAAGCATGAATGGTTGACAATAATAATATGATCACAACCGGCAATGTTTGAAAAAATCTCATTCCAAGTAGTTTTAATCACAAATATACAAGCTTTTTAAGCTGCAAAGCTGATTTATGATAAATTTACGCATTCTTAAAGATTTGGTATTGGATTCAAGGAAAATTATTCTATTTTGCATTGATTTTAATCAAAATAGCCTTAAATATTTTAGATCATTCTTTATGGGTGAAAGATCAGATTGATAATGGTCTTTCCATACAAATTTCAGATAATTGAAAAAAATAAGCGTATATGAAAAAAGTTTTTTTTACTGGGTTGGTTTTGTTGATTTTTTCCGGATTTGGTCTTAGTCAGGAATTGATTTTGATGGAAAAGATCAGGACGTTTACTAAAAGCGAGTTGTCTTCAATATTTTTTATAGAAGCCTTGTATAATGTAGATGTTTACAGAATTCATTACACCACAACCAATACTTTTGCGCAAAAAGATACTGCATCTGGAGTTTTCTGCCTTCCGGTTAAAGCCAATACTGTTTTTCCAATACTGATTTACGATCACGGAACGGTAAGCGATCGATATGATGTGCCTTCATTTGGTTCTTATGAGCAATCCATCAGTGCGGTGTTCGCATCATTTGGATTTATCACCGTCGCCCCGGATTATATAGGATTGGGCATTTCAAAGGGATTACATCCTTATGTTCATCCTGAGTCTGAAGCACGGGCTGGCATCGATCTTGTTTTAGCGGTCAAAGCAATTAATTCTCTTGAGAATTTCCATTACAATGATCAATTGTTCATTACCGGATATTCTCAGGGAGGCCATGCTGCGATGGCAACATTTAAAACCCTTTCAGCATCATCCGAACTGGAAGTCACCGCAGTTGCGCCAATGTCCGGGCCATACAGTATTTCCAGGGAAATGAAAAAATTTACTTTCGGAGATACAGAGTATTTTTTCTGTGCCTACCTTGGAAGTGTCCTTCTGACAGCCAAATACGTTTATCCTGAACTTTTTACAGAACTTGAAATAGAGGATATGTTAAAGCCCGATTATGCTGTCATGGTCAGAAAATTTGAGAGAGAAGAAATCGATCTGGACGATTTGAATGATCAGATGATCGCAAAATTGAGACAAAATAACGGCAAAGTTTTGCCCAAAAGAATGTTCATTGACAGTGTGGCAAATGCTTTTTTGACAGATGATGATCATCCATTGAATCAGGCACTTGAAAGAATGGATGTATGTGACTGGAAGCCGGAAAAACCATTAAAAATGTTGTATTGCAAGAATGATGACCAGGTGACTTACAGAAACGCTGTATATGCTGATTCACTGATGCACGCCAACGGTTCTGAAACCGTATCTGCCGCTGATGTATTCAGTTCTGGTGACCACGGAACCTGTTTTTATCCGGCTGCTTTGGCTTTGCGGACCTTCTTCTGGCAATATCAGGAAATCGGGACAGTAGGCACCACTGAGCCTGAAAATCCTTCTATCTCAATTTGGCCGAATCCTGCAAGCGATCTCCTTTATTTTGAAAACATAAATATGAATGTTCAGGGAAAGGATATCATGATCAGATTGTATGATGCAACAGGTCAATTACTTGCCACGCATAAAATTTTGCCCAATGCTCAGGCAATAAACAACATCGACATACATTACCTCAAATCCGGGTTATACATAATAGAAATTTCCAATTCAAACGGGCTGGTAGAAATAAAAAAACTTGTTAAATCACCACAATGAAAAACCAAATAAAATTTTAGAACAATTTTTCAATCAATAGTCTGCCAAAGAAATCCCAAACAAATCACGGTACATCCGGACAGCTTGTTGATCAGTCATGCCGGAGACGAACATGGCAATGTTGAGCAAATTGGTATACCTTTCTTCAAAGGGTTGATGATTGATATCCAGATATTCCTGCGGAATAAGTTTTCTGAGTTTTGCGAGGAATTTATCTTCATCACTCATCACAGACTGAACGAATATTTCGAGCAATCCAGGTAATACTTTTCTGCCGGCGGATTCGATTTTCAGAACTGTTTCTGAATTATAAATTTTCTCAAAACTGGTTTTTTTGATTTGTTTCAGGGTGTGAATTTGAGGAGTCTTTTCTATCAGGGCAGTATCAAATATTCCGGCTCGGATATCTTCTTCTTTTTCTATAAAAACTTTAGCTGTCTGCTGAACCATTTCATTGATGGCTTTACTTCTCAGATAAGCTATTTTTGTCTCTCTGGAATTCAATTGGTTATACCTTCCCAAATCAAATTGCTCCCTGTTGAGGATTTCGAAGTATGCGCTTTCAATTTCTTCGAAACTGATCAGATGAACATGGTAGCCATCCTCAAAATCGATGATGGAGTAACAAATATCATCTGCTGCTTCCACCAGGAAAGCCAGAGGAAATCTGTGGTTAACCTGCAATTCTCCTGTTTTGTATTGAGTGATGCCGAGTTCTGCTGAAATCTTATCATAAACGGGAATTTCAGACCAGAAAAAATTATATTTTTTAAGTGAAACTCTGTCATGAATGTCAGGGAAAGGATATGAAGGTCTCGGATATTTGATAAAACTCGCATAAGTTGCAAAACTCAATCCCAGGCCGCCTTCGAGATTGGAATGATATGGCGCTGTATGAGTCATTATCCTGAAACCTGCAGCATTGCCTTCGAAATTCTGTAAATCAGCCTTTTGTACAACATTTAAACCTGCAATGTAAGGCATGGCAGCCTTGCTTTTAAAATAGGAAGAAATTGCGTCTTCACCTGCATGTCCAAAAGGGGGATTGCCAATATCATGTGCGAGGCAAGCAGCACTCGTCAATGCACCCAGATCAGATGGCTGACAGGAATCATTGAGTTGAGGATATTTTTTAAATAGCAACTGGCCTGCCATATTGCCTAAGGTGCGACCAACAGATGCAGTTTCCAGGCTGTGTGTCAACCGGTTTCTGACAAAATCAGATTTTGGAAAAGGAAATACCTGCGTTTTGTTTTGAAGCTTTCTGAAAGATGAAGAAAAGATAATCCTGTCATAATCTACCTGAAAATCAGATCTGTAATGCACTGAATCATTTGTCATGCTTCGCTTTTGACCCAATCTTTCAGGACTTAGCAGTTTTTTCCATTCCATCATGATTTTAGTCTACTTTCAGATTCCGTGAGTAATTATCAAAGTCAGGCAGCCTCCGCCAATGCCATTGTTCGATGATGGTACCATTGCTTAAGAGGAGAATGCCAGGATTGCTTCGGATCATGGTCTTTAATAGTATATTGTCTGCAGTATAATATTCAATGTCCAGGCCGGTTTTTTGTTTGAAACTGGCGACCTGGTCAGCGTCACCACCTACCAGAGCAATTACCCTTATATCAGCTTTTTTTGCATCGTTCACAAATGGTTTGATCTTTTGTTCAAAACGCTTCAGATAGCTGTTTTTCCATTCATGGTCATACCGGGTGACATTGTAATTTTTAATCTCCTGAATGTTTTTTACCAGAGTAAATGTGTCAGATGCTGCGGACTGAATTGTATCCGTCCTGAAAATTGTGTCAGAAACGGTCACATATTTCGGAGTGGCTTTACTTTCAAGTTTTTCCATCACCAAAACCATGCTTAATCCTTTATAATTCAGTATATCCTCTGTCATTAAGTTTCCATCAAAACTCTCAATATAGAAATCACTGATTTGAGTGGTAGGAATGGAGGGTTTAGTGAAGTCTGTGTGAATATATTCCCATTGGTCTGTCGGATACCTGGCACTATCAAAGTCAGCATTTTTTACGATAATGACCTCGTTGGTTTTCTTGTTTTTCAAATGCCACCTCAGTGGTTCTGTTTTGCTTGCTGCTTCAGCTTCTTTTTCCTGTTGTTCCAGAATATTTACCCCGTTTTTGAATGGTCGCAGGTTGATATGCGGAATGTTCCAGTAATAATTGCTCATACAATATAATATGAACAGGATGGTTGCGAAGCCGGCAATTGTTTTTCTGAAAAAAGCATTTCCCAGTTGATGCATCTTTTTGTGGAAAATCACAAAATATACACCTGGGAAAAACAACACCACATCTTTCATGAATGAGGTAAACGGTGCAAAAGTGATAAAATCTCCAAAACATCCGCAGGTGGTGACCTTCATGTTGGCCGGATCAAAATCTGACCATTGGCTGAAATGCCAGAAATTGATCTCAGGCGGTACATAGCCGGTCAGATAAGTATAACCTGTTAAAAACAGGAATAAAATGATCAAGAGCAAAAAGCCCCAGGCTGTAAAAAGCGGAAAAGCACCAATGATCAGCATGACCCCCAACAACATCTCAAAAACGATCATAATAACTGAAAACAGCACTGAGTATTCCGTAAAAAAGGGGAAAACAGGTGTCAGAAAGGAAAACCATGAATTTTGAAACAATACTTCAAACGCGGCAAAATAATCATCCATTTTATAGGCTGTTCCCAACGGGTCAATGGCTTTGACAAAGCCAGAAACAATGAAAAGAATGCCGATATAGTTTTGTAAAAAGGTCATCAGCCATTGTTTGGATTTTTTCCAGACTTTTATCATCAGATAACTCAGTAAGCCGGCAAAGACCAGAATAATCAACAGTAATGTAAGTAAACTCATTATTTTTCAGTATTTATGATTGTATAAAACTACATGTTAGCTCGGAACTCAAACAGGATTTGTGTTTGAAATATTTTCAGTTTTCATTTTGTTCCAACATCAGGATCTGGCAAAAAACAGCATAATTGGCGATGTCCATCAGATTTGATTCAATGCCTTCTGAAATGCTGGTTTTACCGTTATTGTCTTCTATTTGTTTGATTCTAAATAATTTAACAAGAATAAGATCCGTCATACTGCTGATGCGCATATCCCTCCATGCTTCGCCATAGTCATGATTTTTGTCCTTCATCAACTTTAATATGCCGGTTGATTTTTGCTCAAACAGTTTCATAGCCTCATCAACGGACAGATCGGGTTCCTCAGCGACACCCAATTCCAATTGTATCAGGGACATAACCGAATAATTGAATATAGCTGAAAATTCGGTGTCGATCCCTTCAGCTATACGGTTTTCTTTTTTCTCCTGAATACTCCGGATTCTTTTGGCTTTGATAAATAGTTGATCAGTCAATGATATTGGCCTGAGAATTCTCCAGGAAGCACCGTAATCAGTCATCTTTTTGTAAAAGACGTCCCGACAGTGGTCAAGGATCTGCTTATATGATGCAAGTGTCTTCTCCAAAAAACAAGTTTTTTGCAAATATGATGAAATTATCTCAAAACTACTGTTAATGAGTTCCTAAAGTGTCATATGAAGATCATTGGATCGTTCTGCCGGGATATACCTTCAATGCCTGATCCAACAGATCCATAGCTTTTTCCAGATCTGATATTTTGAGTACATAACTGATCCTTACTTCGTCAAGTCCCCTTCCTTTTGTTTCATAAAAACCGGAAGCCGGAGCAAGCATCACCGTTTCATGTTGGTATTCGAATTCTTCGAGTAACCAACGGCAGAACTTATCAGAATGATCAATGGGTAGTCTGGCAACTACGTAAAATGCACCGGATGGGTTAGGGCAAAATGCGCCTTCCATGGCATTGATCCGTCGAACAACACAATCACGTCGTTCTTCATATTCATGGATTACTTCATCAAAATATGTCTGAGGTGTTTCTAGTGCAGCTTCTGCTGCGATCTGCCCGTAGGATGGGGGACTCAGACGAGCCTGAGCAAATTTGAGACAGGTGAAGATGAATTCCTTGTTTTTGGAAATGAGCGCACCAATTCGGATACCACATGCACTGTACCTTTTCGAAACAGAATCAATCAGTACGACATGCTCGTCCAGACCTTCCAGTTGCATGATCGAATGATGTTTTTTGCCGTCATAGATAAATTCACGATACACTTCATCAGCGAAAAGGAATAGATTGTATTTCAATGCAATATGCTTTAATACTTCAAGTTCTTCCTTAGAATAGAGGTAACCGCTAGGGTTGTTGGGATTGCAAATGACGATGGCTTTGGTCTTTGGTTTAATGGCTTTCTCAAAATCCTCTATGGGTGGCAGCGCAAATCCGTTTTCAATGTTAGAAGCAATGGGCACAACTTTGACTCCTGAATTGACTGCAAAACCCAGATAATTGGCATAAAAAGGTTCAGGTATGATGATCTCATCATCTGGATCCATGATCGCCTGCATTCCGATCAGCAAAGCTTCTGATGCCCCTGTTGTAATGATGATGTCATCAGGGTTGATATGAATATCGTTGTTTTGATAGTATTTTATCAGTTTTTTTCTGTAAGACATATGCCCGGCAGAATGGCTGTATGGTACCAGAGCCTGGTCAAAATCCCTGACTGCCTGTAAAGCTTGTTTTGGCATGGATATATCGGGCTGGCCAATATTTAGGAAATATACTTTAGTTCCCCGGGCTTTGGCTGCTTCGGCAAATGGGACCAGTTTTCGGATCGGTGATTCAGGCATTTGTTGGCCCTTTTTGGAAATGTTTGGCATGATTCGTCGATTATTTAATAAAAATTGAACACACAAATGTACAATTTAAATTTTGTAGGACATTCCAAAAGTGCTAAAATCTGAAATATTATTGAAGTAAAAGGTGAAATAGCTTCGGAAAAGTTGTGGAAATTAAAAAGCCCGTGTAAAGACGAATAAACACGGGCATTACTCAATTTAATAACCAAAACTCATACGCCATATAATGAACAAAAAGCGTGCCAAAATATGATCATATAGTTTAATGTAACTATTTGTTTGTACTCCAAAATGAAATAACTACGAAATGATAGAATAAAGTATATATTATAA
>DDTL01000134.1 GCA_002344345.1 Saprospiraceae bacterium UBA2365
TTAACCCTTGATTCGCACTATTTGCTAATATTGAGCGCTGAATTAAAGCATAATACCCATGAGTGAAACATACAGTAACAGTTCAGAGATTCTAAACGAGCTGAAGAAAGTCAAGAATTTATTGCTGGAAAAAGAAAAAGCATTTGAACATTTATTTGAAAGTATACATCCCGATCACCAGATCAATGCCAGGAACCTCATTCATTATCTTACCTTGCGAACGATGGACATCAAAAGCCTGCAGAACGGACTTCATGCTTTTGGATTATCTTCTTTATCCATTTCGGAAAGCCATATCATGGGTCAGATCAATGCCATTTTACAGGTTTTAACCCGCAGAATTATTCATGAGGATGCTGTATGTACTTACGCGTATGCCAGACAATCGGTCAACCAGAAGATCAATGGCCTTTTTGGTCCCAAAGCATCCAAAAAACACCGGCATATCATGGTAACCATGGACAGCAAATGGCTGAATAACAACGAAAAATTTGAAGCGCTCCTGAATGTCGGCATGAATATTGCGCGGGTCAATTGTGCTCATGATGAACCTGAAACCTGGTCAAAGTTCATAGAGAACATTCGTTTGGCATCCACAGCCACCGGAATTCCATGTAAAATTTATATGGATCTGGCCGGACCAAAAATCCGTACCATTCTGAAAGATAAGAAAGCAATCACCATTCAAAAAGGTGAAAAAATCCTGTTGACCTCCAAATCCAGAAAAAAAGGTTCAGGTTTAAAATATCAGCTTGTGGGTTGTTCTGTAAAAAATCTGACCAACCAACTCAAACCGGGTGAACGCGTATATTTTGATGATGGACTGATCAAATCTGAAGTCGTTGAGATCATTGGTGACTTTGCAGTACTTGAAATCCTTTCCATAGCTTCCGAAAAACCACGTTTAAAACATGGAAAGGGTATCAATTTCCCTGATTCGGTACTCCAGTTTCCTTCATTGACAAAATATGATGAGGAATGCCTTCCTTTCATTTCTGAAAATGCAGATATGGTAGGATATTCCTTTGTCAAAGACAAGACTGACATTCAATTGCTCCGGGAAACTTTCGGAGAAATGAAAAAACCACCGATCATCATCAAGGTTGAAAATGTTCAGGCTGTATACAATTTTCCTTCCCTGCTATTTGAGTGCATGAAGGATGAGTTGGCTGGTGTGATGATCGCCCGCGGTGATCTGGCCATCGAGATCGGTTTTGAAAAACTCAGTGAAATACAGGAAGAGATCCTGTGGATCTGCGAGGCTGCTCATATCCCGGTGATCTGGGCCACACAGGTACTGGAAAATCTCAATAAAACAGGCCTTGCTACCAGATCCGAGATCACGGACGCTGCCAGGTCTTCAGGTGCTGACTGCGTGATGCTCAATAAAGGAAAAAATATAGTCAAAACCGTTAAAACCCTGCAGAATATTTTTGGCAGAATGGGCAATCATCAATATAAAAAGAGATTTGTCTTCCGGCCATTGACGATCGCAACCAAATTTATAGACGATTCGGCAATGGAAGAAGTAAGTGAGGAAACCATTGTTCAGACAGAATCCTGACTTGTGGGTTCATTTGATCGGATCAGGTGACTGAACCGGTTTTTGATCTCCTCATTGATCAGTTTGGGCATTTCGTGATATGTGTGGAATGCAGACATCATCATCAAACCGGAAATGAGTGCAGCCGCAATCCTATATAAAACAACTATTGAAATATCCAGGTTAAATGGCAAAGCCATCAACCAACCGTAAAATAAAAAACGGTGAAAAATGGAATAATCCTGTTTATTATCAATACCATCATTAAAATACATGTGAAAGGTTCTGTAAAAATACAACTTCTTTAATTCCTTAAAAGGAGCAAACAACTTTCTGGTACTCCAGGAGATAACAAGATAATATATGGTCAGTATAAACAACAGGAAAATCAACATACCCCATTTTTCCACCATAAATGATATTGCAAAACATAAACTAAAGATCAGGATCAGAATTAAAATTCTTTTATTAAGCCAAAAACTCAATAAAGATCTATGGTATTTTTTCCTGCAATACTTTTTGATCTCCCTTTGTTTTTCATTAAGAAAAAAAGCAAATCCGGTTATTGGAAACCGGCTGTACACATTTTCCAGCACCTGTTCGAAATCCAGCAAAGGATGATCCATCATTTCAATATCAATCCTGCCCGCCAGTTCTTTCACTACTTCATCCTGCAAATCCAGATCTTCAACCCCTTTGGATTTGGCGAAAGCGAATAATGTCACTTTCTGTTCATCTGTTAAACTGATCATTTCTGCCATAGTTATAGAGTTAGTTGGTGAGTAAAGTCGATCGGTAATCCTGTGTGTTATACATTCCAGGTATTCTTTAATGGGTAACAGGAGATGAAATTAGTTGAAAATTATTGAATTATACGAAATATATAAAAAAAAATGATTGGAAAAATGATTTTGGAAAAATCTGTCAGGTTATGTTATAATTAGTTTTGATGCCTTCAGGATCATCGAACTGAGGTGGTATTATCAGACAGAGTTCCTGTCCTCGCTGATGGAATTCAAGGTCTACTACAGGTTCACGCAGAGCGCTCCGGGTTCTACCACTACCGGTGGAGCTCAGGATGAGAGGTGGAAGTTGGTCAAAACACTCTCTGTAGCTGATGCGATAAAAACTGCCGAAGCGATACAGTTCGATGGCTATGCCTTTGTCCACGACCTCGGCATCCGCGCCAATGAAGTCTCCCTCCAAAACACAGAATACCGCATTGTCGCCTACCACAAGGACGGAGGCAGCTCTCTGCCTGCTACGGTGATCGTGGGGAATTTGGGAGGGAATTGAGTTGCAGACATCACTTGATTAAGTATAAGATTTTAATGATGAGGTAAATATTTTTTATGCAAACGATCAAAACCATAGTAACTGTTTTACTGCTGATCTCGTCAACCACCGGATGGAGTCAGCATTATATCCAAATGACTGATTTAACGGGTTTCGGGTATTCAGCAAGTGAAATTACTTTATTGGAAACAGCATCCACAACACTTGTAAATGCATTGCCTGAAGCATACAGAGATTCATTCAAAGTGTATGATTTTGGTTTTTATCCGTTAAATGTATATATTGAGGGTCGTTATCAGGAAGTATTCGATGATATGAAATTCAAAATTGAAAGTCAATCAAAATATTATTTGATATTTGGCCGGATGGTCAATAACAAAGATGTCGGATTGTGGGTAGATTTCGCGATCCCGGATGTTGAAAATTTTCCGTGCATCGATCAGGATATATTGCAAAGCATGTTGAGACAGGTCCAATACAAAGGAACGAAAGTTGAGGATCCTTTTGATTTCTGTACAACTGAAATTGAAATCATAAATTTCTTAAAAGAAAAGTTCGCTTGCCGTGAAATCTGTGATAATGGAATAGATGATGACGGAGATGGATGGATTGATTGCAACGATCCTGATTGCTATTTGAGGAATGGAGGGCAAAGACGAAGTACTGAATGCGCCGGACAAGCGGTTTTCAGAGAATTCCCGGATCAAAAATTTGGTTTTGACGACAATAAAATAAAACCATATCCAACATATCACACACCCCTGGGCAAAGGCATTCCGTGGAAATCATTGGGCGTTGGCGTTGAAGATCAGGTAAATATAGAGATATCAGATCAGTTGGTTCTGGTTGATCTTGAATATGTAGCGACGGGAGTGGTAATTATTGGTAACAATAATCCGAGAGATTATGCAGAAACGATCACCATCAGGGGAGATGTCAAAACCCAGGATGCAAAGATAGAAGTGCGGCATAAGGATGGTTCGGTGATCGGTGGATTGATGATAAAAGTACTCGAACCAAAATCCATGATTTTGAACCTTGTTTTGATGAAGCTGCCGGAGGATCCTGATTACCCGGAACTAAACTTCCAGAAGAGCCAGCTGGAAGATGCTTTAAACAGTTGTTTTAAGCAGGTGAACGTGGATTGGACCGTAAATCCCATAGATAAGTATGAGTATGATTTTGATATGAATGATAATAATATTATGGATACATACCTGGAGGAAGATCGAAACTGCATGATTTATCTTTCACAGAACTTTGTTTCACTATATATAAATAGATATTATCCATACGAACAACCTCAATTAATGGACAGAACCGCTACTATACTATTGTATCAATCATTGCAAAATAGAGATGAACTAACAGGAGAGCTTTATTTTTTAAATGGGAATATGTCATATGAGGGTCCACCTCATATTTATGGTGCAGTCTCTACTAGTTTTCAGTATAGCATGCGTACAGTTGCCCATGAACTTGGACACAGAATGGGTTGGAATGATGTTTTTCTTGAGTTTGAAGGAACTTACACCCCAAACGAAGATATTTTCACTTTGATGGATTATAATTATGAATCAGGATGGAAAATAAGAGCTTATCAATGGTGATTTTGTACTTAGTGTTATTGTTAGTTATTCCCATTCCTGGAGATGGACAAATTGACAGTCTAAGGAATTTAATCGGCCGTGCATTAATAGATCAAAATGTGCCTCTACCTATAGATTGGGAAACAAATAATATGGTTTTGCGTAAAACAACTTTTGAATTATTGCATATGAATGAAGTTGAATATACCCAGGAGGGCTTGTTCAATGTAATTTCAAAAGCCACCTTGGTTGATTATGATAATAAATCTGATTCATTACTTTTAAATGAATTGTTTATAAGATCTCCCAGGATTGATTCACTTTTTTATTGGAGAGGAAGTATTCCGGGCACATTTCTTAAATCAAGTTACAACTCCGAACTTCTGGACAAGATCTCGTTTTTTGTCAAACCTGAATCTGTCTTGTATTGGGAAAGCTATACACCTTATTATCTTTCATTCCTTAATATCGAAGGCATAGATTCAACATTGTTGTTTGTTAAAAAAAATATTAAGAGTATCAATCAATTGCGTAAGGCAAATAATTATTTTATTGAGTTTGATACTATGACTATTAATGTATGCCTGGCACGATTAGGTATAATGAATGATACTGTTGTCATCGATCAACTGAAAAATTATTATAAGCTCCAAAACTCCCGAACTTATTTGCAATACTTTAGAAAGTTATCTCAAATACGAACAAAATATGCTTTTCAACAAATTGGGGATGTTCTAATTTCCGATCTTGAACATATAGGGTCGCTGGAATGGAAGATGGACATATATCGGATGGCTATATCCGGATTTATAACATATGTTTTGAATTTCCCGGATAGATCGACAAAATTCCAGGATAATTTTGATGAATGGCTAAAAGCAAAACGGTCGCGTGGTGGATCAAAAAATTTCTCAACAAAAGAATACATCGAAATGGCCAGAAACTGGTATATACAGAACAAAGACAATCTGGTTTTGGATTATGATAAATATTGATGGAGGAGCGATAATTATCCATCCGGTTTCTATAGACCAAGACATTTTGACATAATCAATGATAAAATTGGATTCATTCTCAAAATAAAAAACTATTTAAATGAAAACAATCAACCTTTTCCTGCTTATAAGCATTTTACTTGTTTTTTCCATATCTGCCAAAACGCAAAACAATTGTTATATCCAACTCGGGGATCTTTCAGGGTTTAATACTGCGCCTTATCAGGCAGAATTAGAGGCAGCTGCATGTGAGTTGATACAGGCTTTCCCATCTGAATTTCAAGAACAATTCAAAGTATATAGCTTTGGTTTTTACGCACATAATGAATATATGCAGGGTGGATTTGAAGAGGCTTTTCAAAAAGTTGCGGATGAAATCCAAACTCCGTATTATTTAGTAATAGGCAGGCAAACTGACCATACTGGAATATATTCCAGGTTTTGGGTGGAATTGGAATTGCCGACAAGGAATAATTTTAAATGTTACAATCAAGACTATATTAATAAAGTTGAATTTCAAATAATCAAATCCATTTCTGATTTTCATCTAAAATTGGATAAAATACCTGAATTATATTTCAAAAGCGAAATTATCGGAATACATTTTTTAGAAAAGACGATTAATGAGATGGTCGAATGTTGCAATCATGATAATATAATTAGGGGTGTTTGCAGCCTTTGTAGTTGGTCATTTCAAGACATTATAGATTATTATGAAGTTAATAGCTTTATTACAGAGGAATGTGAGATATCGCAAAACATAGAATTAATTGATTCATCATGTATTTGTTTCACCGAATGTCCAGTAGACCCTTTATTCTTGGAAGGAAATAAATATAGAATATACCATGGAACCAATTTGAGCGTATTCACCGTAAACAATGAAGAAATTGCATTAAATACTTTATTTGCTGATATACTTGAATTAGGCAAGTTATATGAGAAAGATGACATTACTTTTTTTGGTGCTTTAACTGATCAGAGCATTTTTTACTCTTCTAATACAGAAACTTCAATACGATCATCTGACGATTTATTATCCTTAAATGATATTGAACAAAAATTCATGATAGCTCAGAAGGGGATATGGATTTCAGTAAGCTATACAAACAAAATAGCAAAATACCATATTAAAACAAAAGGCATTGACTTATTAATTAAAAACTCAAATGTTGATATTTTTGAAGTATTAAGATTTGTGGGAAATAAAAAAGAAATTGAGTCTCTTGAAAGTCTTCGAGTAGGAGTTTTATTTGGTCATTTCCACCAATCAATATATAAAAAACTATTTGAACTATTACAAACCATTGAAACTGATTATAATCAGGATCCAATTCTTCATAGGTTAGCATACATTTCTGAAATAGAAAAAATCTCCAAGTTTTTATCATATAGACATTCGGATTATGGTGAGATTGCAAAGTATCTAAATTCTTTATTGGAACCAATGACCTATGAAGAATACTTTTCACCTCAAGAAGTATATCGAGTTTATAAACTTTCATATAACATATATTTGGAATGTAAAGGGAGAACTATGATTTCAATTTTTGGACCACCGATAAAAACATTCAAACCATTTATTGAATTTGCACTTATTGAAACGGGTTTTTTTGTTTTTGGAGAGCTTTATACTATTGGTGCAAATGCATCCTGGAAAACCATAAGTCTTTTACCACAATCTATAAAAAATCCTGCGAAATTAGTTTGGGATAGAATAACTTTCTCATCATCATATCGACCAAATTCATTGATTCCTGAAACATTTAAACTAACTACAAAAACAAAAGAGCAATTTTATATACAATATTCTGCAACTGACCATCTTCACCAACTAGTATTAAAGAAGAATGCATACCTAAAACCATGGTATGAAAGTCAAAAAGCATTAAGATCTCAGTTAGTTTTGGAAGATTTTGCCAAAGCTGTCGATGATATTTTAACTAAAAATCCTAATTTGCAAATGAATACAAAATATTATTCAGGAAAATGGGAAGTAATGTTCGGATCACAAACAAATACAGTTCAATCTGATGGCCTCAGAAGAATTTATCATGCTTTATCAACTTCACAATGATTATGAAAAAACTTATTAAATCATCTAAAATTTTTGCTGCCAGTTCAGCAAAATATGTGCTCAATGAATTCACAACTGAACATGGCACAATAATTTTTGATAAAAGCAAAGGAGGAAACGTTTCAAATTCATTTATTTATCGTATTGGTTTTGAAAAATATGGGCATATTGATATTTATATTGACAAAAACTATAAAATCATTAATTCGATATGGTTTGTAAGTCTTAAAAGTACCT
>DDTL01000150.1:0-30167 GCA_002344345.1 Saprospiraceae bacterium UBA2365
CCCGCCGGCACCGCGATACAGTTTCACCGGCGCTTTAAGTTTGATGCGGACAACCGTCATATATTCATCCTGCAGCGCTTCCGGCACCTGGAAAAATACCAGTCCCGGCACCTGGCTCCAGGAGATCTTGCCTACGATCTTCCAGTTCAGGAATTTTTCCGGTCCAACCACTGAAATGCTTTCTATCTGATCAAACAATCCCCGGATCTCGACCTCTTTTCCGGGATTTCCGGGAAGGAAAAGGAAGAGCTCGGTACTGTCTTTTGAAAGGGTACTCGGACCGTAAAAATGTCCGGGAGGTAAACCTGCTACGGTGTTGAATATGGCTTTGTGATGCTTCTTATTCCATTTCCCGAGCTCTTTCAGTACAAAAACCTGTTCGTCAGGGATGGTTCCGTCTTCTTTAGGGCCAAAATCGAGCAAAAGATTGCCTCCTCTCGAAATCACATCCGCAAAAATACTGATGATCTCATAAGGCGTTTTCCAGTTGCGGTCTTCCAGCCTGTAGCCCCAGTTGTCATTGATGGTCATGCAGAGTTCCCACCACGGATATGCCGGCCTGGTGAGCGGAATGTTCTGTTCGGGTGTCTCATAATCGCCAAATCCCTGGAGTCTGCCATTGATGATGGCATCGGGATGGTGCCGGAGTATACGTTGACGTATGGCAACAGCATCCCATTCTTCAGCGCTGTGTTCCCAATCCCCGTCGAACCACCACAGATCCGGGTTTAAACCGGTCAGGATCTCACCGATCTGACCGTTCATGAAAGTTTTGAAGCGATCCCAGCGCTGTGGCTGATCCTGGATGCTGTACCTCGAACTGTCGCGCAAAAATCCCGGATAATCCGCATGGGTCCAGTCGATCAGAGAGAAATAGGCGCCTGTTTTGATGCCGCGTTTCCTCAGTTCTTCAAAAAACGGGGTGATCATATCCTTTTTGGCTGGCGTTGCTTTGACGCAGCTCAGTTCATTCATGGAAGTGTTGTACATGGCTACTCCGTCGTGATGTTTGGTGGTGATGACGGCATAACCCGCGCCGGTTTCCCGGATGAGTTCCGCCCATACTGCCGGATCATAATTACGGAGCGTAAAACCCTTCAATTGTGCCATATAATCTTCATGGCTGATGTATTTGTTATGAAAATGCCAGGATTCGGACACACCTTTTACCGAGTAGATACCGGTATGGATGAAAATGCCGAGTTTAGCATCAGCGTACCATTGCATTTTGGGGGAGATTTCTGTGGGCTGGATCTTATGTTGGGCAAATTGGTTCACCGTTGGCTGGAAAAACAGGATAATAAACAGAAAAATACTGGAAAACCTCATATTACCGGATTTTAAGCTGAAATAGTTATTGAAAAGCATAACCCTTAGTTGAATGATGCTACAAAAACGCTTTTTGAGCATCAAACAGACAATTTGGATAACCATACAAAAATAATCAATTCCGTCTAACCGTTATAAATTTGGTATCCAAAACGGATTTTCGCTTACTCTCCGGCTTTCAGCATGGCATAAGTGGCAAAAGAAGCAAGCCAGTGTGAACCGGCGTATTCCTTTGCATCCAGTTTCTGGTAACTGAAACTGAAATGTTCCTTTGCCAGGCGGATCATTTTTTGATTGTTAAGGGTATGTCCGATCTCAAAAAGGCACCAGGCGCGGCTGAAATTCAGGCCGTCCAGGTGTGCCAGTTTTCCATCCGAAGGATCTGAAACATCGGCAGGTTTAAAATACTTTTCAGGATGAGACTCAAATTCGGGCATGAATTTTTTCAGCCATTTTTTAAAATCTTTTTTATCGAGTACTTTCATCATCAAAGATGCTTCGATCAGGCAGGGCGACAAGAAATCAAAACCACCCGGCTCCCAGGTTGCCGGACAATTTTCGTCGTTGTAGAAATATTGAATGGCTTTTTCCTTTATTTTCTCTGCAAGCGCCTGATCATATTTGAGCGCGTAATCCATGGCAAAAGACATCCCGAAAGCCGTGTTGGTATGTTCACCGACACGTATCGGGTAATTGAGTTTGTCCAGGAATTCGATGAATTTGAGGGACAGCATTTTAGTGAGCGGCGAAAGGTTTTGATGCAATGCAGCCGCTGAAGGATGATCCCATTCACGCAAGGCTTCATCCAGCTTCAAAAGCCATGCCCAACCGTAGGTCCGCTGAAAATCCTTGTTGTGTTCATCGTAAAAAAAGGCAATTTCCTGCTGGATGTTTTCTTTGGTGATGTTATGGGAGAGTTTATCCAATATATCATCTGAAAATTTGAAATCAGGAAAAGCTTTCAGCAAAGTAACGAGTGTCCAGTGTCCATGAACAGATGAGTGCCAGTCGTAGCAACCGTAAAAGGCCGGGTGCAGTTTCCTGGGTGGCGCCAGGTAACTGTCATCACCAAGGACTTGTCCCAGCTTATTCGGGTATTCCCGGTCGATGCATTCGAAGGCAAATTGGTAGAGGTATTCTGCATTGTTTTTTTCCAAAATAAACGGTTGATCTTCCACTGATTGCGCAGGTAAGGAATACGGAAGCAGGATTAAAAATGCTAAAATATTAATACAATTGAATTTCATATTTTACGGGATGTTATTCCTAATTCGAAAATTTAATTCAGATCGTGAAAGATCTGTTTTCTCAATTGTTTTGCGGGAGGCGCAAAGATATGATATTTAACCATTTAATATTATAAAAAGAGTGAAATCTTAATTTGACCAGTCATACATTGACTGAGGTGCTTGTTTGGAATGAAGGCATTATTAAAAAACAGGAAGTTTATTTTAATAATCACCTGGAATATAATCACTTTTGTACTGAAGATCAGACAATATGGTTCTGCCTGGCAAGTTCAGTAAAATTTAAAAATTACAGGAAAATTGGTTTTGATGCCAAAATGATTTTGAAGTATATTGGGGAAATGGTATTCATATTCCAAAAATCTTTTATTCGATTTTTTCCCGAACAGCACGGATAAATTCATTTTCTTTCTCCCGCATCATACGGATATTTTCTTCCGTATGGTCATCATAACCCAGGAAATGTAACATGCCATGAGCGATGACCCGGAACAATTCGGTGGTAAAATCCGTGTTGAAGGTAGCGGCATTTTCTTTAACGCGTTCAACACTGATGAATATATCACCTTCAAGGGGGTCAGTATTCATCGGAAAGGATAAGATATCTGTGTAATAATCGTGATCCAGGAATTTTTTATTCAGTTCAAGGACGTATTCATCGGAACAAAAAATATAATTGATAGTTCCCACTCTTGCATCTTCTATTTGAGCCAGTTCAAGAAGTGTATTTTTGAGTAGGGTTTTATTTTTAAGTTTAAAATCATCCAGTTGGGAGTGGAACTGGACTGAAGATTTTTTTGATGTTGTCATTATAAACTAAATTGAATGATGACAGTTCTGCCTTTATTGCGGTAGCTGACTTTATCAGAGAGTTGTTTCATGATAAAAACACCTCTTCCGTCTTCTTTATCAATGCGGTCCGGTGTGGTCGGATCGGGCAATTTCCTGTGGTTGAATCCATTTCCTTCATCGGAGATCCTGAAAGTCAGCCGGGCAGGATTAATTTTGCAATCTATGGCAATTTTTTTGTTGCAATCAGCCTTATTTCCATGATGGATCGCGTTGGCTACCGCTTCGGTCAATGTGATCAGGATATTCGGGTAAACCTGTGGAGAGATAGACTGACGTGCGTCTATTTCCTTGACGAATTGCGCAACTGCATCCAGGTTATCAGGATTTGAAGTCAGCACGATTCTTTTTACTTCGAAAGGAAGCCTGTTCACTAATTTACACTTTTAATGGTTTTATAATACTCATCAACCAAATTTTTATAAAACGGGTTCAATGAAGGGGACACTGTTTTGTACATATCCACTTCCGAAGCCCTTTTTTTCAGGTATTCTTCCAGGGCGGGAGGCAGTTTTCGTTCTACTTCACCTGCCGTCCGGGATTCTCTTTTATCATCAAACTCGCGTTGTCTGTCTGCTTTTTCTGCTTCCAGCAAACGCGTTAACAAATTCTGCTGTCTTTTCAGCAGTTCTCCATCCAAACGTTTATTGACCAGGTCAATTTCCGTTTTGTTCATTTCGTCGATCATTTTCTGCAACTCATTTCCACCGCCTTTTCCTTCTTCCTGCAGACTTTTTTTCATGTCCTCCAGGGCTTTTCGCAGTGCGGCCTGTCGGGCGGCAGCTTCAGCAAATTCCTTTGCTGTTCCAGCCTTACCTTCTGTCAGTGCTTTTTGCATGCCTTTCAGTTTTTCGTTGAGTGATTCCTGGCCTTTACTGATCTTATCGGACGGTTCTTTTCCTTTTTTCCCCGGTTTTTTGCTGTTTCCCGGTTTGTCACAGGAACCTCCCGGTATGGCCATGTTTTGCTGCATTTGCTGCATGGATTCATCGAGCATCAAAGCCAGGTCATTGAGATTTTTCATTCCGCTTCGCTGGAATCTGCCTGCTTCTGCGATGTGATCTGAGTTGGCAAGTAAGGGATTGTTCTGGACATCCAAACCTTCCATATTTCGTACTGATTTGTCCAGATCGTGGTTGATCTCTGTAACTTTATTTATTACAAATGATTGTATTTCAGTTACTCTCAAGGCCAAGGCCTGTAAAGAATCCTCCACCAATTTAAAATCTCTTTTGACATCATTTTGCCTTTTGGTCAGGCTTCTGAAATGAGGAGTAAGTGGGTTGGATTCGCTGACTTCTTCCATCAGTTTTTCCTGCCGGAAGGATAGATTAAGTATATTTTTCAGCAATTGTCGAAGTGCAGCCAAATCCTCCTCTTTCTGTTCTTCTTCAGAAGCCTGCATTTGCATTTCAAGGCTGGAAGCCATTTTTTTCATTTTTTGAGAGGCAGCTGACTGAGATTTGGAAGCATTGCTATTGCTGTTTTTTTCAAGCGAATCTTCACTTTTCTCCAAATCTTCGGAAATTTCTTCCATTTTTTCTTCGTTGTCTTTTGCCAGGTCTTTTGGAGGCTTAAGTTTTTCATTTTTTTTCATGATATCCTCCATTTCTTTTTCCAGCTTGTCAAACTCCTTATTGATCTCTTGTTGTTCTTTTTTCAATTCTGAGTTTGGTTTCTCTTCGTTTTTGGTTTCTTCAGCCAGTTTTTCCTGCTTTTCGGCCAGTTCATTGAGTTTATCAACCTGATCCATGATGTTTTTTTCCAATTCCAGTTGCTTGAATAATTCGAGCAATCTTTCCATCTGTTTTTCGAGGGTTTCGTTGTCCATCTCAAAATCCTCCATCATTTTGAGCATATCTTCTTTTTGAAGTTCCTGCATAAGTTCCTGAATTTTTTGCATCAGGTCTTTATTCTCGTCGCTTAAAACTTCATCGAACATTTTCTGCAGTTGTTCCTGTTTTTGTTCGATGGTTTCCTGTTCCTGCCTGAATTGCTCCTGGTTCTGAAGGCTCTGATCGTATTTTTCTTTAGCTTCCTTGATCAGTTTTTCAAGCTCTTTCTGTTGTTCAGCCAGTTTTTCCAGCGACTTTTTATCTTTCCATTCCAGTTCATCTTTCTGCAGGATTTTTTCCTTATTTTTCCGGATATCGTCCCTCAGTTTTTTGATTTTTTCAAGTGAAGACATCATGTCTTTTTTGATATCCCGGTCGTTTTGCTGATCGATTTTTTGCAATGCTTCAATTGAAGGTTTAGAATACTGCATGATACCTGTTCGGGTACTTTTACTGCCATTGACCGCATCATTATCAAAAACTTCCAGGTAATAATGCACCGTTTCACCTGGTTGAAGGCTGATCTTCTCAACATCGAAGAAATGTTTGTATTCCAGCATCCGGTTGTTTTGTTTTGGTCTGGAAATTTCGATGCTTTTTAATTGTCCTGCAACTCCTTGTTCATCAATGATATAATAGTTAAATTTAAGCAGTGAGATGCCGTAGTCATCGGTGGCAATGCCTGCAAAAAAGGTGCCGTTGTTTTGAGGATCATTGAAGGTTTCAAGGTCAATTTCAGGATATTTATCAGGAATGATACTGATTTTATATTGTATGGAATCCGGTGTCCGGATATAGCGGCTCGAGATCAACAGGGCATAAAAGCTGTCATCTTTTAAGGTTTTTTGGAAAGAAAAGATATTGTCATCTACTTTTTTAACCATGTAGCGTTTTTTCTCCTGATCGAACCTGAATACCAGTTTGTCTGCGTGGTCTGCCTGAATATTCCAGGTGGCTTTTGTGCCCACAGGTACGAGCAGGTCTCCGTTATTCCGGATAAGTTCATCCTTCATACCTGTATAACCCGGGTAATCGAGTTTAATTTCCAGTTGGGAAAGATCAGGTTTTGGATAAACCTCAATTTTATATGATTTAGAGCGGACATTACCCGCAGAAAGCACAAATTCGGTATGCTGATGCAGATTTTTAAAAGTATAGCTGAATTTGTCTGCTGATTCCTTTTTGAGCCGGTATTCGTAACCATTGATGATCACAAAAGCTTCATGAGGCAATTCATTTCCTTCAACCAATATGTCGATGCTCAGATCCTGATATTGAATGACCCGGTAAGTATCTTCTTTTAATGTGAAACGAAATCCGGCTTCTCTTTCGAAATCCTTATCATTCTGAATGATCCTTTCAGTGCTTTTGGTGATCATTCCAGGCGCGGTTAATAAAATAAACAGCAATATCAAAGCAGGAGGGATCACATATTGAAGGTATTTTTTATTTTTTTTGAGGTCAATGGCTTTTCTGAATGGAATCGGGTTGATCGATTGGCTTTTCTGGTCAATTCCAGCAAGGATCAATTCGTTGTCTTCCTGTTCAAGGTGTTGTTTCTGAAGGTGCAGAATGTTGAGTAATTTATCCCGGACATCAGAGAAGTGGTTACCAATGATGATGGCAGCCTGTTCGTTGGAGATGGTTCTGCCGAGTCTGAAGTACTTTAAAAGCGGGTTTAGTACCCAAAACCAGATCGCTGTAAAGAAAGAACCTATAAAACCATAAAACAAGAATTTCCTTCCTGTTTTGGACAGATAGAGTTGATCTTCTATAAAGTTGAAGATCAGGAACAAAGCCAGTGTCAGGGCAAGAAAATAAAGACTGCCTTTGATGATTTTGTTGAAATAATACTTACGTATAAAACGATCCAGCTTTTGGAGCAATAAGCTATAGTTATTTTGTCTCTGATCCATTCAATCCTATTCAATATACAAAAACAAGCCCGAAATATATAACAAAAATCTTACCAAATCAAGCAGATCGATGTGCAAGGGGTTAAATAAGACTAAGTAATCCCTGTTGCAGCGTGCTGTATTTGGTTGTGTGTCAAGAAATTTGCACGGTTATACAACGTAAAAGGGAAATGGAAAGTTTATTACATGGGCTTTAAGAGAAAAAAATATTAAACAAGTATCAATGCAATAGTCAATTGTTACTAAAAATATTTAAAACATCGTTCAAGATATTTTTTAAAAATTTATTACAGATAAGAATAGAAGGATAATCAATAACTACATCGTTGCCTTGATCTCCACAATTTCGTAGCATTCGATCTCGTCACCTACTTTCAGATCGTTGAAGTTTTCTATAGATAATCCACACTCGAGACCTGCCTTGATCTCCCTCGCGTCCTCTTTAAATCTTTTTAGGGAAGCAAGTTGGGCTTTTTGTCCTTCTTTGGTCGGGAAAATAACCACACCGTCGCGGATCAGTCGAATGTATGCATTACGGACCATTTTGCCTTCCTGAACGTAACAACCGGCAATGGTACCTACCTTACTGACTTTGAAAGTATCTCTTACGTCAGCCAGACCCAGTATATTTTCCTCCTGAGTCGGTTCAAGCATGCCTTCCATTGCCTTCTTGATCTCATCGATCGCTTCATATATGATGGAGTAGGTTTTGATCTGTACACCTTCTTTTTCGGCCATTTTTCTTGCGCCTCCGGAAGGTCTTACCTGGAATCCGACGATGATGGCTTCTGAAGCTCTTGCGAGCAAAACATCGGATTCGGTGATCTGTCCGACGGCTTTATGCACGATGTTGACCTGCAATTCTTCAATAGAGAGTTTTTGCAATGAATCAGTCAATGCTTCTACAGAACCGTCAACGTCTCCTTTGATGATCAGATTGAGTTCTTTAAAGCTGCCCATCTGTATCCTTCTTCCGATCTCATCCAGACTGATCCGTTTCTGAGCCCTGTTGGACTGTTCCCTGGTGATGATGGCTCTTTTGGCTGCGATGGCTTTGGCATCTTTTTCACTTTCAACACTACGGAATTTTTCACCGGCCTGTGATGCACCATTGAGACCGAGTACCAAAATAGGAGAGGAAGGTCCGACGCTTTTTACTTTTTTGCCTTTTTCATTGAACAAGGCTTTTACTTTTCCAAAATATTCACCGGAAACAAGGATATCACCGATTGCAAGAGTACCTTTCTGTACGAGCACTTTTGTAATAAAACCACGGCCTTTATCCAGCGAAGCTTCAATTACGGTTCCGATGGCGGGTCTCCTTGGATTTGCTTTCAATTCAAGCATTTCTGCTTCCAGAATAACTTTTTCCAGGAGTTCGTCCACACCGGTACCTTTTTTAGCTGAGATGTCCTGTGACTGATATTTTCCACCCCATGCTTCAACCAAAAAGTTCATGGAAGCGAGTTCCTGTTTGATCCTCTCCGGATCTGCACCAGGTTTATCTATTTTATTGATTGCGAAGACGATGGAAACTCCGGCAGCCTGAGCGTGGCTGATCGCTTCCTTGGTTTGAGGCATGATCTTGTCGTCAGCTGCTATGATAATTATGACGATGTCCGTGATCTTGGCGCCTCTCGCACGCATCGCGGTGAACGCTTCGTGTCCGGGAGTATCCAGGAAAGTGACTTTTTTGCCTGAAACACCTGCTTCCACTTCGTACGCACCGATGTGTTGTGTGATGCCCCCTGCTTCACCAGCTGCCACATTGGCTTTACGGATAAAGTCCAGCAAGGAAGTTTTACCATGGTCAACGTGTCCCATGACAGTTACAATAGGCGCTCTTGGTTCAAGATCCTCGGGTTTATCTGGTTCTTCCTGGAATCCGTCGGAAACATCTTCTTCACTTACAAAATTAATTTCGTGTCCGAATTCTTCAGCGAGAATTTCAATGACTTCCTTATCAAGCCGCTGATTGATGGATACAATGATATCCATATTCATACAGGTCTTGATAATTTCGTTGGGAGAGACATTCATTACACTTGCCAGTTCTGACACAGTAATAAACTCAGTCAATTGCAGGGTTGCGTTTTCAGCGTCGCTGCTTCTGGTCTCATTTTTCTCTCTTTTTACTTCTCTGCTGTCCTTACGGATCTTTTGCCTTTTGCTTTTTCCTCCACCCTTGAGTCTCTCATAGGTTTCCTTAATCTTATCATCGATCTCTTTTTGGGAGACGGTTTTAATTTCTTCTTCCTTTCTTGCAGGAGTTCTGCTGGAATGACCTTCGGACTCGATGTCAACAGAAACACGTTTTCTTTTTCTTTTTGCTTTGGATTTTTTCTGAGCAGCGCTTCCGGGTTGATCTCCTGGTTGAGCTGGTTTGGCAGGTTCAGGTTTTGCGACGGGTTTCGTATTTTCTTTCTTCTTATCCTTGGTGGTGAGCTTATTCTGGTCTATTTTTCCAAGGATTTTCAAACCCTGTAATTTTGGTGCTTCGTGTCTGATGGTTTCGATTTTCTCCTTTTCCTCAACAGGCGGTTCAATTGGAGCAGTAGTTTCTTCCGGTTTTTCTTCTGACTTTTCTTCCGGTTTTTCCTCTGCTATGTCAGTTTCTTCCTCCTTTAAAACAGGAGTTTCAGAAATTTCTTCAGTTTTTTCAATAGCTTCTCCGGCAGGAGCAGGAATTTCTTCCGGTTTTTCTTCCGGTTTTTCCTCCGGTTTTTCTTCAACAGGTTTTTTGGCAGCAGGTTTATCCAGGTCAATTTTTCCGACAACGGTCAATTTGATTTTTACACCTTCTTCTTTGTCAGGAATTTCCGTTGCTTCAGAAACAGATTCAGTTTCTTCCGGTTCAGCAACGGGTGGTTCCTCATCTTTTTTAACTTCTTCGGGAGCATGAACTATTTTTGGCGGCTCCTGTTTGGGTTTTTCAGCAGGTTTTTCGTTTTTCTTTTTATCCAATCTTTGATGGAGCAATTCATCAGCCATTTCTTTTTCAACAATAGCGCTGCTAAACTCTTTCAACAAAAGAGCATACATTTCATCTGAAATTTTCGCAATTGGCTTGTTTTCAACTTCAAAACCACTATGGTTGAGGAACTCAACGATGGTTGAAGTTGCAACATTCAATTCTTTTGCTATTGTAAATAGCTTTTTCGTTTTATCTGCCATTCAAGAGGACATTGTCTATAAAGGTGCAAAAGTATATATTCTAAATTTGCACACAAAAGTTTTAAATAGTTTAAAGTACCATTCTGAGGTTAAAAACCCCGGTTTCAATCTTCTTCAAACTCAGCATTTAATATGCGGAGTACTTCATCGACGGTTTCGTCTTCCAGATCTGTTCTTCTGATCAGCTCTTCGCGGCTCAGGTTAAGTACGCTTCTGGCTGTGTCGCAACCGATATTTTTAAGTTCAACCAATACCCAATCTTCAATTTCATCTGTAAATTCATCCAAATCCACATCTTCGAGTCCGAATTCATCGGATTCCCTGAATACATCTATTTCGTAGCCCGTCAGTTTGCTGGCCAGTTTGATGTTGGAACCGCTTTTACCGATGGCCAGAGATACCTGATCTGACTTCAAATATACACTGGCTCTCCTTTTTTCTGTATCCAGTTCGATATTCGATACTTTTGCAGGTGTCAGTGCTCTTTGAATATACAGATTGATATTACCTGTATAATTTACGATGTCTATGTTTTCATTTTTCAGTTCTCTGACTATTCCATGGATCCTGCTGCCTTTCATACCTACGCAGGCACCAACGGGATCTATCCGGTCGTCATAAGACTCTACGGATACTTTTGCACGGACACCGGGTATTCTGACTACATCCCGGATGGTGATCAATCCGTCCTCAATTTCAGGAACTTCCTGTTCCATCAGTTTTTCAAGGAACAAACTATCGGTTCTGGAAATCACAATGACCGGATTATTATTTCTCAGTTCAACTTTTTTGATCACTGCTTTTACAATATCACCTTTTCTGAAATAATCTCCTTTGATCATTTCCGAACGAGGGAGCAACAGTTCATTTCCGGTAGCATCATCCATGATCAGTAATTCTTTACGCAGGATCTGGCTGATCTCACCGATCACAATATTTCCGATACGGTCTTTATACTTTCTGTAAACCTCATCTTTTTCCAATTCCATGATCCTGGATATAAGCGTTTGCCTTGCAGCCATGATGGATCTTCTTCCAAATTCCAGTACATCGATCTGCTCATAACACTCTTCGCCGACATCGTAATCTTCATCGATCTGATGTGCATCAGAAATGGAGATCTGTTTAATGGAATCCGTAACTTCTCCATCCGGAACGATTTCCCTGACCTTCCAGAGCTCGAGGTCACCATTGGTCGTATTGACGATGACATCGAAATTCTCATCCGAGCCATACTTCTTTTTGATCAAAGTCCTGAAAACATCTTCCAAAACCCTTACCAATGTCGGCCTGTCAATGCTTTTCCCAGCCTTAAACTCAGAAAACGATTCGATTAAATTCATTGTTTTATCATTAAAAACTTACAATAATTTTTGCATACTCTATCTCTTCAAAACTGACAGAGAGTGATGTCGTACCTGTTTTTTTATCGGTCATTTCCAAAATGATACCGTTCTCAGAAAGTTCCTTTAAAAGGCCTTTGACGGTTTCTCCATTATTTAATTTAACCTTCAGGTTCCTGCCGATATTTTTTGGAAATTGCCTGGGTATCAACGGTCTTTCCAAACCAGGTGATGACACTTCCAAAGTATATTTTTCCCCCAAAACATTTGTCTCATCCAGATATTTCTCAATGTGTCTGCTAATTGAAACGCACATTTCATGGCTCACTCCGTGATCAGAATCAATAAAAATCTCCATACGGGGTTTTTGAAATACCTTCAGTTCTACTAAAAAACAGTCAGTAAAACCTTCCTGCTGAAATTTTTCAGACAATAAAACCAGTATTTTTTCTTTAATTGCTTCCAAAACAGATCCATATATAATTAAAAGAGGGAACGTATCTGTTCCCTCTCCACTAAAATCACCGCAAAGATACGCATTTTCAAGGATTTACCTAATAATTGCATAGTAATTTAGTAAATCAGGCAAAATAATCATACTTTTAGCTATTTTTGAGACAGAATCAATGATTATGATCGAAAAAATAAACGAAACTGTACGATTTATCCAATCTTTTTGTCCCGAAATACCCCGGATCGCCATGGTTTTTGGTTCAGGTATCTCTAGTGAAGCATTACTGGATCAGGTTTTTGCAAGGTTACCATACAATAAAATACCACATTTTGCCATCAGTACGGTGAAGAATCATAAAGGTGAACTGGTCATCGGAGAGAGAGCTGGTAAAACGCTCTTGCTTTTCTCAGGAAGATTGCATTATTATGAGGGTTATTCTGCCAAAGAGATCACCTATCCTGTCCGTATTCTGAAGGATCTTGGTGTGGAACAGCTTATCCTGACTAATGCAGCAGGAGGGGTCAACCCTGATTTTAATGCCGGTGATATCATGCAGATCTCTGATCATATCAACCTGTTTCCGGATCATCCGTTGAGAGGAAAGAATGATGAACGGCTCGGGCCGCGTTTCCCGGACATGTTACACGCTTATAACCCGGAATTTTTAGTTCAGATGGAGACTCTGAGCACAACATTGGATATTCCATTGAGGAAAGGTGTTTATCTGGCTTCCCAGGGTCCAAGCCTTGAAACTCCTGCTGAATATACCATGATGCGTTTTATGGGAGCAGATGCTGTCGGAATGTCTACTGTGCTGGAAACCATTGTAGCTGTACATTCAGGAATTAAAGTCAATGGATTTTCAGTCATTTCCAATGAATGCTTTCCTATAGAAAGGATCGTGGAAACCTCTGAACAGGATGTGGTGGATATGGTTAAAAAATCTGAAGACCGTTTGATGCAGCTGGTTGCTGCCTGGCTTGATAATTACTGCCCCTGAAAAAGGAATTAAATGTAACTTTGCACTTTTTTACCCAAAAAGAGACCCATAAGGTTGATTTTTTATAACATTATGGAAAATAATTCTTTTATCACAATTACAGGGGCGAGAGAACACAACCTAAGGGACATCCATCTGAAAATTCCCAAAAATAAACTGGTTGTGATCACGGGGATCAGCGGCAGCGGCAAATCCTCCCTGGCTTTTGATACCATTTATGCTGAAGGACAGCGAAGGTATTTTGAAACATTTTCTGCTTACGCCCGGCAATTTCTTGGCAATATGGAAAGACCGGATGTGGATCAGATCACAGGATTGAGTCCTGTGATCTCCATAGAACAAAAATCTACCGGCTGGAATCCGCGTTCAACTGTTGGAACCACAACAGAGGTGTATGATTTTTTGAGGTTGTTGTTTGCCAGAACTGCAGAAGCTTACTCCTATGTCACAGGAAAAAAAATGATCAAATATTCGGAGGATCAGATCATTGACCAGATCCTGCGGGAGTTTTCCGGTAAAATGATCATGGTCCTGGCGCCGATGGTCCGCGCAAGAAAGGGACATTATAAAGAATTGTTCGAACAGCTCAGAAAAAGAGGTTATAACAAAGTCAGGGTAGACGGAGATGTTCTGGAACTCATTCCTGATCTGAAACTTGACAGGTACAAAACCCACGATATAGAATTGGTAGTAGACCGGATAAGGATTGAAGATAATAAACGGGATCGCATCTCCATGTCTGTTCAGACCGCATTGAATATGGCCAATAATTTCATATTTATCCTGGATACAGAAAGTGGTTCCAATTATCCTTACAGTAAATTTTTGATGTGTGCGGATTCAGGGATCTCATATGAAGAACCTTCACCAAATTCTTTTTCGTTCAATTCTCCATACGGTGCCTGTCCACATTGTAACGGTCTGGGAATGATCAATACTGCGGATATTGAGAAAGTCATTCCCGACTGGGATAAATCCATTAATCAGGAAGGTATTGTTCCATTCGGGGAAGTCAGAGATACCTGGACATTTAAACAATTAAAAAACATTGCCAGTAAGTATCAGTTCGATTTTGACACGCCTGTCAAAGAAATTCCGGAAGAAGCGCTGAACAGAATTTTATTTGGCGGCGATGAGACCCTGAAGTTAGAGCTTGATTTTATGCCAACAGAATTTACATACAATCTTGGATATGAAGGTCTGATGTATATGTTGAAACGATGGTATGAGGAGACTACTTCTGAGAAACTCAGAACATGGGCAGAAGATTTTATGTCCATCATTGAATGCCCGGAATGCAGCGGCTACCGGCTGAAAAAGGAGTCATTGCATTTCAAACTGGCGGAAACGCATATCGGGCAACTGGCAAACAAGGATCTGCACCAATTGCTTGCATGGTTTAACGACCTGGATGGCAAGCTGGACGACACCCAAATGCAGATCTCCAGGGATATCATCAAGGAAATTAAAAAAAGGCTTGAATTTCTTTTGCAGGTAGGTCTTGGATATCTGAGTCTGAACAGGCCGACAAGAACATTATCCGGTGGTGAAGCACAAAGGATCAGACTCGCGACTCAGATTGGTTCCAAACTTACCGGAATCACCTATGTTTTGGATGAACCTTCGATTGGTTTGCACCAGCGCGATAATTTTAAATTGATTGAAGCCCTCAAATCGTTGACTCAAATCGGAAATTCAGTAATTGTGGTAGAGCATGATAAAGAGATCATGCTGGCTTCAGATTTTTTGGTCGACCTGGGGCCGGGAGCCGGAAAAGATGGAGGATTGATCATCGCTCAGGGTACCCCGGAAGAAGTGAATCAAATGTCAGGAATAACAGCAGATTATCTAAGCAACAGAAAAGAGATCGCCATACCGGAAATCAGAAGGAAAGGAAATGGAAAATTTTTGTTGCTTAGCGGTGCAACCGGAAACAATCTTAAGGATGTTACTTTGAAAATTCCCCTGGGAACACTTTGCTGTATTACAGGTGTGTCGGGTAGTGGGAAATCGAGCCTGATCAATGAAACATTGTATCCGATATTGAGAAAACATTTTTACAGAAGCCTGAAAAAGCCTTTACCTTACCAAACTCTTGAAGGCATCGGACACATCGATAAAGTGATAGAAATCGACCAGAAGCCAATTGGCAGAACGCCCAGGTCAAATCCTGCTACTTATACCGGTTTGTTTACCAATATAAGGAATTTGTTTGCAAATATGCCGGATGCTAAGATACGTGGCTACAAGTCAGGCAGATTCTCTTTTAATGTTAAAGGAGGCAGGTGTGAAACCTGTCAGGGTGGCGGGGAACGTAAAATAGAAATGAATTTTCTTCCGGATGTCTATGTGAAATGCGAGACTTGTGAAGGAAAACGATACAACAGGGAAACCCTGGAAGTATTGTTCAAGGGTAAAAATATTTCCGAGGTGCTGAATATGACCATTGAGGAAGGAATGGAGTTTTTCAGCAGCATACCTGCCATTTCCCAAAAACTCAGGACCCTGATGGATGTCGGACTTGGATACATCACATTAGGACAACAGGCAACCACGCTGTCCGGAGGAGAAGCTCAAAGGGTCAAACTGGCTGAAGAACTTTCTAAAAAAGATACAGGCAATACCTTATATATTTTGGATGAGCCGACCACAGGCCTTCATTTTGAGGATATCAGTCATCTGATCAATGTGTTGGGAAAACTCGTAGATAAAGGAAATACAGTGATCGTGATAGAACACAATATGGATATCATTAAAGTGGCGGATCACATCATTGATATCGGCCCCGAAGGTGGTCAGGAAGGGGGACAACTGGTGGCTTCAGGTACTCCGGAAGAGATCTGTCTCATTTCTTCCAGCTATACAGGATCATACCTTAAAAAGGAGTTGCATATTTAATAACCCCGGACTTTTTAAGGTTAAAAAGCAGGATTTCTCATGTTTTTAGCTTCCACACTCATCGTTGCATGAGGCACCGCTTTCAGTCTTTCTTTGGAGATCAATTTGCCGGTAACCCTGCAAATTCCAAAAGTTTTGTTGTCTATTCTCAACAAGGCATTTTGTAAATGTTGAATGTGTTTTTGAGTTCTTGATGCCATTTGCATCAAACGTTCGTTTTCAACTGTACTGATACCATCTTCCAGATTCTTTATATGACCGTCAGGACTTTGTGAAAATTCACTTAACTGAGCTTTGTAAAAAGCAAGTTGATCGTTCGCTTTTTCGATTTTTTCCAAAATCAATTCTTTAAACTCCATTAATTCCTGATCAGAATATCTGGTCTTTTCTTCTGCTTCCATAGATGAAATTTTGAAAGTGCTAAAATTACTATTTTTAATTGATAAATCGCTGTTTTTGAAAACATTTCTTTATTTTGCGGCGTTTTCAACCACAAAATGATCTTATGTTTTTTAAAGGCTTATTTTTTTTGTGCACCATCGTTTTTGGATTTTTATTTTTCTCCCCGACCATCATGGCGCAGAAGTCAAGCGAATTGGTAAAGATGTCTCCGATGGTTCAGAATCATATAAAGGACAATCTCAAAACACCTGTTATCGTGTATTTCAGACAGTCAGCTGTGTCCAGAACCAATCACTCAGGACCTAAAGCTGAAAAGGCTGCATTGGTGTATAATCACTTAAAAGAACAAACATCGGATCAGCAAAAAAGAGCAGTTAAGTATCTGGACGAACTCGGAGCAGGGTACAAGGCATTTGTTATAGTCAATGCAATTGCCACGACCCTTGACAGAGCCGGACTGGAGTATCTGGCATCCCTGAATGAAGTGGTTCATATTTCTCTGGATACGCCGGTAAAAGCTGATCTGCCGGTTCAACATCCCGAATCTTTTGTGGGAATGGCTCAACCGGAATGGGGCATTCAGGTAATAAAAGCTGATAAAGTCTGGGAAAAAGGTATCAAAGGTGAAGGTGTGGTCATTGGAGGTCAGGACACTGGCTATGAATGGACTCATCCTGCCATCAAAAATAAATACAGGGGTCTTGGAACAGATGGAATCATAAATCATGCTTATAACTGGCATGATGCCATTCATGAAATAAGTCCCCTTCACAATGACACCATCATACTTCCGACCAATAACCCATGTGGTCTGGACGTTAAATATCCCTGTGACGACGGATCTCACGGCACGCATACTATGGGAACCATGGTTGGCGGAGACAGTCTCAATTTGATAGGCGTAGCTCCCGGGGCGCAATGGATCGGTTGCCGCAATATGGAACGGGGATGGGGAAAACCCTCGACTTATATAGAATGTTTTGAATGGTTCCTTGCGCCGACAGACCTGGACGGACTCCATCCGGATCCTTCAAAAGCGCCTCATGTCATCAACAATAGCTGGTCTTGTCCGGAGATCGAAGGATGTGATCCCGGTAATTGGTTATTTATGGATCTTGCGATCCAAAACCTCAGAAATGCAGGTGTATTTGTCGTGGTTTCAGCCGGCAACAATGGAAATGCATGTGGCAGGATTGATGCACCGCCATCCATGTTTGAAAGTAGTTTTGCTGTTGCAGCGACCGCTATTCAGGATACCCTTGATGGTCAGTTCATGGATGCCATAGCGAGTTACAGCAGCTGGGGGCCCATCACGATTGACAACAGTAACCGCCTGAAACCGGACATTTCAGCTCCTGGCTCAAGGGTCAGATCATCTGTTCCACCAGATGGTTATGCTAGTTCAAGCGGTACCAGTATGGCTGGCCCGCATGTCGCAGGTGTGGTAGCTCTGGTCATTTCTGCGAATCCTCAACTTGCGGGAAAAGTGGATGAAATTCAGGATATTTTGCAGCTTACAGCGGATCCAATGGTGCAGCAGGATACCTGTGGAATATATATAGCCAATGAAATTCCAAATTTCGTATATGGCTATGGCAGGATCAATGCTTTGGAGGCTGTCAATATGGCATTAAATCTCGTGTCAAACGAAGAGGTAGCCCTACCAGAGTTTGAAATAACTTTAGCGCCGAATCCGGCACAAAACTTTATTAAGATTTCCTGGGATCACAACCAGGAATGGGCGAATATGAAGATCACCGACTTTAACGGATCCACTTACGCTGCCCTAACTATCCAAAATCAGGGACGATTGGATGTAAGTCATTTACCTTCAGGAGTTTACCTTTTAAAGCTTAACCTAAATGGATTTTTGGCGGCAAAACAATTTGTTAAATTGTGATAATCACGATATTATTTAGTTTTACGTATAAATATTGAAAGATGCTGAAGAATCAGAATCCTGGCCGGACTATTATGATCTCGATGAATTTTATCCTCAAATCACTTGGTGTTTTATTCATATTATTGACTTTATTTGCCTACACCAGAAAGGAAGACATCGTTTCTGCATACAATAACCTGACAACATTAAAACAAGTGATCACAACTGTACCTTTGGAGGCTCAATACACATTGGGAGGTGAAGTGATTTCCATGGATCAGTTCGATCTCAGGGAAAGGATGGAAAGGGAATTGCTTATCAACGCTTATCACCACGCGACGACCATTCAACACATCAAACTGGCTAACAGATATTTTCCGACCATCGAAAAGATTTTAAAAGAAAATAATGTTCCTGAAGATTTCAAATACCTGGCTGTTGCTGAGAGCAGTCTGAGAAACAGCACCTCGTCAGCCGGGGCAAAAGGCATCTGGCAATTTATGTCAAACACATTCAAAGAAATGAATTATGAGATTTCGGATGATGTGGATGAAAGATACCATCTTGAAAAATCAACCCAGGCTGCCTGTGATTATCTCAACAGGCTGTATAAAAGATTTGGCAGTTGGGTAAGTGTTGCCGCAGCATACAATACAGGTCCTACCAGTTATGCCAAATACCTTAAGGAACAAAATGCTGAAAATTATTTTGACGTCAATGTCAGTGATGAAACGATGCGATATCCTTTCCGCATTTTAGCTATCAAAACCATTATGGAAAATCCCGAAAAATTCGGTTACCACATTCCTGAAGAAGATAAGTACCGTCCTCTGGACGATTATCAGCTGATTGAGGTGGATTCTACCATTGCCAATCTTGCGGATTTTGCCAAAGGAGAAGGCATCAGTTACAGAACTTTGAAAATTTACAATCCCTGGTTGAGGTCTTCAACCCTAAAGGTCAATAAAGATGCCAGATATGAGCTTAAAGTTCCGGTTTTAGAATCTGAATCCAAGTGAGATCTGAAAGTTGATGTTTTTGTCAACATCTTCTCTAAGTATAAAAGAACCATCATCATTGATCTCTTTCAATGATCTGTCCAGTTTGTTGTTGGTGATGTCCAGCAGACCCATTTCAGCTCTGAATCCGGCATACAGGCTTTTATTGATAAAATACTGAAATCCGCCGGTTATACCTAAGTCAAACCAATTGAAAGCAGTCCCGGTTTTATCATTGAATTGAGTTTCATCGTACTGATAATAAGCACCGACGATTTTGTATAAGTTGACCACTTCATCTTCACCATCAGGTTGGGGAACTTTTACACTGATCAGGCCGGAATAAAGCACCTGAGCACCAGCTTCATCCTTATAGTAATTGTATTCAAGACTTTGATAAAACTTTCCGCCGAAATCCAGTCTGCCTGAACCGATTGGATTGATCAGAAAGCCCATATAGCCACCCGCCATCAACTCAAATTTTTTGAAAGGTCTGAAATATGCGAGGACAGGAATGTTGATGTATGAATTAGAAATATTAAGATTGAGCTTAACATCGTTTTTCAAAAATTTAACATTGTTGAGATTGAAAACGTAATAGGAAGGCCCTTCATAATAATATTTGGTGCCGTACTGGTTGTATAAGATCTCAGCTCCAAGGCTGAAATACTCATTAAAAGTCATCATTCCGGTTGCACCGAAATGGAATCCGTTGTTATAATCAAATTTTTCAATAACATCGGTTTCAAATGGTCCGGTGAACCTGGAATAGTTCAAACCGGCCCGAACGCCGAAATGATAGGTCTGAGCTATCATGGAAAACTGAGCAAACATGATCAGTATCAAGGGTAAAACGAATTTGATTTTGTGCATTACGATATGTTTTGATGGCAAATATACATTTATTGGGATATATGGACAAACATCTTTGAATATCCGGTCATTCCAATACATAATCGAAATCAGGTGCCAATGTGCTGCCTGGCTGATTTTTCCCAAAAATGGATTGATCAGCGCTTTTTTTGTGGTCGCAATCATTAAAAAAGTGTAATTGTTTAGCTCAATAGTCTTTTAGCCTTAAGTCTATTAGCTAATGATTTATACCAAGGTTTAAAACCTCTGATTCAAGGACAAATTTGGTGTCTTTTGCTCAAAGTACACGCTCAATTCAAAGAGACTAACAGGCCTGACAGACTCATTAGCTAACCACCTAAATAACTACATTATTTCAATATTTTTCACTTGTTTAATACTTATCAATGCAATTTTTGAATACTTGTTATAATTCATCTTGTCTGTATCCGTTTTGCTACAAATGAGGATTCACCGGGGAAATTTTCTGATTGAAATGATCTGGATAGTGATCATCCGAAAAATCGTTCACTCAAAAAATTTTAATCAAAAAGATAGTGGAAATAAAGTTAAATAATTTTTTAATACATCATCGAAGTAAATGCATTTTTGTTGAATGAATATAAAAAACTTTTGCCAGCTTTTCATTCTCAAACCGGAGCAACCTCAAATTTGGTTGTTGGTATAACGATATGAGACTGAAAGAAATCCACTATCCTATATAAGCAATACACCAGAACATCCACCCGGACCAGCACCCTGTAGCGTCTTCAAAATTTTTCTCAATGAAACATTCATTTCAGCTATAGTCAAAATGACTTCCTTCATGAATTTTCCTTATTGCAATGGCCGATCCTTTTTACTTTTTTCCCATGAGTTCAGTAAAACTCCTGGCAGCATTGGTAAAGTCTGACGGAACCAGTACAATCGTTGTTGTATTGTTGTCAATGCCTATTTCGGACAACATTTGCATTCTGCGTAATTCAATCGAAATGGGACTTCTCTCCATTTCTTTGGCCCCTTGTGTAAGTTTTATGGATGCTTCCAGTTCAGCTTCAGCTTTTACTATTCTTGCGCGTTTTTCCCTGATGGCTTCAGCTTCTCTTGCCATGGCCCTTTGCATGGCCTCAGGAATTTCCACATCCTTCATCTCTACCATTTCAATTTTTATACCCCAGGGTTCAGTGGTAGTGTCCACAATTTTTTGTAGCGTGCCATTGATCTGTTCTCTTTCTCTCAAAACTTCATCAAGTGTGTGCTGTCCGATTATATTGCGCAATGCAGTAACAGAAAACTGATAAACGGCTTTGTTGTAGTCCGCTACTTTGATGATGGCATCCTCCGGGTTCGTTATCTTAAACCACAATACAGCATTTACCTTGATGGTTACACTATCCTTTGTGATCGTCTCCTGTTGTTCCAGGTCAACCGTTTTTGTCCTGATGTCTACCCTCTGTTGACTGTCAATCAGTGGGATGATCCAATATATTCCAGGTCCTTTAATTGCCTGGAAACGACCAAGTCTGAATACCACCCCACGCTGATATTCCTGAGCAATCCTGATGCCTGAGATAAGTATTAACAAGATAATACCTGCGATTACTAAAAGTGTCATAATTTGTTTTTTTTATTAATTTTATAATTCTATTTCATGCCTTTCCCATTCAATTTAGAGGACGAACCATGTCATGCAATCATTAATATCGATCACTTCCAAAATTTAAAATAATTTCTTGTGATATAGCTTCCATATGAACTGGTTGAATATCGTGTCCCATATTTTCAAACCATTTTGTTTTGGAGTGAGGAATGATCTTAGCTAATTTTTTACTATGTTCTATAGGTATGAACGGATCATTGATTCCATGTATGATCAATACGGGTAATTTGAGTTCTTTTAATTGATCATAACGGGAGCCTGAACGGTACGTCGCTTCGTGATGTTGGCTCGATGCATTCAGGTTGTAGCCATTTCTTTTTCTTAAATTATACAAAATCTGCTCACTAATATCCTTTACATTTATGGGATAATGAGCATTTCCACGAAGAATGGTTCTCGCAGCTAATTGTAATTTTATGGTATTTTTTTCATTGGAAATGATACCGTATTTAATAGCTGTTTTTACTAAATCGAAAACAACTCTTTTTGATATTTGGGGCAATTCCGGATCAGTAATGTTGCCGGATGACATGATGGATGTTAAAGTTTTTGTTCTGTCGGTGTACTTAATGGCAAATTCCTGAGCAACCATTCCACCTAATGAGACGCCCACCAAATGAACTTTTTTTATTTTCAAGGTGTCCAGTATTATTTTGGCATCTGTAGCCAGATCAGCCAGTGCATATGGTTTCTCTTCCCAATTTTCTACCCAATCAGAAAAACCTGTTCCCCTGTAATCAAACCTTATCACCTGATACCCGTTTTCAACAAATTTGTCTGTGAATTTTTGCGGCCACCCTAAAGCATCATTTGAAATGCCCATGAACAATAACACAGCGCCTTTATTTGTGTCTTTTGGCATAACTGACTCATACCAGATTTTAGTATTGTCAGAAACAATGTATCCCGATTCCCCTTTTACAAGTTCCGGTATTGGTGAATCAAGCACTTGATCAATAATTGAGTCAGCATTTTCGGGTAGTTTTGGACCCGTAAAGAATATCAGTATGATCAATCCCGCCAATAATACAGTTAGTGCTATACCAATTATTTTCAACAATTTTAAAATCCATTGTTTCATCCTGATTATAATTAAATGAAAGTTGATTTAATTGACTTTTCAGCTTTGCGTAAGGATTTGAATTAACCCTTAATATTGTATTGACCCTTGACCTATATAATCTCATTACTTGAATAATAGTTCCATGCTGATAATGGATGATTATATTTATTTTAGGGATCAGCTTTCAGGATGAAGGAAGTCGTCCCGGACTTAAGGAAAATGGCTTTCGCAAAAAAGTAAAAGTACCGGATTGAGCTTATAAAAGTAAGCCATTTTTTTGAATAGCACGCTCATGGAGCGCAAATTTCTTTAATTCAACTTCCTTACAATTATTATAGTCATAATGTTTGCAAAATACCTGCCATAGCTTTTGCTCACAAAAATCACTTCAACCGCAACTTTTTTAATGGTACAAAAACTGATTATACAGTTTTTCAAATTTTATTGTAAACTTCTTCAAATGGAATTCTCATTCTGTCTCCCCAAACACCTCCATCTTCTCTGATCCCACAGGAAATGATCATATTGATTCCTGCCCCACAAGGTAATTTCAAAATACTTTTTACTCTTCTGCTGTCAAAACCTTCCATCGGGCAAGTATCATAGCCTTCATCAGCCATGGCCAGCATAAATGTTTGTGCAGCCAGGCCACATGTTTTGTGCACCACTACCCTCATGTCATTTTCAGACACATTGTAAACAATTGGCCTGAACAGTCCGACAATATGAACAATTATTTTTCTTAAAATTCCCAATAATCCAAAAAAACGACTATACAGGAAAGGGATCACTATCCCATAATATAATTTCCATCGTTTCACCCTTTCAATATGTTTGATTTCCGGACTGTTTTTCAATACATTGAGGGTTTCAAGATCCAGCATTTTTCTCGAGTGTTTCCTGAACAAATCCTGTCTTGTAACAAATACAACCATTTGCCGGGCAGTGGTTGCCGCAGTTTGATCTAAACAGGCATGTGAAAGTTTTTTGAGGGTTTGAGGATCTTCAACATGATAAAATTCCCAAAGCTGCATATTGGAACTATTGGGCGACAGTACCGCAAGCTTTAAACAATTTTTTACGATCTCTGAATCAATTGGCAAATCTTTATATTTTCTTACAGAACGACGATAATTTACTATTTCCTGAAAAGTCATTATACAATGGATTAAAATTAATAAAAGCCCTTTAAACCGGACCATTGTCTTTTTGGAAATGCATTGATTTCAAAAATGCTATAAGTGGACTGTTATCACCTAATGCATACACTGAAAAAAACTATAAATTCCATTTATAAAACAATTACTCCAATACTTATAACCGACAAAGTTAATCAAAAAACCTCTGATGCTGCCAGATGACATGATCAATTCGCGCTTTAGAAAGATGGTCGTTTAAAGCATATACATTCAAATAAATCTGCAACTTCGGCTAAGAGAATGATCATATTATATTCTAAAAATGAACGAATCAGGATTTTCCGTAAGCCTGGGCACGAAACATTATTTGCAGATGAATTAAGCTTTTTAACAACACCAATCAGGTATCGTTGCCATTTTTATCGCAAATCTGTATCATTATGGTTTACAATTCGGATGGCTGGTTATCTTCTGACCAGTTTGATTTCAATCAGTAAAATGGTGTATTCAGAATGGATTTGTTTTCCATGGAAAGAATAATTGCTCCTCTTTTTTTTTGTTTTGCAAACCTGAATTACCAGATTTTCGGGATCAGTCTTTGCTTAATCCTTTGTGCATATTCAATATAACCGGGAAGCTCCTTTTTCAAAGTTTCATCTTCAAAATATGTTCGTAAAAACAATAACAGGATTCCGAAGACTATCGGAATTGAACTCCAAATGGAGCCGGTTATGAATGGCAAAGCGGCCAATGCGATCATCATTCCCAAATATCCTGGATGCCTTACAATTTTATAAATACCTGTATCACAAACTGTATGCCCCCGATCTGTCTGGATTCTTACCACAGTAGAAAAGAATTTATTCTCTTTCTTTGCGGACAGAAAAACCGTTTGTCCGACAATTGCCAGGACAACCCCTAAAACATACACACTCCAATGAAAATCAGGTGACCAATGGAAACGTCCCGAGTCTAATCCGGCTATGGCTAAAAACACAATATATGTCAAACTGGAAAATCCCAAAATCTTCTTGTCCCAGGGTTTAGAACCTGCTCCTGCCTTGGATCGTTCTTTGATAAGTTCTGCATCATTCCTGGTAGTGAAATAATTCATGAAGCTTGAAATCAGGTTGATCACCAAAAAGATCCAACCCTGAAAATAATCCATTTTCCCTGCGAAAAGGAATAATAAAGCTGAAAAAAATATGGACGTTATCAGCACCGAAGCCAAAAATTTTGCTTTCATCTTTGTCAATTATTAAATTTCATGAATGTTTTTTCTCCCTTAATGACAACATTTTAGATATATTTATCCGGCCATCGTTCCGGATCATCTCCTTTTTAACTGTCCTATGATCATTGTCTACTGATTAATCATTGGAACTCCATTCAGGCACAACAAAAATAAACTAAAAGATCATCAAATATACCAGAAAACCAGTGTGATATTAGAGTGATTTTAATCTTTTACCGGCATGGTAATTAAAATTGAGTTTTCACCATTTAAAGGAAGCAAGATGCTCATTGCTTAATGGTACCCAATGACCCAAAAAAAGATGAATTACCATAACCAACTGATTCATTTCAGGCGATGGCATTTATAAAACATTAAACCGAAGCTTCCAATTTATTGAACCGGTTTGTGCAGGTATTATCCCGTCGATATTTTTAAAATTACATTCAGCTCAATGTCACTTATTGAATTGATCCATATTATTGCCTGGATATATCAGTCAAGCTCATCTTGCTTCAAAATAATTCTCCAGATTTTCACAGGATGACAATTCTTGGTAATATTCAGGATATGTATTTTTCAACCTGTCCAGTTTTCTTTCGGGATCCGCTGAAAACACTTCCATCAAAAGGCATAAGGCTTTAAATTTTTCTGTCTTTGAATTTTCAGCAGCCAGTCTGTAATACTTTTGGGCTAAAAGGCTATTGACATACTCTGATTCATCGATATAAGATTCATCGTATTCCTGATCATAATTGGTGACTGAGGTAAACCGCCGCATCATCCAGGAATGACCCTTTTGTGTCATATTCAGGTAACAATTTGCAATGATAAAATAATAGTAATCCCTGTTCTTAGTCTTTGGGTTGTCAGCAAGTTTCAGGTATTTGATTAAATGCTGTGTTATAGACAATTTGGTTACTAAATACCTCTCTGTATGCGGAATAAACGGATCCACATATTTGATATCATAAAAAGGATTTTTATCAAAAGTGTATGAATCATCAAATCTGTCTCTTTCCCATGGGTTATAGTTTTCCTCCCAATAACGAAATGCTATTAAATTAAATGCATTCAGGGCATCTTCGAGTCGGTTTTCCCGTATATATTTGGTTCCCAAAAGATCTTTCAGATAGTTTTCATCTTTTTTCAACTGACTGTACATCGTTTTATAGAAATCATCTCCCTTTTTTTTCTTATTGAGGCCATTGACAACAATTTTCAAATCATCAGCACTATATACAAAATCCAGATAATCAAAATACTCATAAAAATATTCCAGATTCCCTGAGTTCAACAACCTGTTTCCTCTCCACTCAACAGAATTATTGGATTCATCGTAATAATACCGATTCCTGAACTTTTGATTTCCAAATGCTATAATGGCAATACCGTCCGGAAGATTTTTCCTGAATTCAAGTTCCCGACCTATTGAAAACAAAAATCTTTCATCATCTTTATATTTCATTATAATGGGTTTTACAGCTTCCTTAATGATGGCCCTACCCGTTTCCTGATTTGAAATAATGCACAATGCTTTAATTTTTTCAATCTGGGAGATGATCTTTTTTTTCGCAAATTGCTTTTCAAAAACTTCAATCTTATTCAGGCATGCATCATAATTCCTTGTCATAAATAACAGTTGGATTTGAGCTGCATTCCATAAAGAAACATCATGTATCTTTGAGTAATCAACACCGATTACAAAATCCAGCATTTGTTTTGCATATGTTCTGTCTTTTTCAGACCTGGCCCTCAATGTTTCTATGGTATGTAATTCTGTATCGTTTTCACTCCACCAAAATTCTGTGAATTGGGTAGAGGGTAAATAGTTGGTATAATACGGAGTATAGATCCAATCCTCGATTTTATTTATTTCCCTTAATAGCAAAAAATCCAGAATTCTTGATTTATTGCTATGTTCATATATTTTACGCAGATAATCTAAATTCGGGTCCAGACGCTGTACCGATGCAAAAGCATAAAGATTCCCTATATCCTGAGAAGATGTTGCTTTGGTAAGTGAATTCTTCAGATCAAATTGTTCATGAAAAAAATAATAAGCTGCATACCTTTTTTCCGGACAGTAAGCCATAATATTGGCGATGTCAGAACCCGCATCTTTGTTTTGAAAGGAATTGAAAAATAAAGCCCAGTAATATAGATAGTCTTTTTTACCCCGGGCAAAATGGCTTTGAAAAATCTTTTTAATGTAATCAAATTCACTGCCATAATAAGCAGTTCGGATCGCAATAAAAGCATACTTTCTATTTAAATAAGGATCTTTTTCTGCTAGCATCTTTCGCGTCAACTCATTCAGGAACAATGTGTAACTGCGTCTGATGGTATCTTTTCTTTCCCAGGGATCGTCAACCTCAAAATTGGAATATTCTTCACATTTTTTGGCCATGATCAGATACTGCAAAACATGTTGAAGTTTATTTTTAAATAAATACCGGACAAACTGATTTGTTGAACTGCTGTTTATATCTGTTAATGTCAATACATTCAAACACTCATTGATCTCATCGACCGCAACTTTTTTGCCTGTAAAATGATACCAATCATAAACATTGGATTCATATTGGTTATGATTCTGATAATCAAAACCAAACAAGTCCGCATTGTAATTGAACGCACCAAAATCCTGATAGTTGAAATATTCTGGCAAAAACAGAGAATACCTGATATCTTCACCGTATGGCGAATATCCGCAGGAATAAAGTACACTGAGATTACTTAGTAAAATGACTGTAAAAATCAGATATTTCTTCATTGGTATATTGTTTAAAGGTGCTGTTATCCAGATCAAAAAGACTAACGGTGATGTTTTTTCCCAGATCCACGTTATTTTTTATCAATGCGATAGCTTCGTTGATCGTTTTTTGGGGGACATCCTCGCATTTCAACTGATCACCTGCTTTTAAATAAGTTTCATAATCGATGCTCGTATCTCTTTCGACCGTATACCATAAGGGCCCGGTGGATTTGGCAAAACTTTTAACTTCGTTGATACTTAATTCCATCAATCCCATAAAATGATTGTTTTGATACAGCTGTGTCCAGTAAAATGTGGGTAATGAAATATCTAAATGCAATGGATAAGATTTTTTTTCATCCAGGTATTTTTTTAGTTCAGCAATATCCAATATCGAATTTTTAGTTGGGTAAACCAATGGCTTTATTAAATTGTAACACATCAAAGTAGCTTTGTCTACGGGAGGAACACCCATGATCTCAGGATATTTGTATGGGTATAACCGGAGTGTGACACTGATTTTTTTTCGGGATAATGCTTTGATTTTCTTCAGTAAATAGAAATATTTATCTTTTGTGGATTTCGTCCAGTCACAATCGATCTGGATTTCTTCATAGTCAAAAATTTTCATTTTTTCTTCACTGTAATTTTCTTCAGAGCTATATTTATTGATCAGAAAAACGATGTTATCTGCCAGTTTGTCAAGTGAATTTTCATCATTATATTGAAAAATTCCATTTTTAATGAAAATGACAGGAACAATTTTAATAGAATCAAGCGCTTGCATTTCATATTGACCAGGTCTGTTCTTTGCATACGGAAAATTGCCCCTGACCTGACTGTAATCAACCTCAAAAAGTTTAATGTACAGCTTTGTCACTCCAAGTTTTTTAATATGGTCGATAGTTTCTGTTTCGATGGGACTATTTTTCCAATAATAAAAAGCACGTTCCACATTTTCTACCTGTTGATTTTTACTACAGGAAAAAAACAAAGCTGAAATAAGCAAAACAATTGAGATTTTTTTCATATGAACTCTTTTTTTAACTGATATTAAGTTTATAAAAATTCTAATGATCAACAGAAATAGCTGTTTTAGCCTGGTGCAAAATAACCTGTGTTTGCATTATTGAATCAGTTTTATTTCCTGTCATTCCTGTTTGAAATAATCCGGAAAAAATATAAGCAATACACGTCCAGGCCGGCTTAAATTTCATTGATCAATGCATCCGGATTTTCGATTTTCATTTTTTCAGCAGAGCTAAGTTCCAATTCCCTGGAGATTTTATCTCTCGAGGGAATAAAGAAAAGAAAAATGAAGATGATAAATCCAGCCATCATTATAAAAAACAGATCGGCAGTTAAGAAATAAAGAACCAATGTCAGCAAAGAAGGTCCTTCCAGCAAAGCTAACCGCATGATCATGGCACCTCTGTATCCTTCCAGTTTAGCAGCCAGATCATCAAGGGATTTTAACTTAATGAGTCTCTTTTTATAAATCAACTGACCAACAACAAATCCATTGATCACTAAGATGGCGACCAGATATTTTAAAATACCACCTATTGGATCAGGTTGTCGGGAATGATCAGTTAAATTCAGATACAGGAAAATGACAAATAAGACAATCTGTCCCGCTAATAAAGCTAAGTACATGGTAGTCAATGCCCTGAAATATTGCCCGACAGTTTGTTTCAGTGTGATCATGTATTATTATTTTGATTTTTATGCTATGATAATTGAATATGAATGCATTCGTTTAAGCCATCTTTCGCGTTGGTGCAAGCGAATTTAAAAGTAAAATCAATACCGGATTCAATATTTATAACAAAAGTTTTTGAAAACCAAACTGTGAAAAAAAGGAAGATAAACTTACAGATAAAATCCAATTTCTCCAATAGCCCTTATCAATCTTTTGTTGTCTGAATCAGGATTCTCAGGATTTCAGGATTTTCAGAATGGGAAAAATCATTTAAAGCATTTCAGCTCAAAAAGAATAGTTCAGACGATTATCCTGTGAATCATTAATTGTCTGAATCAGGATTATCAGGATTTCAGGATTTGCAGGATGGGAAAAATAATTTAAAGCATTTCAGCACAAAAAGAATAATTCAGACGATTATCCTGTGAATCA
>DDTL01000150.1:30245-37982 GCA_002344345.1 Saprospiraceae bacterium UBA2365
TCAGGATTTCAGGATTTGCAGGATGGGAAAAATCATTTAAAGCATTTCAGCACAAAAAGAATTATTCACACAATTGTCCTGTGAATCATTTATCGTCTGAATCAGGATTCTCAGGATTTCAGGATTTGCAGGATGGATTTATAATCTGATGTGAATTTTCATTTTTAAGAAAAAATTTATCCTGGTAATCCTCCAATCCTGCAAATCCTGATTCAGACAACTATCCTGCAAATCCTCCAATCCTGCAAATCCTGATTCAGACAACTATCCTGCAAATCCTGATTCAGACATGTTCTTTCATTATCTCAACCTCAATGCAAACTCCAGAACCATATCATGATTTTTAAGAACATCCGCGATATCAGGTTTAACAAGATATTTTGGCTTTATACCGTAACCGACAAACTCCCTGCCATCAGGATAAGTATCCCTTTTGGTACAGATCCTTGCTGAGCCCCCACCCGGCAATCTGATACTTAAAGGTTGACCGGTGCTACCGAAGGTATATTCACCAACCGTTTCACTAAAACCCGCACTATCTGCAGCAATCAGGAAATCTTCCGCAGCGGACGCAGTATGATTTCCCGTCAATATGATCAAGGGAATGGAAATATGCTTCTCTTTATAGGGAATGATGGTATCCGGAGGAGATTCATACCAAAAATCTCCCTTTGCAGTAAGTAAACAAACTTTTTCCATTTCTTCCTTGGCAGGCTCCTCAACAAACTCAGCCCAGGCTTTAAAAACAGCTTTGTGCTCTCTCGTCTTCCATTTGCTTGTGACAAAAGGTTTTGCAGCAAAATATTTTAATATCTCATATCCGTGCAAGGAATTCCCTCCTCCATTTTCGCGTAAATCGATGATCAGTTTTTTGAATTGACCAATGGTATCTTTCAACTCCACAAAATCATCTACTACTTTTGAAGTATTAAATGTGTTTATTTTTAAATATGCAATTTTATTTTCCAGAGCTTTAAATTCCAGCCGGGACCATTCAGGATATTCATTGATCCATGAACTGGTATCCTGGAAATTTGTGAATTCATAGGATTGTTCTGTTCCATCAGGAGTCAGATAGGTTAGGACCAGTTTTTCTCCTTCTGGTATTTTGGTGAGATTTTCCAGGGCAATACGCAACCTGATATAATCTGTAGAAGCGCTGATGTATGGAATTATTTGATTTTGTAAATATGAAAAAACCGGTTCGTTATTGACCTTCAGAATTTTCGAACCAAGTGGCAAACGCTCCCGGTAGAATTTACTTGTATTTATAATGTATATACCATCTTCAAAATTGCCTAATTCAACATTAGGGTAATAATTCAGATCGACAAGATCATCCGGATAATAAACATTGGTGTGGCCGTCATTCAGTCTGGCACAGATTTCTGTTAAAAGTTTATAGTATGCAGTATTGGATTGTGGCATAAGCATTTTGGGTATATAATCCTGTTTTACCTTTTCCCAATCCACCTCAGGTACCTGATCAAAAAACGCAAAATTATACTTTACCTCAGTCCAGAAATCTATAAATCCAACCAGTCTTTCTGTTGCGGTAAATTCCCTGTTGATCAATTTGCCGTTTAAAGGACAATAGATCATTTCTTTTTCTTCAACTAAATGGTCAATAAGCATTTTAAAGACCTTCAAAAGGTACGTATTTGCCTCATGGAATTGATTCCATTCAACTTCTGACAGCGAATCCCGACTTAATGAAACACCCGGGAGTCTCTTTTGTAAATGAATAATATATTTATCTGTCCTCATGGTAGCATTGATAGAAACATCATCCAGGGAATCCAGTTTTAAATAGTAAAATCCATTCCCCAAATAATTGATACCGCTATATATACCTTTCCATTTTCTGAATTGATCCCACCTAGCTTCTGAAGTTATTTTGTCAGAGATCTTTTCAATGTATAAAGATGCTGTCTTGTCAGGTGATTTTAATAACAGATAATACATATCACTTTTTATCTGCATTTCGTAGTTTCCGATATAAACATAAGGATCGGAACTGGCAAAAAGTTGCTCACTTCGGAAGTCGGATATTAGCAGATCCGACATTTCCCTATTTAAATCTTTTGTATTGGATGAACAAAGGAATTTTTGCAAATTGTAACCTTCTCTCAAATGATCAAACAACTCAGTGGGTTGTCCATTTAAACTGTTCAATCCTATCAGTAAAAGAATAGTAAATATTTGTTTCATAAGTGTTTAAATATTTTATCCGATGGCTAATGCCAATATTTCCAACATAATATTTAGATAACTGATTTGTTGAAAAAGCCTGCATGATCTTAATACAGACATCTATTTGCATGATCAGTCTTTAATTTGACAGTTTCATGTTTTACCCTTTTTCAATGACCAAATATATCTAATTTAAAAGAAAAACACACCTATTGATAATAAACTTAAACAAATAATGCCAATCTACTAATTCAATTGTCTGAACCCGATGCTCAGGATTTAAAGATTTTCAGAATGGGAAAAATCATTTAAAGCATTTCAGCACAAAAAGAATAGTTCAGACGATTATCCTGTGAATCATTAATTGTCTGAATCAGGATTATCAGGATTTCAGGATTTGCAGGATGGGAAAAATCATTTAAAGCATTTCAGCACAAAAAGAATAGTTCAGACAATTATCCTGTGAATCATTAATTGTCTGAATCAGGATTCTCAGGATTTCAGGATTTTCAGGATGGGGAAAATCATTTAAAGCATTTCAGCACAAAAAGAATTATTCACACAATTGTCCTGTGAATCATTAATTGTCTGAATCAGGATTCCCGGGATTTCAGGATTTTCAGAATGGGGAAAATCATTTAAAGCATTTCAGCACAAAAAGAATTGTTCAGACGATTATCCTGTGAATCAATAATTGTCTGAATCAGGATTCTCAGGATTGGAGGATTTGCAGGATGGATTTATAATCTGATGTGAATTTTCATTTTTAAGAAAAAAATTATCCTGTTAATCCTCCAATCCTGCAAATCTTGATTCAGACAACTATCCTGTTAATCCTCCAATCCTGCAAATCTTGATTCAGACAACTATCCTGTTAATCCTGATTCAGACATCATCCTATCAGGTCATGTTGTACTTTGGATTAAAAACTTTTTTGTACTGAAGACTGGTTGAACCAAAATTGATCAATAAACCTGTTGGATAATCATAGGCAACAACATAATTCTTAGCTTGTGCCAAATGGACATCTTCAAGCTGAATAACCGCTTTTAATTCAACAATCACTTTTTCCTCAACCACAAAATCAGCTCTTCTTGTGCCAACATCTATGCCCTCATAAAAGATGGTTTGATCTATTTCTCTTCCAAAACTCAGTCCGGCTTTATCCATTTCAATCGCCAGACAACGCTGGTAAATGACTTCCTGAAATCCATTGCCCAATGTGCTATGCACTTTCATAGCACAACCAATAATTTTAAATGTAATTGCTTCTTCTTTCATAACTGATTTTCATTTTAATTAATATAATCTCTTCAAACAGAATATTCTGATTTAATGTAAAAGGGTAATGACAAATATATATAACTTTTTTATTCTTCATAGTAAATCCACTATTTATCTTTTTGTTTATCGTCTGAATCAGGATTATCAGGATTTCAGGATTTTCAGAATGGGAAAAATCATTTAAGGCATTTCAGCACAAAAAGAATAGTTCAGACAATTATCCTGTGAATCATTAATCGTCTGAATCAGGATTCCCGGGATTTCAGGATTTGCAGGATGGATTTATAATCTGATGTGAATTTTCATTTTTAAGAAAAAAATTATCCTGTTAATCCTCCAATCCTGCAAATCCTGATTCAGACAACTATCCCGTCAATCCTCCAATCCTGCAAATCCTGATTCAGACAACTTCCATCACACTTTTGTCACCCAACAATTCAGATCCACCATTCCCCATTAAAATATTTTTCGTATTCTTCATGCTAATGACAGTTTATTCAAATCTGAAGCTTCGAAGTCACTTCAAAAATCATACTATCAATAAATCAATCAGCAATTTACAAAATTTTTGACCATAGTCTCCGACCCTATTCTTTGTTCAATATCAACTAAAGCTGCTATACCGGTTTTAAAGATGTTGGGTAGGAGAATTGATAGATGGGTGCAGGTTGGTTAAGCCTTGTCTGAATTTTCAACATGCTTTCAAAAACAAACCCAGCCTGGTCAATTTGAACCGGATTTGCCTATAAAGGCTTTATTCAGCGCTTTCCTGATATTAAGTATGTGGATGTTCAAGATTAGGGTAGATTTTTCTTTTGGACGCTTAAGATAGATTATTTTTTGAAAAGAGAGGGTTTGTAAAGAAAAAAATAAATCTGTATATCAGGAATCAGCCATTTATGAGTATGCTTTGACTTGGGATCGCCACTCGGGATAGTATCAAAAACTCCATGAACAATAAGAAATTTTTTTAAAATCCATCTTATTAAACCACAGGAATCCATCACTCTCACATAAAAAATAAAATTATTAAAATTATTTACATATGATGGAACTTTCACATAACTTGTCAGTGTTTTCCATTGCGAAACCAACTTCCAAAGACCTGGTTCCGATTTCCTCCTGATTTTTTTCATTTCAAAAAACTAATTTATGGAAAAATTTTCTTTTTATGAATTACTGTCCTTCCTGATCCCGGGATTTATTGTCGTAAAAATAACAGAGTATTATACAAATTGCTTTGAAATCCAAAGTCCTGTATTTAGTGAAAACGATTTTTTCAATGGCGTTTTAATCGTCATTCTGTCATTGATTATCGGTTTGATGATTCATACCCTGACATTTAAGTTAATGGGTTACAATTGGTACAAATGGTTTGTTTATCAACCAGAAAAATGCCATATAATAAGTAAAAGCGGAAGCGACCTTTTTTCAATTATTCCAGCCATTAATAAACTAATTGTGAATGACATGGATGATCCTGGTGTTGCAGAAAAAATAGTCTCAGAGGCAGATAGTGACCTTACCCCGGTTCAAAATGAATATTATCCTTTGACGTTTGATTTCGCATATTACTACCTTGAAGTGAATGGAAAGCTGTCTCAAAGCATGCGTTTTCAGAGTTTATACTTCCTGTTCAGGAATCTGTTCACCATTTCTCTTTTACACTTGGTTGTTTTCGTATGTATCTGGTTTAGTTCTATTTGGTGGCATATAGATTTCTTACCCGTATGGTATTATATGCTTTTCTTACTTGGAGCTTTAATGCTCATCACATATTTAATCACCCACATAGCAACCTTTATGCGAGGGAAAATGATTGACAGGGTACTATGGAGTTATTATGTCGCAAGGAAATTTCAAAAAGGAAATAATAATAAATAAAAACATCACTAATGGAAAAAAACAGTTTACAAGATACCACCCGTACTAAGGATGATGTCCTTTATTTTGGCTCATATTTAAACATGGGTAGGCATAATGTTTATTTGATTATCAATCATGTAACAGAAGTATTCAAGCATTTGGGGTTTCGAAAATTAAATGATGATGAAGATATTTGGAGTGAAAAAGAACAGGTGAATGAGGGTAATATTTTACTCAATATTTTTGATCCGAAAAAAGAAAAATATCAGGATGAAAGATTTCGTGTCTTTAACTATTTAATTAAAAGACACCATCTACCTTTTTTGAGGATATTTACCAATCAGGTCCTGAATGATAGCGGAGAAATCCAAAATCCTGAAAAGAAGGATATGTTGATCGATTTTGAAGGAGCTCATGTTTTTATTAATAAAATATTCAGGGAACTTAATGAGTTTAGAAATTCTTACACCCATTATCTTTCTTTGAGTAATGAAGGTACTCCGCTACCTAAAAAACTCCAAATTAATGTTGAATTGATTAAAGACCTGAAAACTTTGTTTTACTATGCTCCGGAGTTTTCATTCATCAGGCATAATGTCCTCAAACAAGAATCCAAAGAAGAATATGAAACAAAAGTTAAAGCCTATTATAACGACATCAGAAGAAAATACCGGTTGTTTGAAGGTGATGAAAGTGCCGGTAAATTAACAGATCAGGGATTGTTTTTCTTTGTTAACTTATTCCTTGAGAGATCAAATGCCATAAAATTTTTGAAGAGATTCCGAGGTTTCAAAAATGAAACTTTACCTCCATTTAAAGCTACCATTCAATCTTTCACAACTTATGCATTAAAAATACCCGATGTAAGGCTGGACAATGATTTTCCGAAACAGGCGCTCCTGATGGAGATTCTGACTGAACTCAACAGATGCCCAAAAGAATTATATCAGGTTCTTGGAAAAGAGGATAAAGCGAAATTTGATCCAAAATTAGAGCAATCAGCAATAAATAATATTTTGGAAAATGTGAACTACGATGAATTGTCAGATGAACATTTGGAGCAGGCTATTAAAGAACTGGTCGTTTTGAAAAGGCATGACGACAGATTCCCGTATTTTGCACTCCGTTACCTGGATGAAATGAATTTGTTGAGCCAGATAAGATTTCAGGTATATTTAGGTAAAGTGGAATTAAAAAGTTATTTTAAAGATGATCTTGGTATTGAACGCAGGATACTTAAACCGATATATGCATTTGGCAAACTTTCCGATTTTGATAACAAAGAGGAAGATATCCTCAGGGAGCTGAAAAAGAATCTTCCTCCTGATTGTCAGGACATCCATTGGGATCAATACAAGCCACATTATAATATCAGTCAAAACAATATCCCATTTTATATTTTTAATGATACGGATCCAAAAGTTCTGCTTCCACGTTTGCCTATCAAAGGACGACAGGAAGATCGTTACTCCAAAAAGCCGGCAGGATTTTTAAGTATTCATAGTTTACCAAAGTTTGTGATAACTTTTTTAGTGCCACCATTAGATAGAAATGGCGAAAAGAAAATTATTGAGTTTGTAAAGTCAACTAATGGCTTTATACTCAATTATGAAAATATTGAAAATTTACAAAATAAAATACAATATGCACCTGAAACATTCACCAGACGAATGGTTAAAAACCGTACTTTATTAAATAAAGAAAAAAAAGTTTGTTATGTGACTAAATCTGAAATTGAAGATTTAACTAAAAAATGTGAAATATCATTTGAAGACTTGATGAAGCTGTCAAGGGAAGAACTTTCAAAGAAATATAAAAATTTATCACCAAGAGAAATTGAAGNNAGCCAGTATAAATATGAACACATGCTGGCATCACGAAAAGAAATTCTTATGACCGAGGTTTACAATAATCTTCCGGATTTAAATCTTGAATTCAAATATTTACCGGGGAAAATTCGCGATAAACTTTTGAAAATTAAAACTGATGAAAAGAAACTCATTAAAAATAGGATAAAAAGCGAAATAAGCCATACCAGATATCTTGTAAAAAAAGCAGATAATGCATCAAAAACCAACACAACACTAAAGTTAGGCGAAATGGCAACTGAGCTCGCAAGGGACATTACCCGAATGGTCATTGATGAAAATATTAAAAAGAAAATTACAAATCCTTATGCAAACAGATTACAGAATTTGATAGCTTATTTCAGTTTAAATAAAAATGAGATTGTCCAACTTCTAATGAATGAATTGAAACTCTTTGATACAGCTAAAGGGCATGTATTCCTGACAAGAGAGTTGATAGAAAAAAGCACTGGAGTATTAGATTTTTATATCAATTATTTCAATAAAAAAATTGAATATTTCGATGCAACATTCAAAGTTTTTTTAG
>DDTL01000153.1 GCA_002344345.1 Saprospiraceae bacterium UBA2365
TAAGTCTGAAGTTGCAAACTTCAGGCAACGATTAGAATTGTAAACAGTTATGAGGTTGGAAGGACGAAAGTCAGTTGTGGCAAACTTCAGACAACTGCGATAAAACAATCATTATTAAAACCATTTATTATTTTTGTTGTACCGCATTGCAGGCAGCAATGTTTTGACGACTTTTGACATTCAAATTTTTGAGGTATGCAGAGTGTAAAGGAACTGTTAGGGAAACCTGATATATCGGGAAAACCGGAAAGAATGCCAGCCAGCGAAGGCAATTTTTACCCTTTGGATAAGCATTCCGGACCGGGTATGAATGACCGTATCCGGCGACTCAGAAAACGTAGTTATGATACGACTCCTTCCATTTCCATCGAACGGGCATTGCACCAAACCGCCTTTTATAAAGAAAACCTTGGAAAGTATTCCATTCCGGTATTGCGCGCCCTCAGTTTTCTCGATCATTGCCAAAAGAAAACCATTTACATTGGAGAAGATGAACTCATTGTAGGCGAACGCGGGCCGGCACCAAAAGCCGTGCCGACATTTCCTGAACTTACGTGCCACAGTATAGAAGACTTTCAGGTGCTGAATTCACGGGAACAGCAACCTTATATCGTCCTTCCGGAAGATATTGATACCTACGAAAAAGAAGTCATACCTTACTGGAAAGGCAGAACACAAAGAGAACGGATCTTCAATCATGTGCCCGAAACATGGAAAAATGCTTATGAAGCCGGCGTTTTTACGGAGTTCATGGAACAAAGAGCTCCCGGACATACTACTTTGGATGGAAAGATCTACCAAAAAGGTATGCTTGATTTCAAAAATGAGATCAAAACTCAATTGGGATCATTGGATTTTTTAAATGATCCGGATGCAACCGACAGGTCAGAACAGTTGACAGCAATGGATATCGCATGCGACGCCATCATCGTTTTTGCAGAAAGACATGCACAAATGGCTTTGGAAATGGCTGATAATGAACCCGATGAAATGAGAGCCGGAGAACTCAGACAAATAGCAGAAGTATGCAGGAAAGTGCCGGCTCATGCCCCCGCCAATCTTTGGGAGGCGATCCAGATGTATTGGTTCGTTCACCTGGGAACCATCACCGAACTTAACGGTTGGGATGCCATGAATCCCGGGCATTTTGATCAGCATTTAGCACCTTTTTATGAAAAAGAGATGCAGGCAGGCACTCTGACCCGTGAGAAAGCCAAAGAATTGTTGTCCTGTTTCTGGATCAAGGTCAACAATCATCCGGCTCCGCCCAAGGTAGGGATCACAGCCAGGGAAAGTGGTACATACAATGATTTTACCAACATCAACATCGGTGGGATCACTCCTGATGGATTGAACGGGGTCAGCGACATTTCCTACATCATGTTGGAGGTCATCGAGGAACTTCATTTATTGCAGCCGGGCAATTCTGTTCATATTAGCGATCAGACACCGGATGAGTTTCTCCATGCAGCCTGCAGATTGATCAGGCAGGGACACGGTTATCCTTCGGTTTTCAACCCGGATCTTTATGTTCGCCAGATGGTCAAAATGGGTAAAAGTCTGCACGATGCGAGGGAAGGCGGTTGCAGTGGTTGCATCGAAACCGGCGCCTTTGGAAAAGAGGCTTTTTTGCTTACAGGTTACCTGAATGTGCCTAAAATCCTGGAGATCACACTGCATAATGGCATCGACCCGCTCTCCGGCAAAAAAGTTGGTCCGGAAACAGGAGCACCGGATTCTTTTGAAAATTTTGAAGATTTATATCTTGCTTTCATCCGTCAACTGGAATTTTTTACTGATCAGAAGATCCGTGTGAGCAATTACATCGACAGAATGTTTGCGAAATATGCTCCTGCGCCCTTTCTTTCAGTAGTGATCGATGACTGCATTGCCAAAGGAAAGGATTATTACAATGGCGGGCCCCGCTATAACACCAATTATATTCAGTGTACCGGACTGGCAACAGTTGCTGACAGTCTCTCTGTCTTTAAAAAACACGTTTTTGAAGATGGTAAGTTCAAAATAGGTGAATTGATGGCAGCAGTGGATTTGAATTATGAGGGATTTGAAAAAATGCGGCATTTTATACTTAACCGCACGCCCTTTTTTGGCAATGATGATGATTTTGCGGATGATATTGCGGTGATGGTTTACAAGGATTTGTTGAAGGCAATAGACGGCAAGCCCAATACAAAAGGAGAATCATTTCACCTTAATATGTTGTCGACTACCTGCCACATATATTTTGGAAAAGTACTGGGAGCCACCCCGAACGGGAGATTGGCTGGTAAATCTATATCAGATGGCACATCGCCTTCACATGGTTGCGATACGAATGGCCCGACAGCTGTGATGAAATCACTTTCCAAGCTGGATCAATCCCTTTCAGGAGGTACTTTACTCAACCTACGTTTTCTTCCCGGCCTGCTGCGTAATGAACCGGAAATCAGAAAACTTGGTTCGCTGATCCGTACCTATTTCAGGATGGGGGGCCATCATGTTCAGTTCAATGTAGTAGATACAGCTACATTGCTGGCAGCGCAGAAAACCCCCGAAGACTATAAGGATCTATTGGTAAGAATGGCAGGTTACAGCGATTATTTCAACGATATGAACAGTGATCTGCAGCAGGAAGTCATTGACCGCACTCAGAATGAATCACTTGGATGACATCACTTAAAGAAAAGGTTTAATATTAATGAAGGGGAAACACGCTTTGGTCAATGAACAAAACCAGCGACTGGTGTTCGACATCAGGAAGTTTTCCATACATGATGGACCGGGTATCCGAATGACGATTTTTATGAAAGGGTGTCCTTTGCACTGTTCATGGTGTCACAATCCTGAAGGGATTTCATCTCACCCGGAAAAGTATTATGATAAGGCGAAATGTATTGGATGCCTCGATTGTTTGGATATCTGTGCAAAGCATGCCACTTCTATGACTTCAAAAGGTATTGTTACGGATGATGAATTGTGTGTGCTTTGCGGCGAATGCGCAGATGTTTGCCCTCCGATGGCGACCGAAATGTCTGCAAAGTATTATAGTGTTGCGCAAATCATGGATTTGGTTGTCAGGGAAAAGCCATTCCTGCAGCAATCGGGTGGGGGCATAACGGTCTCAGGAGGTGAACCCCTGATCGAACCGGAATTTACTTTTGATTTGTTGGATGCGTGTGGTAAAACTGGCATTCATCGGGCTGTGGACACTTCAGGTTTTGTGAAAAAAGAGGTGATAATGGAGGCAGCAGAGCGGGCAGAGTTGTTTTTATATGATTTGAAAATGATGGATTCCGCATTGCACCGTCGCTGGACAGGTGTTCCGAATGAGATGATCCTTTCCAATCTGAGATTGATCGCAACATTGAATGTCGATTTGAATATTCGCATTCCGGTGATCGGCGGTGTGAATGCGACTGTTGAAAATGCGGTGGCATCAGCAGTTTTTATTGCCGGATTGGAAAAGAAACCTTTAAGCATTCAGTTGTTGCCTTATCATATAGCTGGGTCAGCTAAGTATGAAAAATTGGGTAGGTTGATTCCGGATCATGGGTTCCAGGTGCCGGAAGTAAACGATTTAGAGCTAATCAAGGAGGTATTTGAAAGCTATGGACTACCTGTGATGGTAGGGCATTAATTCAGACTTCTGATAAACTTTTTTTGAGGTGCAGGGAGCGACAGGCAGCTTTTTTTCGTTATGGTCTTGTAAGTTTTTTTCATAGTTAAAAAAAGCAATATACTCTTAATGAAAAGGAGATGGTCGAAAGCGGTTCATCTCTTTTTTTTTTGGAAAAACAAATTATTATCTGCGTTTTTCTGAAGATCTGCAGGAACCACGAAAATGGACAATTTAGAAATGAATTGGCATTTTTATTTACTTTATGAACTTTCAACTTTAAGAACTTTCTACTTTACAAGCTTTCCGCTTTACAAACTTTCCACTTTACAAACTTTCCACTTTACAAACTTTCCACTTTAAGAACTTTCCACTTTAAGAACTTTCCACTTTAAGAACTTTCCACTTTACAAACTTACTCGAGCCTGGGTAGTAGTTTTTCAATGCTGGGTTGTAATTTTACCAGGATGAGTATAAACCAAACGGGCAAGTACTAAGCACAAGGTTCTGTCATAAGCCATCACATTCGCTATAATCTAACCTGACCTTAAGATCGTAATTTCTCTAAATTATTCAATTTGTTTATAACTTAAATCGGGTAAGATCTACCTGTAAGAAGAAGTGGTTCAACAGATATTGGTATATTTTCATGATCCTTACAGTTGAATTTTCTGCTCTTTTTTGCAGGATTAATGTGAAAACTATGTGAGGTGAATTAATCTGAACCAGGAAAAAAATATTTTTTAAGAATTATTCCTAACTTTATGCTTTCAACTAATTCCTGTAAATAAAATTGGTAAATCGGGTGCATTCTGATAAAGTACACAAAATTCTGAAGATATGAAAAAAGCTATCCTATTGATGTTCGCAACTGTTTTTCTTCACTTTATAAATACACAGGCTCAGGATTGTACGATGCCGGGCAATACCTGTCAGGAAGCCATGCATGTATTTGATCTGGTCACTGATCCGTTATATTTGACCATTCATGAGCAATGTACAGACCTTTGTCTTGAAGGTGCTACGCCCGATACATCGGCAGTGGATGGTTGTGGTTTCAACCAATCTCCCACAGTCTGGGTTCAGATTGGTACGGACAATGTGCCACCTGTTGCCCTTATTACAACAATAGTACCTCATGGTATCTGGAAACCTCTATGGTCAGTTTTTTACAGCCCAACCAACAACTGCAATGACCTGATACCGATCAATAATTTTGAAAATACAGGCAATTGTTTTGATGGCAATACAACTACTCCGATCATCAACAATATTAAAACCTATTGGATCGCCATCATTGCGGATCCGAACGGACCACCGGTAGACAATCCGAATTTCACTTTGTGCGCTTTTACCAGGGTGGAAGCTTTGACCTGTATCGGGCCAACCGGTGGATGCTACGAGAATGAACCTTCTTTGAGATGGGTTGCTACATGGAGAGAGAATGGCGGAGATTTGAACGGACCTTTTTGTCCGGGAGAAACGGTGACTTTTGAAATGTCTTATATCTTCGAACCAATAGCTTCACAGGTGGCCTGGTTCCATGGCATCATCCCTGATTTTGGATCAGGTTGGGATCTGGTCAATTTTGACTGGGATGGCTATCTGCCAGTTGCTAATGGTACCACTGCAACTTTCCATGAGGAAGGATCCGATTGTGAAGCGGTTGTACGCCGGACATTTCCCCACCTTTGCACATTCAGGGATGAGTTTGGCATCCTACGCATGAGACATATAGAATGTGATGACGATTTTACCGATTGTTTAACAACGGGATTGAGCAAAGATCAGGGTGTGCTGCCAAATGGTTATTTCTGGCTGACTAATGGCAATTCTCCGACATGTCTGAATGATTCCTGCAAGCCTGGAAATCGCTGGGGTATCGGGAATAATACAGCACAGGTGACCTGGACTTACACGATTCGGGTCCGGGAATTTGAAGATCCCTTGGAATGTGAACGGAATAAAGATCTTAAAATGTCCTTTCTTGCCTTCTCTGATGATGGTGCAGGTTGCTGGCAAGATTCACCATCCTGTCTGCTCGACAAAAAGCAATACAGCCCGCCTTACGTCATTTCAACTGACGAATTATTTAATTTGCCTGAAGTGATTGTAGGTGATTCATTTGTTTGTGAAGGTGAAAAATTGAGTATTTCTGTACAAACCAGTGACGGGTCTGATCAAGATATTGAAGTTTGGTTCGCTGAGAATGAATTTGTTACGGGTATGAAAAACCATACGTTTGCCGGAGGATCAGGCATCATGGATGATACGTTGTCAATCATTGGATCAGATTGCGAACAACAGGAAGTCAAATATTTTGCCAGGGTCAGAAAACTATTGAACTGTGGAGTCATGACACCAGTAGATACATTCAGCGTAACTGTGTGGCCAAAGCCATTAATGACAGCCCAGGCGGATACCATTTGTAACGGAAATTTGCCATCGGAACTGGAAATAACCAACCATTGTGGAGATCAGGAAAATATCCATTCTAACTGGACTCATGTTGCTACCGGCTTGACCGGATCCGGATATGTTATTCCGCTTAACAGCTCTTTTGAACATGGATTGAATCAATTTATAATCGATTTATTTTATGATTGGGGATGTACCGAAACGGATACCCTGGATATAGAAATCATTGGAATTGACACCACTGTTTTGGAGCAGGTGGATACACTGACATCATTGCAATCCGGCGCCCTTTATCAGTGGCTGAATTGTAACGATGGGTTTATGAAGGTACCCGATGCAACGGATCAATCCTTTACGCCTTTAAAATCAGGATCTTATGCTGTTGAGATCACTTTAAATCAATGCATAGATACATCTTTGTGTCATGTCCTGATTCTAACCGACATCATTGAGAACAATTTCGGGAGTGATCTCAGCGTATATCCGAATCCATCTCAGGGAAAGGTCAAAATAGTGTTGCCTGGCTTCTTTGATGAAATAGAAGTCAGCGCAAAGAACATTTCCGGGGTGACCACGAGCCGGAAAACATATCAGCATGCAGAGCTCATTGACTTTGAAATCGAAGGGCCACCTGATATCTATTTCATCCATATTGCTTCTCCGGGGAGATTTGCGATGGTGAGGATATTGAAATTGTAGATGTATGATGACTTATTGTCCTGAATATTAATGCGTTGTCTGAAGTTTGCAACTTCAGAAGTCACAATCTTCAAACAACGAGGATGAGCAACCAATATTGAAAAATGGATAAAGACTATTATAAAATTACACGGAGAAATGGAATATTGGTGAAATTGTAATGAATGGCAAAATAAACCCTCTGTGGTGTTCTGTGCCTACTCAGTGAAACTCTGTGCAACAAAATTTTTTAACCCTTGTATGTTTCCTGCATTGAAAAATATCAAGCGCAAAATCATACCGGCCCTGGTGCTCGGATTCCTGGTGCTGTTCGTTTATTCCAATTTTTTATCCTCCTCCAACGAACAGAAAGATTTTATTGCCACAACAGACCTGAATGTCCGAACCGGCCCGGGAACACGATACCCGGTGGTTTTTACCTTGGCGAAAGGCAATGAAGTGGAGGTCATCCTGAAAAATGATCGTTGGTATAAGATCCGCTATGAAGGAAAGAAAGGGTATGCCGCTGCTGAATTTTTGGCTGCCAACAGTTCCGGTTCAGACACCCGTATTCAATCCGTGGATCAAACCGCTTCCTTTATAGTCAAAGGCATCATCGTACTCATTGCGCTGATCCTTGGTTTTTTTCTCTACAGAAAGGTACAGGATCACCGTTTGGTGAACACCGTAACGGATACCAAAAGAGGTAACTGGTCAGAGAGAGACCTGGTACTGAAACTGCTCAGATACGGCATTCCGGCGCCTATGATCTTTCACGACCTGTACGTGAGAAAGCAAAACGATGAATTTGCCCAGATCGACCTGGTTGCGGTAACACAGGCAGGCATCATCGTTTTTGAAGTAAAGGATTACAGCGGCTGGATCTATGGCAACGGGAATCAATCGCAATGGACGCAGGTGCTGGACTACGGCAGGCGGAAATTCAGGTTCTACAATCCCGTCATCCAAAACCAACGACATATCACCGCGTTGAAATTTGCCCTCAGACAGCATGATCATGTACCATTCTATTCAGTGGTCATCTTTTATGGCAACAGCACCTTCAAGGACATTTCTTTTATTCCCCCTGGAACCTTCCTGGTGAAATCCGAACGCTTCAGCGATGTGATGAACACCATTCTGAAAGAAAAACCGGCTTTTGGTTATGATCATTTTGATGAATTGATCTCCATCCTCCGGGCAGCCATGGACAACGGAAAATCCAAGGAAAATCAGTACAGGCATATTGCTAATGTTAGGGATATGCTGGGAACGGATAGGGTGTTTGAATGAGCATCATTCTTATATTACCATGTGATGTTGGGTATGGTTGTAATTTGAAGTAGGGTGGAGGGAAATATGGATAGATCCTTTGATTGGTGGGGGATTTTTTGTAGGTTGGGGGAATTTTTCGGGGAATGGTTTTGGAGGGAATGAGGGCATTTGGAATGAAAGATTAAGCATATTAGCTAAAATGGGAGGGTATGCATAATTGAATTCATGAAAACCTGAAGAATGATTTTTTTTGTTAAGGATATAAACAATTTATATCCCATGAGTGAGCAACCTAAAATGAATAGACTTGGAAGAGCAGTTAAAAATTCTAGAACCAATGATTGGAAACTATTTGTCCTACATATTCTTTCAAAGAATACAGCAGAAGCCATTTCCTAAACTCAAGAGTGAACTTCTTGCATACGAAAAGTTTTGTTTAGCTTTTAGCGGTACAAAATCAGCAGCTCAATACTTGTTCACAATAGAACCACTATATATCGAATTCGAAAACTATCATAATCCTTTTAAACTTAGAATTAGGCAAGAAAACATATTTGTACCCATGCAACCATCGGGAGAAAGATTAAAATCAGGATATAATTCAACCGTCGAAATAGGTTTCAAAATAGGGTCAATATACTTTTATGAAGACGATCAAAGATGGAATGAAACACCAGATTTTAGCCATATAAATGAAATAAATTCTAAAGACGTAGTGGGTTCTACGATTATAATAAATGATGAAACTGGATTGCGGAATATTTGGATAAATACTTATGAAGTTCCAGGGGAACAAGCAGAGAATGAAACAAGGGTAAAATTCCAAATTGGAAATATGTTCATTGAAAACAACTTATATGGAAATGAAAAGATGAAATTTTTGGCTAAAATAGGAAATGCACCTGAAAATAAATGAATCACGGGATATAACAACCCGTGACCACGCCAGCCAACCTAACGGGATGGCCGTCGGGTACGGCAGAACCGTTGGCAGGAATGGGTGGTTTAGTCTGGCCGGAATCATTAGCCATTGGAAGTAGTGGTAACCCGGTGCTTATGGAGATGTATTTTGAAAAAAATCAAAGTTTTATCTATTTGAGACCATAATACTTGGAAAAGGGCCGGATGAAAGGGGGGGAAATTTGGAATTTGCTTTTTGGATTGTGGGGAATTTTGTATGTTTATGGGGCGGTTTTAGTTGATGATTTCGTATGAGAATTTGTTTTTACTGTGCACCTTGACATTTTAATACTATTTAGATAATTTCAAAAAAACCATATATGAGAAAAATTACTTTAATAACAATGTTTTTATCCTTCTTATTATTGTTCGCATCATGTGACGAAACACCTTCATTAACAATTGGTTATAATCCTCAGGGAACTCCTTTCAATATTTCATTTAATACTGATGGTGAATTGAAAGTTTTTATTGGAGGTAGAATTTTGACTCCAATAGGCACTTTTTTTGCTAACGAATCACTCACCGAAACTTATTCATTTCATACTACCTTTATCGAAATATATGATCGTAATTCGGAGCTTAAACATGTATTTCAATTAACAAAAGATGAGCAGTTTAAAATGAATTCCAAATATCGTACTAGCATACACATTGTTGAAAAAGAAAATTCAACTGTAGTAACTATTGACTCTGATGAAATAACTAATTTCATTAAAATAGCAAGGGAAAAAGAACCTAAACCCAGATTTTCAGAGACTCCTATCCCTTACTTTTGGCTCACTAAAAGAATAAATGTAGAT
>DDTL01000029.1 GCA_002344345.1 Saprospiraceae bacterium UBA2365
CAGATCATCAGATCATCAGATGATTTGAACGGTGGGTATACACTTTGAAAGGTTAAATTGATAGATACTTGAATTGATAATTTCTTTGAATTTCTGAAAATCTTGATTGAAAATCCAAATATTCACCTTCTGCATCATTGATAAAAATATTACATAATTGCTGCTTAAAAATAGGCATGAATCGTTTTTAAACTGATTTCATGGTTTTTTTTGATTAAATTGTCAGATATTTGGTATCAAAGTTGCATATAATGAAAATGTATTCATATAAAAAGACTGTTAATAAAGGGTACATCCATTATATTGGCTTAAAACCGAATGTTTTGTATATTTGGATCTGAATCAAAAGTTAACATAAATTCCGGAAGAATAAATATGCTCACTGTCGAAAGAGTCAAGGAATTGATCGCTGATATGGAAAGTGACTGGATTGAAAGAACCATTTCAATCAGGGATGACAAACTTGGTCCAGCCATTTGTGCTTATGCAAATGACTTTCCTAACCATAAACATTCAGGGTACATTTTATTAGGAGTGAAAGATGATGGCAGTTTGGCTAACATTAGCTGGTCTGATGAACAGCTTCAATCTATCGGCAATATAAAAACCAACGGCAAAGTGTTACCTCAACCATCCATCATTATCAGTTCTGTTTTTAAGTTTTCAGAAGGAGAAGTGGTAGTGATTGAAGTAAAACCTTCTACTTATCCACCTGTAAGATTTGACGGAAGGTGTTGGATACGTCTGGGTCCTAGAAGAGACAAAGCGACCTTGGAGGAAGAAAGGATTTTGACCGAAAGAAGGGCTTCCTATGCTAAAACGTTTGATTTAATTCCTGCATTAGGAACTCAATTGGAAGATTTGAGTGTAGAACTTTTTAAGATTAACTATTTAACAGCTGCAGTTGACAAAGATACATTAGCTGAGAACAGCAGAACTTTAGAAGAACAACTTTCTTCACTCAGGTTCTATGATCATAACGAAAAATGCCCGACCAATGCGGGTATTCTGGTGTTTGGGTTGAATCCTGAGTTTTATTTGCCTGGGGCATACATCCAATACATAAAATTCTCAGGCCAGGATATGATGACAGATGTTGTTTTTGAGAAAAAGTTTTCTGGTGCACTGGTCACAGAATTGAGGTTACTGGATGAATTTATCAGAAGTAATGTTGTTAAAGAAAGGCCGGTAAGGAGTAATAGTTTTCAGGAAAAAATTATCCAAAACTACCCATTTTGGTCATTGAGAGAGTTGGTAATGAACGCGGTAATGCACCGCAATTATGAATCTAATGCACCTGTTTACATTTATGAATTTTCTAACCGGATTGAAATAATCAATCCCGGTGGATTATATGGTGAAGTCACGCAACAAAATTTTCCAAATGCAAGTGACTACAGAAATGTGGTATTGGCTGAAGCTATGAAAGTAATGGGTTTTGTTAATAGATTTAATTATGGTATAAAAAGGGCAAAATCGGAACTCATCCAAAACGGAAACGGTGAACCTGAATTTGATTTAAGTTTGGGAACAAAATTTAAAGTTTCGATCCCTGTAAATAAAGAATGGTAATGAGAATAATCACATTTTTCAATAACAAAGGCGGAGTAGGCAAGACCACTATGGTTTACCATGTAGCCTGGATGATGTCAGAATTGGGTATCCGGATCATAGCCATTGATTTGGATCCACAATCAAACCTGACTTCCATGTTTTTGAAAGATGAGAGATTGGAATCAATTTACGATCAGGAGTTGCCCCTGACCATCCTGGATGCCATTACGCCAGTTGTAAACGGTGATCCTGCTGTGCCCGTGCATATAGAGAAAATTAATGAAGATCTGGGTTTAATACCGGGAAACCTGGCGTTGTCTGGCTTTGAAGATACACTCAGTGATGCGTGGCTAAAATGTTTAAATGCTGAAATATATTCTTTCAGGATTACCAGTATTTTTAAAACAATCATCGATGAAGCTGCCAGCAGGTTTGATGCAGAAATCGTATTAATTGATGTTGGCCCCAATCTCGGTGCGATAAATAGGGCAGTTACGATCAGTTCAGATTATATAATTATGCCTGTGGCATCGGACTTGTTTTCATTGCAGGGGATCAAAAACCTGGGGATGACCTTGAACCGATGGAAAAAGCAATGGCAGCAAAGAATTGAATTAAAACCCCAAAGTCTGACTGTTCGCATTCCGGAGAATCATGCAAAACCGGCAGGTTATATAGTAATGCAATACTCTGCAAAAGAAAGTCGGCCTGTGAAATCTTATTTAAAATGGGCAAACCGAATTCCAGATGTTTTCAATGAATTTGTTTTAGGTCAAACGGATTCAAATATACAAGGTGTTGATACTGATAAGAATTCAATCGCTTTATTGAAACATTTCAGAAGTCTGGCGCCAATGTCGATGGAAGCACATAAACCAATTTTCCTGCTAAAACCTGCTGACGGTGCAATCGGCGCTCATGTTTATGCCGTGCAAAAAAGCTATGTTGAATTTGAAAACCTCACACACTCTATCCTGGAAAAGTGTCCCTGATCTGTATTTTGTCTGGATGGTTTTTTTATGCCGAAAACAATTGAAGAATCAATTTATGAAACAAAGGCTTTGTCATGGATAAACCCTTATATTTGGGGTATTAATTTTTATACCAATTCGTTAGATGTTTGAATGATCGGCACGGATTGTATGCATTTTAAAATTGAAATTAAAAAATCGCTCTTTAAGAGAAAGAATTCCAAAAAAACAAAGTGAAATTTGTACAGGTCTACTAATTGAATATACTAAAAGTGTCTGATTTGAACACAATCCAAACACTATTTATCATGACAATGGAAACACCTATTGTGCCAATAAAGTACAATATTAATGAAAAAACAATTGCAGACCGATTAAAGTACTTTGCGATCTCATATAATTTCCAGAATGCTATAGATAAATTATAATCACTATTTTTTTTTAACTCCTCACCATAATGAATAGTTTTATTAAATTCTAATTCTGGTGTCAATTGATGTCCGTAATGATATGATGATGGTGGAATAGTTTTTCTAAGGCTATTATTAAGATCAAATAAAAATATGTAATTCCTCTTCTGTTTTTCCTCAATCAAATTTATAAAATCATTCTCAGGAACTTCAAAATCAAAGGTAACCCCAATTTTATTTTTATAATC
>DDTL01000141.1 GCA_002344345.1 Saprospiraceae bacterium UBA2365
TTCCATTTTACCCAGTAGTCTTCCCTGTAGATTTCTGACTTCACCCAGTTTTTTCATTACTTTTTTATTATTCCAGGTGAAGTCTGTCCAGTTTTCGTTTTCGTGTATATAAATCTTCATTCTCCGCATATTATGCGACAAATATACTTCTTATTCTCCGCAAAAGAAATTTTCTCCGCAAATATTGCATAGATTACGAGCGGTATTCTCCGCACTATCGTTTTTTTTTGCTTGGCGGTAACGGTTACCAGCTACCCGAAGGTGGCGATTTCGAAGCACTTCACTGTCAACCAAGCACAAACTTTCATAGAAGCACAATGCTTTATTTAAACACCAAACCGCCACTTTTGGGTTGATGCTGTCATGCGGTCGTTGTTTTGTTTAAATGTTTTTTTACTACCATACCTACTGTGTCATGGCTAATATTCTTTGTAATACAATACTTACTTTTTAACCACTCCTCTAATTTTTTATTTCCTTTACTTGCATTGCAAGAACCACAACATAGGGCAATATTGTCTGATCCATTTATTCTAATGTCGTTAACTATATGCTCCCACGTTTTTCTCGTCTTTCTGTTTTTGTCTGATTCTCTAAATGGTATGCCGCAATAAACGCACGCCAAGTCTCTCTTTTGGACGATGACTTCAATTTCTTTTGGTATTCCCCATCGATTTGCCACTTCTAAAACTATATATCGTTTGATTCAAATTCTTTGAGCGTCTTTCCGCTTTTTTGCTTCCATTCTGTTAGTCCATTTGCATTGCGTCCCAATACAATCGAAGCGGCTGTCGATGGACTGCTGAAGATGTAGTCCTCTGGAAATTCAAGATATTCTCCTTTGTTGATAAGTACGCCTTCATCAATGAGTTTTTGCCTTAAAATTACAAAGTTTGAGGTCATTGAAATTACCGTGGAACCTGCTGCTTTTGAACCTTTGAAAACCACAAAGCCGTCTGAAGTTGGTTCACCTTGTCCATCTGCACCCCTGGCTGCTTTAATTAAAAATGTTTCGTGCTTTTGCTTAGGTTTAAATTCTCTTTTTTCGTCAAACACCTTGTGACCTAATGTATTTACAAGCATTTTGATATACTCAATAAATTCTTCCATTTCTGCTCTGTCAGGTTCGGAAATTGAAGATTGTGTCGGGATGATGGAATTGTCAACCCTGTATCGATTTGCTGCTTTTGCAATTTCGTGCAGCCTATTCTCTAAATATTTTATATGGGCTTTGTTCAGGTTTTCGTCTTTGCTAATAAAAACAATTGTTTCATTCCAAAAATCCTTTGAAGTCAATTGTTGATTAAGCCTTTTTAGAATTGACTCAGCTTCGCCAATATAAACCTGATCTTTCCCGTCTTCATACTTTCCAAATAAAAGATACACGCCTGTGCTGGTTAAATCGACACGATCTGAGCAGTCTTTAATTTTAATTCTTGGAATTTTGTATGCTTTACCTGACCAATTCGATAATTCACAGCTCATACGTCCGTTTGGATCACCGTCTATCAGAAATATTTTTATTGTCTTACCGAATTTCATAATTACTATGTCTTTTTACATTGCCACACAACGGTTAGCACTGGCGACGGACGACCGATAGGGAGTCTGTATGTCCAGTGCTATGTTTGTCATGGTTTTGTTTATTTTTCAATTATTGGATACACTGATTTAAAAGTTCCTTTATTATCATAAACAAACTCTAATTTTATACCACTTGATGTAGTACCATGAAAAGTAAATTCATCAATTTCATTTTTGTTCATATAGGCACTAAAGCATTCAAGAATTAATGTTTGCAGTCCCCAGTTTGTTGGAAAAAATGAAGATTTACCTTGTTTTTTGATAAATTTTCCGGATCTTTCATTTAAGACTGCAATTTCAGCTTCAAAAATACCAGTGTTTTGGTCGGTTTTCAGGAGTTTTATGATTTTTATTTTATCTTTATCATAGAGGTGAATTCCACTAACACCACTTCGATTTACTATTCCATTTTTTGAGTGTTGCATTATTCGATATATCATTAAGTGAAATTCTCCATTCACTCCTTCAGGCCACATTATTATTTCTTTAACTTTGACAATAAACTCTTCTTTTAAAATTTTCTCCAATCTTTTTGGATTTTGAATTAGAAGTTCCTTAAATATTTTTGATTCTTTCTTTAATTGCTTTAGTGATTCGTAAGGGCCTTCTCCTTCATTTTCTTGAAGTTTAATTTCATTAGTTTGCATTTCAACTATCCTAGGGCCGTCAATCAAATCTTGATTTTCAGAAGGTAAGTATTTATGAATGTAATAATATTTCATTTTTAATCTTGACTAACTTGCCCATATCCCAACCAAAAAAATATCAAAAACCCATTTCCCCCTCCACCGATTAAGCATTAAACCCCAATCGTACCGATATGCCCAACTGATCACGTATTTCTCCGGCACCCATCACACTGCTTACACCTTTCTGCAGATCGCCATCTCGTTCCCCATACCAACTCCCGAAAATAGTCCCATAAATCTACAAAATCCCCAAGAATCTCCATAAAAACCATGCATTTTTTCGCCTGCCTAAGCATACTTTTGCTAAATACTCCCCACAACAATCCATCTCATACCCGTCACCATACCACCACATCCACACTCTTTTCACCGAAAAACAAAATTTTATCCCTCCGATCAATTTTTTTTCCGCATTTTCTTGCAGAATTGAATGAAAGATGTATTTTTGATCCATCGATCAGTTATTCTATAATTACTAAATATATTTATTATGAAAAAAACCACTCACGAATCAGGCGATGCCGTCAATCTGGCTACGCTTGAATCCATGATCACTGAAGTGTCTTCCTATGGAGAAAGGTATAACCCTTCCAAAGATGCACTCAAAATCACAGCGCTTACCGAACTGCTCAACAAAGCCAAAAACGTCAGCGCCCTCGTTACCGAAGCCCTCACGGCCAATCAGATCGCTACCGATACCCGCGTCACCGCCTTCAAACCGTTCAAACCGCTTGTGACCAAAATCAACAACGCTCTCAAAGCCTCCGACACGTCCACCGAAATTGAAGCCTCCGCAGATTCTCTCGTCAGGAAACTCCGCGGCGAACGCGCCTCAGCCCGAAAAACAGAAGAGGAAAAAAGTACCGCACTCGCCGAAGGCAAAAGCGGCAAAGAGATCTCCTCCGCACAGACTGGTATAGACAACCGGATCGCCTTTTTCGGACAACTGATCTCCCTGCTCGCAAATGCTGGTACGTATGCACCGAATGAGACCGAATTGAAAATCGATTCCCTCAAAACTTTCCTCGAATCACTCAAATCAAAAAATAACGCAGCTGTCGCAACCGGAATACAACTGTCCAACCTGCGGATGGAAAGGAATAAGATCTTTTACGACCCGGTCAGCGGCATGCTGGACATCGCCAAAGATATCAAAACCTATGTCAAATCCGTCTTTGGATCCGCCAGCCCGGAATACCGGTCGATCGCTAAATACCAATTCAGGCGCAAAAGAAAATAACGCTGGCAGACGGGTGTTGCAGTGATCACTTCATTATCCACCCGCCATCAATGAGTTGTCTGATTTTTACCCATAAGGAAATGAATAAGGTGAGTGAATAAATGTTCATTTCCTTCAGCGCCCGGAATAATTCACGGGCGCTGATTTTTTTATCTCTTCCCTACCCTTATAAATACCACCGGCCAACTGCGAAAAGGCTCCCGCCTGGATAAAATAACCGCCCTCATCCCTATATGACCTCGTGCAATCTCAGAATAAGCGCCTCCATGTCGGGAATTCCGACACACATTCTCAGAACATGCACCTCCATGTCGGGAATTCCGACACACATTGTCGGAATGGTGACCTCCAAGGCTGGAATTAAAACACACAATGTTGGAATAGTGACCTCCAGGTTCGGAATTGCTACACACAATATCGGAATGGCCACCTCCATAGTCGGAATTGCGATGCACAATGTCGGAATGGCCACCTCCAAAGTCGGAATTTCGATGCACAATGTTGGAATTAGTGCCGCTGAGTCGGGAATGAAGATCCGGATGATGATTTTCTATATTGCCGGTTTCAGATGATCCATTGCATTTTCTGAGCTGATCTGCCTTAACCCAACTTGAAAATAAGATTACATAATAATGTGTATATCAGTTA
>DDTL01000181.1 GCA_002344345.1 Saprospiraceae bacterium UBA2365
GGCCACGGAGAGTAGGAGTGTGAAGGGAACGCAGATGACGCGGATATACTAACGCGGGTTTTAGGGTTAGTTTTTTCACCACATAGGCACATAGGTACATAGATACACATAGGAAATACAGTTTTTCAATTTTAAATACAGGGATACCCATGCAGAGGTATTTTTTCCACCACAAAGGATACCATTCAGTAGAAAGTGGAAAGTTCATAAAGTTGAAAGTTCATATAGTAAAAAGTACTACTTTCAACTTTCCACTTTCTACTGAAGTAGGGGGTCATAGCGGACTTGTCCCAATCGGGCAGAGCGAGCATCAGGGACTGTACCTCCATCCGGTTTTTGTGTCCTGGATCTGAGCAGCACAGCTACCGTATCTCCTGTTCAGCTATTGTTTTTTGTGAATATACATCGATAATATTTTATAAGTTTTGCGTAGGAGCTTATCTTTTACACTTTTAAGTAGGAATGTAGATTAGGTGAATTATTTATCAAATAATTTCAATGGATCATTCTTTATATTTAGAATCCTTATAAATTTGCATATTGTTGTATTTAACGGATCATTGTTAAATGACAATTTTTTACTTAGACAGGACGAAATCTATTTGTAAAAACTAAATATTGGAACATGGATCAGAGGTTTTCAATTAAAAGACTGAATACCGGCTTTTTAGTCATCTTACTGTTGTTGTTGATCAATGCCTGTACAATTGAAGAAAATGTTACGAGTATTTCTGAACCAGCCAATTCCTTTGACGCGACGGTAGCATTGAAATGGAATGGTCTGTTGATTGACATTGACCGATATGCCCCCGGATACAGACCACCGGCAGCAGCCCGTTTGATGGCATACACTGGTTTGGCCGCTTATGAATCCATTGTTCCGGGGATGCCTGAATATCATTCAATTGCCTCTAATTATGTTGGATTGACGTTACCCACTACCAATGTGGAACTGGAGTATTATTGGCCTGCTTCGTTAAATGCAGCTTATGCCTTCATGTTCCGTAGTTTTTATCCTCACATTTCGGATGAAGATAAGGCAAAAATTGATGCACTCGAAAGCAACTTGAACGCTCAGTTTTTAGGTGAGATAACAGAAGCCGTTTTGTTGCGTTCCAATGCTTTTGGCAAGGCAGTAGCAAAAGCCGTATTTGAATACAGTATAAAAGATGTATATGGCCATGATGCTTATTTGTTCCCCAGACCTGACAATTACATTCCACCTGTAACCGGTCCAAATGGTGAAAAACTCTGGCAGCCTACCTTTCCGGATTATACACCTGCTTTATTTCCGTATTGGGGAAAAGTGAAACCATTTGCTATGAAGCAAACAGACCTGCTGGGTAAACCACCGATCCCATATAGTGAAGACCCGGACTCAAAGTTTTATCAGCAAGCCAATGAAGTGAGGATCACTGTCAATACGCTGACACACGATGAAAAGTGGATCGCTGAATTCTGGAGTGATGATTTTTACGGCGTTACTTTTGAACCTGCAGCACGGCAGGTAGCCATAGCCAACCAATTGGTGGAGAACGAGCAACTGGCTTTGGACAGAGCAATTGAATTATATGCTAAACTGGGGATGGCGATGTGCGATGCAGGGATATCTATCTGGCTGACAAAGTACCATTACAATGTAATGAGGCCGGTTCAATTTATCCGGAATGTTATGGAACCCGGGTGGAAAACAGCGCTGAATCATCCCTACACAGGTGTGAAAGGCATTTCTCCGGAATTTCCTGCGTATCCATCGGGTCACTCAGGTTTTGGTGGTTCTGCTGCATTGATTTTCACTGATATATTTGGAAGTAATTATGCATTCGTTGACAATTGTCATAAGGACCGTTTTGAATTCCTTGGTATGCCGCGTTCCTTTAACTCCTTTTTGGAAGCGGGTATGGAGAATGCGTACAGCAGGATCCCGTTAGGTGTGCATTACAGGATGGATTGCGACGAAGGTCTGAGGCTGGGTTATCTGGCAGCGACTCGAGTCATGCAGATGGATTGGAAGAAGTAAATAATAAAAATGTTTGCATTGAAAAGGCTGGCTCTTAGGGTCGGCCTTTTTTATTTGGGATATTGATAGCATATACCGTAAATATTCTGTATACGGTAAACAGAAAACGGGTATACTATGATAATTGACGGGAATGGATTAGTTATGGCATCAGATCTGATCTCGTTTTTTTAGCAGCTTAAAGGAAAAATCAAACAAGATTTGAATTCAGTTGTTAAATGAATAATTCAAATGTCAAAAAACAGTAAATGAAAAAATCAAATGCAGAAAACCCCTTCACCAATAAAAGCAATCCAAAAGAAGCAGAATTAAAGCTTTCGCTCAACAGGATGAAAATGATCGCACTTTTATTAGCAGCGGTTGTTTTGGTTGGTATAGCAGCAGTATTTTTCAATAAGTTTTCCAAGAACTCTGATAAGTCTGAAATAAGCGATGCTTCCATGGAGCGTTTAAATCAACCTGCTGCTCCGAGCCAGCAATTGCAGATCAACGGAAATCAGGAAGGGGATCAGATGAACCCGGGAGCTATGGGCGGAGCTGGTAATGCAGCTGCTTCTGCCGGAACTACAGCACCTGGGATGAATCCACCTCATGGTCAGCCGGGTCACAAATGTGAAATTCCGGTTGGCAGTCCTTTAGACGGTTCTGGGTCGGTATCAGCCAAACCAAAAACAGCCCCTTTAAACAATATGGCCACAACTCCTCCTACGGAAGGGGCGGATGAGGGTGTGATGAAAAATCCTCCTCATGGTCAACCCGGGCATCGTTGCGATATTCCGGTGGGTAGTCCGTTGAAATAGTGATTTGGAATAGACAATTTGTTTAATTTTATAAAGATTGCAGGTGGTTTTTACAGATCACCTGTATTTTTTTTGTATGTCTGGATCTGCGCTGCGAAGCATCCGTGTTATGTGTTGCCATTTTTAGAAGTTACAAAGATCAGGTGAGATGGGAACACGGATAACGCGGATATTCTAACGCGGATTTTAGCGGATTTGATGTTTCATTCTTGGCTGAACTTATAGATCATGTTATTTTGAACTGGAATTTTGTCGGATATGTATACCTGGATCCGCGCTGCGAAGCATCTGTGTCATCCGCGTTGCAAATGTATTTTGTTGGTTAATAATGCGGTTTCTCGGAGGGCTACAGAGTTTTGCACGGAGAGCCACAGAAGAGAAGGATTTGATTTGGGACAATATTATTGATCGAATTCAGTTTTTTTTACCACATAGGCACAATTGAGTATAAAGTTGAAAGTTCATAAAGGAAAAAGTATGACTTTAAAAACTTTCTACTTTCTACTTTCAACTTCGTGGAACTTTCCAAAAAGTCTTTCCCTAAGATAAATCATTGTTGCCAGATACGAATCCTCATCTATGTGCTCCTATGTTCCTATGTGCCTATGTGTTGAAAAGCTCTTTACCACATAGAGTACAATTGAGTAAAAAGTTGAAAGTTCATAAAGGAAA
>DDTL01000203.1 GCA_002344345.1 Saprospiraceae bacterium UBA2365
TTTATAAACAAATGATATTCAATTAATAAGAAATATTAAAATCGTAATCTACGTAATAAGTATTCCGCATGTCCCTGTATTTCAAGTCTTCAATAAAAGTGATCACTTTATCTGCGAAATTTTGGGTAATGTTCTTTCTATAGTTAGTTTTTTGTAAAACCGCTCTGGCATTCACTTGATATGCCGCTGTTTATGTTTAGACCATTATTAACGCATGAACCACAAAAAAGTATACCGAAATCAAAAACTTAACAAATCATTTAATAAAATTGAGTCTGCTCTGAAAAGTCCAATTTGTTGATTTTAATTCGTTTTTTGCCCCGACCTACTGACGTCAAAGATCAGCACAAGACTTAAGGTAAACGATTGAAAAACAACAAATTAAAAGTCCACTTTCAGGCGTGTACTGACTGAAAACGTCAGGGCATGTGCTGACTGAAAACGCGATAGGGATTTAGGGGGCAAAGACTTTTCGTAAAAGACTCAAGATTTGCTATTCCAGCATATCTAAAATACGATGTAATCAGCCGGATTCAACGGAGTGCTTTTGTACCATAATTCAAAATGCAGATGCGGACCATCCGTCAAAGTACCTGTGTTGCCTATGATCCCTATGGCTTCACCGGCAGACACGAAAGTTCCGGTTTTCTTAAGCAGTTTGTCATTGTGCTTATACACCGAAACCATATCGTTGGGATGTTGAAGTGCAATGGTATTGCCTGTTTCGATAGAATAATCTGCAAAAACCACCACACCTTCCATGATGGCTTTGATCGCCGAATTTTTTTTGCCTGCAATGTCGATCCCGTAGTGACCTTTTTTGAAATCTGCTCCATGTATGATCTGCCCGTCCAATGGCGCATTCAGGTATTGAATGCCAATGTTTTTTCTGATGGAAACACTCTTTGCCGGTACGGAAGCATTGTTTTTGGATTCTTTGGATTTTTTATCAGTCTGGACAGTTTTTCTGGCTGCTTTTCCATGCCCTGACTCCAGTTCCGTGGCTTCTTCGACTCCTCTCATGATATGTTGGATTGCTTCAATGTATTTATCCTGCGAAGCGATCTGATTTTCCAGATCTTCTACATATTTATTCATCTTGATAACATAGGTGTTGTTTTCGATATCGGCATATCCGGGTATGAACAATTTCAACGGTGTGTAAGATATGATCAATAATGAGACGCTCAACATCAATATAAATACTAAGATGACACCCGGAATGACAAATTTTCTTTTGATTTTGAAAGCAAATTTCTCTTCATAGGTTTGATCATTCAAAATGACAATTTTGAACTTTTCTTCCTTCCTGTTTTTATTTTTTCCTGTTTCAGCCATCCTAATCTCAGATTACAAAATAAAAATCTATTTTTTATGTTATATTAACACTTTGTAAAACTATAATTTTATTGAAGAGCACAAAAATTAAAGGCTCGATTTTTTATTGTTGATTATTGAACATATTTTGACTGTGCAAAGTTTGAAAACTTGAAATTGGTCTGATATTTTTTTAAAACTTTCAGATAATCCCATATTCATACATTGCAAATATTTATCATATTTCATTATTTTTGCAAAAAATTATCTGAGATCATAAAGAAATAATGAAAAATCAGAGAAATTATTGCATTTAATGTGTTCATCATTGGATATGGTATCAAATACCCGTATGACAAAATGGGTTAGTATTAACTAAAAAACTTTCTGAATTGAAACAAAAATATGCTTTTTTACTGATAATGATTGTTTTGTTGTCCATCGCAGGCTGCACTACCACCAAAAGAAAAGGAGATGTCTCCAAAGGAGGCAAGGTATATCACAATACTACCGCCTTATACAACGGTTATTTCAATGCCAATGAGTTGTATCAGAAAAGTATGGTTACATTGGTTGACCAGCACCAGGATAGCTACACCAGGTTGCTCAGCCTGTATCCATACAGGGATGTAAAAGATGCGAGCGCGGTCATTCCTGATTTGAATATCGCGATCGAAAAAGTATCAAGAGTGATCAATATGCACAGGGTCAGCGACTGGACAGACGACGCATATCTGCTCATCGGCAAATCGCAGTATCTTAAACAGGATTTTGAAACTGCAGAAAAGACCCTTGAATATTTCGTCAATGAAATGCATCCTGCAAAACTGACCGTTCAAAAAGCAAATGATGTTTCAAAAGACGGGAAAAAAAGCAAATCAAAAAAATCTGCCAGGAAATCTGCTTCCAAAAATTCTGGCAAAAAATCAAATGCAAAAAATAATGCGGCGGCGGTTGCAGGAACCATAGACAGTAAGTTCGCCTACACAGAAGGTTTGATCTGGATGGCAAAAACTTATATTGAAAGGGAAAGGTGGCCTTCAGCCAATTATATGATCAGTAAGCTGGAAAGTGAAAATACCGATCCTGACCTCACTTCAGATATTCATGTGGTAAAAGCCTATTATTTTATTAAAAATAAGAATTTTAGCGAAGCGGTTGCTCCTCTGACTAAAGCCATTGAGACTGCTGATAAAAAGGATAAGGCCAGATATGCTTATATTTTGGCCCAGATACATGAATTGCTCGGTCAATCTGTAGAGGCAGGCAAAATGTATGGTTTTGCTTATGAAAATACAAAAGATTATAATCTTGAATTCAATGCCAGACTCAACGCATTCAAAAATTCTTCAGCGACGACGCACAGCAGTCAGGATGTTTTGAAAGAACTGGACAAAATGCTCAAGGAAGAAAAATTTGCCGAATACAAAGACCAGATCTATTATACCAAGGCTGAGATTTATGCAAAAACGGGTGATAACGAAGAATCTGAAAAATATTATAGATTGTCTCTGAGTCATAATACATCCAATAATGACCTTAAAGCTGAAATCTACCATCTGTTGGCCAATCGCTATTTTGAGAAAGAGTCTTATCTTGAAGCAAAGAATTATTTTGACAGTACGCTTATGTTTATGCACAAGACTGATGAAAGATTTGCGATGACAACCAAGTACGCCAATAATCTGAGACTGATCGCCACCAATCTGGAAACGATCCAGTTGCAGGATAGCCTGATTGCCCTGAGCTTTAAAAGCAGGGAAGAACAGGAAGCGATTGCAATCAAAATAAAAGAAGAAAGAGAGAAAAACAGAAAACTTCAACAAACTGTTGAAAATAAATCTCCTGTCACTATGGCTGATGATCAGGGTATAGACCGAACCAATGCAGGTAGAGATTTAAGCACCATGAGTTCTTTTTTTGCATACAACCAGAATTCTGTGAGAATAGGAAAAATGGATTTTGAGAGAAAATGGGAATTCAGAGCGTTGGAAGACGACTGGAGGCGTTCTGCAAAATCCAGTGGAAGGAGCAATGATGAAGACGATGAGCAGGTTACACAAACCGAAAAACTGACGGATGCGGAATTCAGGACGTATATGAAGGATGTTCCAAATACAGAACAAGCTCTTACAGCAGCTCAAAATCAAATCCAGAAAGCGATGCTCAATCTGGGTATTCTTTACAAGGATAATCTCGAAAATCATAAATTGTCTGCTGAGATCCTGGAAAAACTTGTAAGTAAATACCCGGATTTCGAAGAAAATTGTAAAGCTTTGTATTACACTTACCTTGCTTATAACAATTTATCCCAAAAAGACAATGCGCAACACGTGGTCAACAGAATGGCAAGCAATTTCCCTGATTGCAGTTTTACCCTTGCCCTGACGAAGGAAGGTTACCTTGCAGAGCAAATGAAAAAGCTCAACACAAAGGAAAATCTGTATCAGGAAGTTTTTACACTGTACAAAGCTGAAAACTACAAGGCTGCACACAAAAGAATACAGGATACCAAATCGCAGTTCGAAACAGACCCGGGATATGCTGTGAAATTTGACTTTATTGAAGCAGTATGTGTCGGCAATATAGATGGGAAAGAAGCCTACATCAAATCATTGGAAAACCTCATAGCCCGGTACCCGAATACTCCGGAAGAAATCAAGGCGAAGGAAATGTTGAGATTTCTGAAAGGAGACAGACAGGCATTTGATCCGATCATTTATAAAGAAGGAGTGGAGGCTTTTGATCTGGAAGGTGATAAAATGCACTATATTTTTGTAGTATTATATAATGTGGATCAAAACCAGCTCAATGAAGCGAAAAAAGAAATATCCTCCTACAATTCCAAATTCTATAAGCAGGATGGCCTGAGAATTTCCAATATTTATCTGGATACCAATGAGTCCGTACAGATCATTCTGATCAGGAAATTTGATGACAAAGACAGGTCAATGAAGTATTATTACGAGCTGGAAACACGTTCTGAAGAGTTTTTGGATAAATCATTCAATTTTGAAGTATTCTCCATCTCCCAAAAGAATTACAGGGAAGTGATCAAGCAAAGATCGGTCAATGCTTACCGCGAATATTTCGCCAAAACTTACTTGGAAAAAGAATAACTGGCTTTCCCGGGCTTAACAACGATGGCCTGAGATTAGATCCGGACGAAACTTTATGTGTTTTGCCCGGATCTTGTTTTTTTGTGCTAAATGATCTTGAAGGAATACAGATTTTATTTGGCGTAAGATTCATAGATCATTTTGGAGATCTGTGCCATCTTTTCCCTGGTTTTTGCTTCATCAGTCCATTTTTTGGATAGTAATACCAGACCGTATTTCCTCCCATCCGGTAAAAATACCAGACCTGAATCATGCATTACCTGTGTAATGGATCCTGTCTTGTTGGCTACGACTACTTCCCTGGGTAAATATCGTGGAATGATATCTCTGTAAAATTGTGACCTGAGTATTTTAAGAATTTCGCTGCTGGATTCCGGATCCGGTAATTTATCTTTTTCCAATGCCTCAAACAAGACCAACAGATCAATTGCTGTAGTTGTATTGCTGAGCCCCAACTCAAATGCTTTCAAATCCTCAACACCTCTGAGCACTTGTAGGTCGTTGGCGCCTATTTCACGCATGGCATTGGTCACATTTTTTGCTCCGACCAAATCGATGATGACATTGGTAGCGAGATTGGAACTTTTTGTGATCATCTCAAAACACAATTCATAAATTGTAGCTTTCCTGCCAACCTTCCCCTTAAGGATCTCGGTACTGTCCCCGGTAAGATCTATGGAAAAAACACTGCTGTCAACTATAGAATAAAACTCATTCTTAACTATAATGGAATCGTGAATATTGAATCTGCCTTGTTTTGCCTGACGAAATACTTCATATAAAACAGGTGTTTTCATCGTACTTGCAGCATGAAAAACCTCATGCTCATTGATGAAAACCATTCGGTCTGGTTCATCCAAATCCCGATACGCTACCGCAAAAACGCCTTGATCATCCGTTGAAAGCAAAGCCCTGATCCTGATCTCCAGCCCCGAAATTTGCCCTGTCTGCGCAGATGATGAAATTCCAAAAATCATCTGAAACAACGAAAACAGGGCACTCAAGACGATCCACCTTTTTGTCATATCATTTTTAGGATGCAAGATACTCAAAAATTCCGGAAACACCCTGACCACCGCCAACACAAGCCGTCACCATACCATATTTTTGTTTTCTCAATCCCATTTCGTTCAATAATTGGGTAGTCAGTTTTGCTCCGGTACATCCCAGCGGATGACCCAATGCGATCGCTCCGCCGTTGACATTGACAACGTCAGGATTTAATCCGGCTTCACGGATCACAGCCAGGGATTGCACAGCAAATGCTTCATTGAGCTCTATCTGTTCAATGTCGGACAAACTCAAACCTGCCTGTGTCAACGCTTTTGGAATGGCATAAACAGGTCCTATCCCCATGTAAAGCGGATCCACACCGGCTACCGCATAAGATGCGAGTCTGGCGATGGGGTTCAATCCAAGTGCCTTAACCACTTTATCGCTTACAACGATCACAAATGACGCGCCATCAGAAGTTTGGGAAGCAGTGCCTGCCGTTACCACCCCTTTCTGTGAAAAAACAGGCCTGAGTTTTGCCAATGATTCCAAACTAGTATCTCTTCTGACACCTTCATCTTTGCTGACAATGGTTTTTTTCTCCTTTCTCTGACCATTTTCCACAAAAACTTCGGTCACTTCAACAGGGATGATCCGATCGTCAAATTTTCCGGCATCCTGTGCTGCAGCTGCTTTCTGGTGGGACAAAAAGGAAAACATATCCGAATCTTCTCTTGAGATCTGATATTTTTTTGCCACCGCTTCAGCAGTTGTCCCCATGCCTACGATGTAATCAGGTGTGTTGAGTGCCATCTGATAGCCCGGCGCGAATTTATAACCGGTCATAGGTATCATGCTCATGCTTTCCGTACCTCCGGCAATATAAACATCGCCCATGCCGGCACGGATCATGGCTGATGCCATTGCAATCGTTTCCAGACCCGAACCGCAATATCTGTTGACTGTGACGCCCGGAACTTCATGTCCAAATGCCTGCAAGGCAACCATCCGGCCTATCTGAAGTCCTTGTTCTCCTTCAGGATTTGCGCAGCCCACCAGGACACCATCGATGGGGTAGTCTCCGAGTTCTGGTGTTCTGTGCATCATTTCTTTAATGATCGTAGCAGCCAGTTCATCCGAACGAAGGTTTCTGAATGCGCCTTTCCCTGCTTTTGCAACGGCTGATCTGTATGCTTTAATAATATATGCCATCGATAAATAGATTTTGATTTTGATAAAAATTAGTTACGAAGTGGTTTGTTGAATTGCAACATATACTGTATTCTTTCCAGCGTTTTTTCTTCGCCACACAAACTTATAAATGCTTCTCTTTCAATGTCAAGTAAGTATTGTTCTGAAACAGTTTGTGATCCGGTAAGATCACCACCGCACATGACATAAGCGGTTTTTGAAGCGATCAGCCCGTCGTGCTGGCTGATGAATTGTCCCAGTTTAAATTCATTGATCGCAGTGTACAAAGTAGCCAGTCCTGCTCTACCCAATACTTTCACCTGTTTTGCGACCGGTGGAACATAGTTTATGGCAAGTCTGAGCACTTGTTGCTTGGCTTTATACAAAACATGAGCTGTGTTTAATACTACATGATCGCGATCCGGCAACAGATATTTCATGTCAAAAGCCATCGGTGCTGAGGTTGCAACCTGAGCCATCGCGATGGTTTTGAACATTTCTGCCAGTCTGGGCATTTGTACGTCCCCTTCGAAAAAGCTTTCTGACAGACGCACTGCAAATTCTTTGGTTCCTCCGCCTCCCGGCAACAAACCAACACCCGCTTCCACCAGTCCGATGTATGATTCCGCTGAAGCCATTACACTGTCAGCATGCATGGACATTTCCACGCCACCACCAAAAACATAACCTTGTGTCGCTATCACAACAGGAACGGAAGCATAGCGAAGTCTCATGTTCACATCCTGAAATCCGGCAACCAGTTCATCCAGCTTTTTCCAGTCTTTTTGGAAAGAATGCATGGCAACGAGCATCAAGTTGGCGCCAACAGAAAAATTAGGGGCATTATTACCGATGACCAGCCCTTTCCAACCTTCACTTTCAGCGATTTCGATGGCTTTGTTCATGGCTTCACCTGTGCCTTCCCCGATCACATTGCTTTTGGAAATAAATTCGAGACAAAGAACTCCATCGCCTATATCGAGGATTTGAGCCTCAGTATTTTTGAATATAATGTTGTTTTTGAAGGCTGCCAGATGGATGGTTTTTTCTGCACCCGGGAGAACTTCATATTTTTTTGATGTAATATTATAATAGTGTCTTTTGCCATTTTCAAAGGTGTAAAAGCTGGTAACCCCCGCGTTGAGCATGTCTTTTACCCAGGTTGCGACGTTCAGGCCATTTTGTTCAGCCAGTAAAACGGCTTTTCCCACACCGATCATATCCCAGTATTCAAATGGTCCGGCATCCCAGGCATATCCGTTTTTCAGAGCATCATCCATACTGAATACATCATCGCTGATCTCTGGGATTCGTTGCGATGCATAAGCGAACAGACTCAGGAAGTATTTTTGGATAAACAGGCATGCAGGATCTTCACATTCGAAGAAAGACCTTACTTTCATCGTCAATGTATCCAGTTTTTTTGCTGTTTTGATGGCATCCATCCGTACCTTCTGGCTCGGAACATATTGATTGCTACGAATATCCAACGCGAGGATAATGCTTTTACCTTCAGCATCCTTCTCCCTTGTTTTCTGATAAAAACCTTGTCCGGACTTATTGCCCAGGAATTTATTTTCAGTTAGATAGTCAAAATAAGCAGGTAATGGTTTTTGGCTGAAAACTGAAAAATATTCGTCTTTCGGACAGTGCTCGATCACGCCTTTCATCACTTTCAAGCCTGTGTCAATACCCACAAGATCCTGCAGTCTGAATGTGCCTGTGTTGGGTCTTCCGATCACCGGTCCGGTCAATGCATCCACCGTTTCGATATCGAATCCGAATTCGTCTGTCAGTTCAAGTAGTCGGGCAATAGAAAAAATACCCACTCTGTTTGCAATAAAAGCAGGTGTGTCCTTACAAAGTACGCTTTGTTTACCTAAAAACTCCCTGCCAAATTCCATGAAGAAATGTACCACGTTTGGGTCTGTTTCCGGGCCGGGAATGATTTCAAATAATCGAAGATATCTTGGCGGGTTGAAAAAATGTGTGCCTAAGAAATGCTTTCTGAAATCATCGCTTCTGTCTTTTGAAAGCAGTCTGATCGGAATCCCGGAAGTGTTGGTTGAAATAAATGCGCCTGGTTTTCTGTATTTTTCGACCTGTTCATATAGATTTTTTTTGATATCCAGGTCTTCGATCACTACTTCAATGATCCAGTCACAGGTTTCTATCTGTTTCAGATCATCTTCGAAATTGCCAGTTTTGATCCTGGTAGCATAACTTTTTTTGTAAAGTGGATCAGGTGTGGACTTTAAAACCTTTTGAAGTGAATCATTGACGATTTTATTTCGTATGACTGGATTGGTCTTTTCCTCCTCATTTAATCCAAATGGGACGATATCCAGCAATAATACCTCAAATCCGGCATTGGCAAAGTGGCAGGCGATGCCGGAACCCATCACTCCGGAGCCTAAAACAGCGATTTTTCTGATTTTTATTGACATAATTAATAAGGTTTGTGATCAGTTCAGTTTTTTATATAAAATATACTTTAAGTTAGTATAAATTGTCCAAACAATCCTTGGTATATTTAAAGTAGTAAATATGCAATAAATAAT
>DDTL01000033.1 GCA_002344345.1 Saprospiraceae bacterium UBA2365
AAATGATACAGATAAGTATTATCCACCTCCGTAAAACCATGATTCCTTAGATTATAAAATCATGATCACTCTCTATTTTTGCATTTCAATTTTAATTATTAAACAAAAACAAAACTATTGCAATGAGACTTACACAACGAATTTGGCTAGCCTTATTCTTCGTGGCCGGCATGATGTTCAGTATGAATGCGCAGGATCTGGAGATTACAGGTAAAGTTACCAACATGAATGGGGAACCGATGATTGGTGCAACGATTGTGGTTGTTGGAACCAACAATGCGACAGTTGCGGATATTAACGGTGGTTACAATCTGAAAGTGCCCAAAGCAGGAGGTACTGTCCAGGTTTCTTATGTGGGAATGGCTACTATTGAGAAAGCTGTTACGCAAGCTGGTATTTACAATTTTGAAATGGAAGAGTCCGGTGTGGCCCTTTCCGAAATAGTTGTAACTGCTTTGGGTATCAAGCGGGAAGAAAAGGCTTTGGGATATTCAGTACAGAAAGTCAGCGGAGACAATGTTCAGAAAGTAGCTACGGTTGATGTTGCCACAGCGCTTTCAGGAAAGGTTTCCGGACTTTTAGTCAGGAACTCCTCCGATTTTGCTGCTGTTCCGATTGTTACGATCAGGGGTGAAAATCCTTTGATCGTCATCGATGGTGTTGCTTATGCCAACAAAACGCTTGGTGATATTGCTCCTGCTGACATTGACGAGATCAGCATTTTAAAAGGAGCAACTGCTTCAGCTTTGTATGGTTATCGGGGAGATAATGGTGCGATTCTGATCACCACCAAAAATGGCAGGTCCAACAGGTCAGGAATTACAGTTGACTATTCAAGCAACACGATGTTCACAGCAGGTTTTCTTGCTATTCCTGAAAAACAGACTGTTTATGGAAGGGGAGACAATGGCGCCTACAACATTAATTCAGACAAATCCTGGGGAAGTGTGATGGATGGAAGAATGTTGAATCAATGGGATCCGGTTGCTTTGGAATTCAGGGAATATGAGTACACAGCAAGAGGCGTAGATAACTTCGCCAATTTCTTAGAACAAGGTTATATCACCACCAACAATCTGAATATCGGATTCAATAAAGGTGATTTTTCTTTGAGGAATTCATTCAACTGGATGCAAAACAAGGGTCAATACCCAAATTCAACTTTGAATAAGTATACTTATACCCTTGGTTCTGATTATAAGGCAAACAGACTCTCCATCAGTTCCAATTTTTCTTATGCTAAAAAGGCTTCTCCAAACATTGGAACGAATGGTTATACATCTTACGACCCGATGTATACCTTGCTGATCTGGTCAAGCCCGGATTTTGACATCAGGGATTATAAAGACAATTACTGGATCACCAGAGGAGTCCAGCAAAACTACATTTACGGAATCCAACCGAACGGAACTTATACTGGCGCCAGTCAAAACAATCCGTATTTTGACCGGTATGAAAAAACCAATGAGATCGCGAGAGATATTGTCAATGCAGACTTTACTTTTGGATATGATATCGCCAAATGGATGAAAGCAACTGTGAGATCAGGTTTGGATTTTTACAATGAAAACGGAACGTTAAGAATTTCCAAAGGTTCTTATTTATCCTCAGGTAACACTGCTGTACCCGGCAATCTTTATACCTGGCAGGGAACCAAAGATGGTGCATTTGTTATCGGACAAAACTCCGGTTTCAGTATCAATTCAGATTTGTTATTGTCAGGAGATGCTTCTTTCGGCGATTTTGGTATTGAGTACCTGGCTGGAGGAACAGTATTTTTCACTAAAGACAATAACATGTTTGCAAGAACAGATGGCGGTATTTCAGTTCCGGGATTTTTCTCACTGAAAGCTTCTGTTAATACGGCACAGGTTACTTCTTCTTTGTTCAGAAGACAAGTTAATTCTTTATATGGAAGACTTGGACTGTCCTGGAGAAAACTGATCTATGTGGAAGCCACAGGAAGAAATGACTGGAGTTCAACTTTGCCTGCGAGCAATCGTGCATATTTCTATCCGTCGATTTCATCCAGCTTTGTATTGTCTGAATTACTTCCGGGCACCAGTGGTTGGTTAGATCTTTTGAAATGGAGGAATTCATGGACTGTATCCAAAACTCCTGCTGCAATCTATGCGATCAACAGCAGCTATACGCTGAACAATGCTACCTGGAATACCATGAACGGAGCAGCGCCTCCTTCCAGTTTGTATGGCGATAACATTCTGCCTGCATCAGCTGAAACATTTGAAACCGGTATACAGGCAATGTTGTTTAAAAACAGGGTGATGTTTGATGTTTCTTATTATACCAAGAGATTTTTTGATGTCCTGAAATCTGCACCTGTCTCACCTGCTTCCGGATATTCAAGTAATTACATCAATATCGATGAAGAAATTACGAGAAAAGGTTATGAAGTGACATTGGGATTCACTCCGGTAAAGCAAAAAGATCTGCAGTGGGATCTCGGATTCAACTGGTCAACATACAAGAGATATTATACCGCAATAGATTCTGTGTATTCAGCCAAGAATCCATGGGTTGCTGAAGGTGAAAGAGTTGATGCATTCATCAGAAAAGACTTTTTGAAAAGCCCGGACGGACAGTTTATTTTCAATAACGGAAGATTGGTGACCAGTGCATACAACACAGTTGCAGGTTACTCTGATCCGGATTGGCTATGGGGTTTGAACACCAATCTGAGGTATAAGAACATCAGCTTGTTTGTATCATTTGACGGCGTAGTTGGTGGTTTGATGAACTCAAGAACAGAGAGTTATCTGTGGCAATCAGGTAATCATCCTGAATCATTAACTGATGAAAGGGCATTGGATGCTGCCACTGCAGGTTCAAAGAATTTCCTTGGAGAAGGTGTAAAAGTGGTATCAGGAACGGTAACTTATGACGCTTATGGAAATATACTGACCGACACAAGGGAATTTGCTCCGAATGATATCAAATCAACTTATCAGCAGTATGTAATTGACCTGCATAACAGTAGTGCCTGGGGAAGCAACAGTACTTATGCCGATACCTATAGCAAGACCTATTTCAAATTGCGCGAGATATCAATGACTTATGATTTTCCAAGGAGTATGTTCGGAGGAATCGCAAATGGGGCTTCCATCAGTTTTGTAGGTCAAAACGTATTATTGGTTGCAAAAGACTTCAGATATTCCGATCCTGATGGCGGTTCAGAAGACTTTTCAGACCCGGCAGTAAGATATTTAGGGTTTAACCTCAAGGTTTCATTTTAAAACTTTAGACAATGAAAAAAATTAAATATATTTTATTATTGGTGGTAACGCTTGTTTTGGTAAACTCTTGTTCAAAATTCGATGAGTACAATACCAATCCGGATATTCCCACAACAGTTACGCCTGAGATGCTTGCCACTCAGATCATGAAAGATGCTTACAGATTCTGGAATCCGAATCCGACAGACTATGGAACAGGTAATCTGTTTTCAAAGCATATTGTGATGCTGGAGACGAATCCGAATCCGTATCAGTATTATTATTCATATTATCCTTATGGTGATTTTGGAGGGTTGCAAAAAATTACTGCCTTGAATGCAATGGCAAAATTTGCAGAAGGAAATATTACTGAACATTCTTTTAAAGGGCTGTCATTATTTTTTAAAGCTACTTTTGCTTTTAATATGGTGGTTTCTATGGGAGATATTCCATATTCTGAAGCAGGTAAAGCTGATGAAGGTATCACTAAGCCTAAATACGACAAATCAGCCGATGTATTTGAACAGATCCTTGCTGATCTTAAAACAGCAGAAGAAGAGTTTGCTCAGGGTAAGATATTCGGAGGCGATCTCATGTTTGGAGGTGATCCGGTCAAATGGAGAAGATTGTGCAATGCCTATCAATTGAAGATCATTCAAACAATGAGTAAGAAAGCCACTGCAGCTCAAAAAGCAAGATTTGCTGAAATAGTTGCTGCCGGTAACTTATTGACTGAAGCCGATAATTATCAGTTGGTTTATACCACGAACACCAATGCTTCGCATCCGTATTTTGATGGTGAAAACAGGAGGATCATCACAGGAGTATCCAATTTGGTAGTGAATGCATTGAAAGAGAATCAGGACAGAAGATTGTTCTACTTTGCTGAACCTGCGCAATACAAAATTACTGAAGGCTTGACAGAGAGCGATTTTGATGCTTATGAAGGAGCTCCCACTGAAATTTCAGCAGAAGAACTTGCAACGAATAAAGCTGCAGGGAAATATTCATTGGTGAACAAAAGGTATACACTGAAAAGAGATGGTGATCCGAAACTGTATTTTACTTATTCCGAGCAGTGCTTTATTCTTGCTGAGGCTGCCGAAGAAGGATGGATCCCTGGAGGAACGGCAACTGCCAAGACTTACTATGAAAACGGAGTAAAGGCTATTCTGAAGTATTACATGAATTTACCTTCAGCTATTCCTGCCAATCTGCATGGTATGGCCATCAACCAGGCTTATATTGATGGTTATTTCACCGGAAATGCTGCTTATAAAGAAAATGGAACAAAAAGTGACAGACTGAAGCAGATCATTACTCAAAGATGGTTACTGGATTATTTCCAGGCTTCTGATTTCAGCTACAGAACATTTTTAAGAACAGGATATCCTGAATTTCCTTTGAATCCTGCCACCAGCATGAATCCTGATGGAAATAATGTGTATCCTAAGAGATGGAAGTATCCAACAAATGAATTAACTACAAATCCTGAGAACTATCAGAAAGCGGTAGATGAACAATTTGGTGGCTATGATGGCATCAATCTGGCTCCATGGTGGTTACAATAAAAACTTTCAATTGTTGAAATAAAAAGGGGGATGGTGGAAACCATCCCTTTTTGCATTAATTTCTTCCTGTATAACTGAGTTTTTGGTCTTTTGTATTATTTTTAAGGCTTGATAATATTTTTTTTATTAAAACTGAATTGAATGAAACAGATAAGGTCAGTCATTTTAATCATACTACTCGCATCAGGTCCACTTTTTAGTATTTATTGTCAACATAATGTTCATGAAGGGTATAAATTGATTTGGTCGGATGAATTTGAGTATTCAGGCTTGCCCGATTCTTCTAAATGGGGATTTGAAACAAAAGGAAACGCTCATGGATGGGGTAATAATGAAAAACAGTTTTATACTGAAAGGAATTTATCAAATGCAGTTGTTGAAGACGGCGTATTAAAAATCATAGCACGAAAAGAGCAAAAAGAAAATAAAAATTATACTTCTGCCAGGTTGTCCTCACAGGCTAAAGCAGCGTTTAAATATGGCTTAATTGAAGCCAGAGCCAAACTTCCGGCTGGAAAAGGAACGTGGCCTGCGATTTGGATGCTGGGAAGTAACAGACTCACTGCCGGTTGGCCAGATTGCGGAGAAATTGATATCATGGAGCACGTAGGCTATGAACCTGACAGTGTACATGGTACCATTCATACAGCTGCTTATAATCATATAAAAGGTACGCAAAAAGGAGGGTCAGTTTTTATTGAAGACCCTTATTCGGCGTTCCATGTTTACGGTATTGAATGGACGCCCGACAGAATGGATTTTTTACTTGATGGTAAAGTGTATTACTATGTTGAAAATGAACATCTTTCAGATAAAGAGTGGCCTTTTGACCAGCCATTTTATTTAATAATGAATGTTGCTATCGGAGGAAATTGGGGCGGTAAAAAAGGGATTGACGACAGTATTTTTCCCGTTGAAATGATAGTGGATTGGGTGAGAGTTTATCAAAAAGATTAAACACTGCAAATCAGTCTAATAAGTCGACAATTGACCTGATTTTTTTCTATCAGGAATTTTTGCTATTTACAAGCTTTATTCAAATTGGTCGTTGGGATTTTTTGACAAAGTTCCATTTTGCCGAAAATTATCAAAAATCACATATATGAAATTCCTGTTTCTGATTTTACTAACTATTTCAATGATTTTTCCTTTAATTGGCCAACAAAAAAAGGGGAAAATGAAGAATGTTATCCATCCTGAAATGAAAACGGGTTTTGCTGCAATGGAAAATGTTGCACAGCTTCCATTGCTTTTCCCCAACGGAACCCAAACCAAACAACCTTTGGCATACGATGCTACCGGTGGCAACTGGGATCATCATTTTTTAGCTGCATTTACCCAGTATATTGATACAATAGTATTGCCTGGCGGGAAAAAAATCAGGGAATATGTGATTTTTGACGAATATGGACCCGGTGTGTTATACAGACAACAGATGAATGCATGGTACGATCGGTCAAAAATACCTAACGGATGGCTTGCATGGGGAGAGCCGGATCAACCAAGAGCTGATGCAAATATCCGGTATTATTTTGATGATGAAGCAGAACCCAAAATTGATATGCACCTGAAAGATTATTTTGGAACCAAGTTTTATCCATATACTGAGCCGCTTGCATTTGTGGATTCAGGTTATCTTTTTGCGAATAGCTATTATCCGTTGGAATTCTCAAAACGACTGAAAGTAACCCTGAGACCTAATGCCCAATCTTTTGAAGAAATGGATACAAAATGGTATCAATATACCATGCTCGCCTTTCCTTCAGATTATAATATCTCTTCCTGGAAAGGCACGGAAACAGAACATCATAATATCATCAGTCAATGGAACAATGCAGGTCAGAATCCTAATGATTTATCTGGTTGTCAAACGATCCGGTCATCAAATTCGATCAAAAAAGGTGAGGTTAAACAAATAGCCCATTTGAAAGAACCCGGATCAATTGTGGGTTTTAAATTGAAAGTTTCACCTTATTCAAAAGAAACCTTTTTCAATGCCCAAATTAAAATTTTCTGGGATGACCATCCTGAAGCTGACATTTGTCTGCCGGTTTCATATTTTTTTGGCGCAGGAGGTAAAGATTTTCCAGAAACTTCTGACAAAATATTCAATCAATCTCTGACAAGTTTAATGTTTGGGTTCAGGAACATCGAACAATCATTTTACAATTATTTTCCAATGCCATTCTGGAAGTCAGCTAAGATATTCTTTGAAAATAACTCAGGAGCTGATATCAGCCAATTGGATCTGGAACTCATATTTAAACCTGAATCAGTGCTTGCCTATCCTTATCAAAAATCAGGTTATTTTTTAGCTAAGAGAACCATAGACTCGGATCCTGACACCCTTGGATTCAGAGGTGTTGCCTTTAGCGAAACAGGCAAAGGTCATATTGTTGGTATTACTTTCTATACTGATCGATACGATATGGATGGTGATGAATTTACCTATATAGATGACAGCAGAACACCTCAGATCCATGGTAGTGGAACTGAAGACGACCATAACCAGGGCTGGGCTGGTCGGGCATATCAGAAGCCCCTTTGGGGCGGATTGTTCAATGGCTATTCTGGAGCGTACAGGATTTATCTCAACGATAGTTACGTTTTCAACAAAAGTATTTTGAAATGTTATGAATACTCATTGACCAAACCAAAATTTGTGAATGGAGGTCATACAGAAGTAACGACTTTTTATTATAAATCAGGAACGGATCAAGGTCTCATGTTAACGGATGAATTGGATGTAGGAAATCACTATGATGAAAAGCTCCATCAATATAGTATCGAAGGAATGACCTGGAAAGGAATTCTTAAGGATGAATATGATGGTTATGAAAGGAACCTCCAATTCGGTGCCTGTACTGATGATGGTAAGGCGTTCAATGGACAAAGTGGTTTTAGGGTAAAGATTGATCCGGCGAATCAAGGTGTAAAATTGAGAAAGAGGATCAACAGGAATGGAAATGGTGTCCAGAAAGCAACGGTTTTTGTGGATGGAGTAAAGCTTGATCGACCCTGGCAGATCGTAACCTTATCCATGAGTACGGGGAAAGGTACACTGGACGGTTGGTTTGATAGCGATTATGAAATACCAGCCAGTTTCACCGAAGGAAAAGACAGCATTCTGGTAGAAATTAAGTATGAAGCTTCTCCTCAAAAAAGCGAAATAAACGAGTTTTACTATTGGGTTTATTCTTATGTTGGATATTAAATCAAGTTATTGGATCGATGATCTGATCAAAAACAGGTAGGTGATTTAGCAAAAAAAATGTTTGGTACAATTATAGAGAATTTTAAAAGAAAAAGACTTCATTCATCATTGCTATTGAACAGGGTGATGAAAATATTATATTGTTTAATAATTTTTGAAATTCCAAACGGTCATACACAGATAAAAATGTCTACCTGGGATGATACAGTCAATAAATACTGGCCGCAAGGATTTGAAGAAGTTGATATCCAGTCCAAAGCAGATGGAACCATTCAAAAAGCTGTTTTTTACAGAAGCACTCACCCTGAACCACAACCATTGATCATTTCTCTGCATACCTGGAGTGGTGATTACCTTCAGGAAGATCCGCTGGCGGAAGAAGTCAGGTTGCGCAACTGGCATTATATCCATCCCGATTTCCGCGGCGCGAATAATCGACCTGAAGCGTGCGGAAGCGACCTGGTCATTGCAGATCTGGCAGATGCCATTGATTTCGCCGTGACATCTTGTAAGGTTGATACAGGGAATATTCACATAATAGGCGTTTCAGGTGGAGGTTATACCGCTTTGATGGCTTATTTGAAGTTGTCCAGACCTATTAAAAGTTGTCATGCCTGGGTTCCGATCAGCAATTTGATCGATTGGTACTGGGAATCCATTGGAAGAAAAAACAAGTACGCAGAAGATCTCGGGAAAATAGCTTTGGAAGGTAGTGGAATGAACTGGGAAACGCTGAAGGATCGCTCCCCAATGAATTTAGAGGTGCCAAAACACAAATGGCAGAATACTTCTCTACATTTGTATGCAGGTATTCATGATGGTTATACAGGAGCCGTTCCCATCTCCCATTCCATTGATTTTTACAATAAAATGGTATCAGAAATCATCGGAAACGGAAGCGATCACCTGGTAGACGACAAAATAAAATCAGACCTGATCATCAAAAGAACCCGACCGGATGGCGGAAAAACTGATAGACTTTTTGACAGGGTCATCTTCCTGAGGAAGGAGATCCCGGGTTTAAGCCTGACAGTTTTTGAAGGCGGGCATGAAATGCTTACCGGACCAGCGCTCACACTTTTGCCTTTGGATGAGCCTAAGTTTATGGGGAAAATGAATATATTAACCATCGGTGATTCAAATGGTGCATCTGAATATGGATGGCCCGTTCAATTGAAGAAATTGATGCCTTTCTCCAATATTATCAATGTTTCCATTGCAGGCAATACCATAGGATTTGATAATTTGGGTCAGGAGAAACTCAATACTTTAAAAAACTTATACCAGTATTTGAATGAAACCATGACCAATTTGCCGGAAGGCAATTCGCTGGATTTTATTTTCATTGGCCTGGGTACAAATGATGCCAAAGCTGTTTTTAAAGATCGGCAGCAGGAAGTGAGCCTAAATCTGGAACAACTTATCCTCAGAATCAAAGCATATTTTGAGTTGCGCAAATTGAAACAACCAGGTATCTGTCTTTTGTCAGCACCACCTGTTGATCCTTTAAGGTATGACCAGGAAAAGTACGGAGGCAGTGAAACCAGAATTTCCCAAAATAACGCTTCGTTTGAGCGTATTTGTCAGGAACATAAAGTTGATTTCCTGAACACTTTCGATGTGCTCATGCAAAATTTTACCGGCAAAACAGACGATGGCATCCATTTGAAAACTGAAGCTCAATTTGAATTTGCCAGGACCATTCTACAGTATTTAAATAATAAAACAGAACTAAAATGAAGATTCTGAAGCAATTGGCCATTTTAACAGTGATCCTTATTCCGAATCTCGGGAATGCTCAACAAACCCACATCATTGGAAAGAAGGAAGTTGCCGATCCGAATATTATTTTGCCGCCTTCCTGGGCTTTTGGGGTTTTATACGGAGGCTACACCGATCAGGCTGGTACGATCCAGCGAATAAAAGAGATTCAGTCGCATGATTATCCTATAGATGCATACTGGATAGACAGTTGGTTCTGGAGTTTTCGGGACAAAGGTAAAGGTCCTCATAAATATATAGATTTTATTGGCGATACCATCAGTTATCCGGATCGAAAAGCCATGTGGGATTTTATGGAACAAAACAACATTAAGGGTGGTTTTTGGGTCTGGGATTGTATTATGAAAACAGGAAACGAAGTCGCTTTTGAGGATTTTAAAACAAGAAATTTTTTTCGGAATATTTACATTGAAAAAAATAGCTGGCACAATGCAAGTACCAACATGGGGATGGATCAGCATTCTGCCGAACATCCCGGAACTGAATGTGGTAACATCAATTTTGACGATCCGGATGCGGTGCAATATTTTAAACAGAAGATGAAACATTTTTTTGATGAGGGAGCCGATTTCATCAAACTGGACCGGACTTCAGAGATCAATGTATGTAAAACCATGTTTGAAATGAGCCAGGACTTTGGCAAGGAGACCAAAGGCAGAGGATTCCTGTTTTCACATTCTTTTGGCACTGAGGATGAAGCCTATAAAAGGTATCCCACCAAATGGACAGATGATACCAGGAGTGATTGGACCATTGAAGAAACCAAAATCGTTTTTCCTTCCTGGACTCCTCATGTTGCTTTGAAGGAAAACATAGCCATGTTTACCGATCCGGCAAAAAAAACGAGTGAAATTCCGTTTTTGACAAATGATACAGGTGGATTTGAGCAAGGTGCTGTAAAACAACCTGATGAAGAACTTTTTATCCGATGGCTTCAATTCTCCATGTTCAATCCAATTGTTGAATTATTCAGTTCGCCGGATAATCCTACCTCCAATTTGCCATGGCTTTATTCGTCCCGGGCAGATAGTATATTTCGTTATTATGCACATCTGCGGATGGAATTATTTCCATATATTTACAGTTTTGCACACAGGAACAGATTGGAAGGGAAACACATGATCGGAAAAATTCCCGGTAATTTATATGAGTTTATGTTTGGTGATGCATTTTTGGTTGCACCTGTTTATGAACCTGGTGTGCAACAAAGAAAAATCTTTTTTCCTTATGGGAAATGGGTAGATTATCGAACTAAAGAGCTTTTGGATGGGAACAAGGTACACCTCGTAGAAACTACTTTAGACAGGATTCCGTTATTCGTCAGGCAAGGAGCTATCATACCGATGAGACCCTATGCTTCCTCTGTTGAAAAAGGAAATAATAAGGAATTGACGCTGCACATATATTGTGGAGCAAGCGGATCATTCCGTCTGATAGAAGACGATGGTATAAGCAATGATTATCTGAATGGGATTTTTGCCATCACACCAATCCAACTGGATCATTCTGAAAAAAAGGCTCAACTTATCATCCATGAAATGGAAGGAACATTTGAAGGTATGTTGGAAAACCGCAACTGGAAACTGGTATTTCATACGGATAAAAAGCCTGGAAAAATGTTAGTCAATAATAAAAAGGTGAAATACGAATACAATAACATAATAAAATCTTCCAGTCTGGAATTGAAAGGATCAGCTACGGACAAAATGATAAAAATTGACGTGGTGTATTGAAAAATTAAATTTTGGAGGGAAAAATTAAATTATTAACGATATTTATTATACATAAAATTATGAAGGCTGAATAAAAGAATTCAATGGAGATTATTTACATCCATTGAAGAAAGGTTTTATCAATGATTTTATGATGTCAGAGGAAAAATTTAAAAATTTTAGATATGAAGAGTCGAATATTGATTGTTTTAGTATTGATGTTTTTTGCAAATCTCTTTTATGCAAAAGTTATTTTGCCGCAGATTTTCTCCGAAAATATGGTTTTGCAGAGAGATATTCCATTGACCGTTTGGGGCTGGGCAGATCCTGGAGAGAAAATTGAAGTGAAGTTTAACCAACAGCTCCTGAAGGTAAAAGCAGATAAAAAAGGGAATTGGAAGGTCGTTTTAGCCAAAGAATTGGCTGGTGGTCCATTTGAACTAAAGGTAATAGGAAAGAAAAACGTAATACAGATAAAAAATGTTCTGGTTGGCGAAGTATGGTTATGCAGCGGGCAATCAAATATGGAATGGACAGTCAGGCAATCCATGAATGCTCAGGAAGTTATTCAAAATGCTGATAATCCGATGATCAGACATATTAAGGTTGATCGAACCATCAGTTCTATTCCGGTAAAAGATATTACAGAAACTGAATGGCAGGTTTGCGAAAGCTCAACTGTTGGGAGTTTTACCGGTGTTGGGTATTTTTTCGCAAAAGTTTTGTATGAAAAACTGAAAGTGCCGGTAGGGATAATCAATTCATCCTGGGGTGGATCGAATATTGAAACCTGGATCAGCAAAGAAGGGTTTGAAGGAAGTGAAGAATTTAAAAATATGATCGCGCAAATGCCTGTGATTGATATGGATGCGATGATGCAAATGCGGATTGCGGGTTCATTGAACAGGATCGAAGCTTTGCAGGGATCACGTCCGGGTTCATTGAATGGTGAACAATTTATTCAACCATATTTTAATGATTCTAAATGGCCTGAAATCATGCAGCCATTGCTTTGGGAAGCTCAGGAAATCGGAGATCTGGACGGCGTAGTCTGGTTGCGTAAAACCATTCATTTGGATCAGGTTGATATTGTTTCAGGGGCGATTCTAGAACTATCGAAAATCGATGATACGGATGTGACTTATCTCAATGGAGTTCAAATAGGGAACACCAATCAATATGATTTAAAAAGAAGGTATTTGTTGCCTGAGGGGTTGCTGAAAGTTGGCAACAATGTTATTACCATCAAAATCACGGATACCGGTGGTGGCGGAGGAATCTATGGAGCGGATGAAGAGGTCCGGCTTACCCTGGGAGAGAAAATTATTCCACTCAATGGCAAATGGAAGTATCAGGTCACTGACATCATCAAAAGTGCCAATCAAAATTCTTTACCTTCTCTGTGTTATAATGCAATGATCCATCCATTGGTACCTTATGGTATAAGGGGCGCGCTTTGGTACCAGGGAGAATCCAATGCCGGCAGAGCGTACCAATACCGCACTGCATTTCCGCTTATGATCAGCGATTGGAGACAAAAATGGGCTTTGGGGGATTTTCCGTTTTATTTTGTTCAACTCGCTACATTTAAAACAGGGGGAGACAGCAACGAAGGCTGCGGATGGGCTGAATTGAGAGAAGCTCAGACTCTGACGCTTGGGAAAGTTCCAAATACCGGAATGTGTGTCACAACCGATATAGGTGACCCGAATGACATTCATCCGGTCAATAAGCAGGATGTGGGTAAAAGATTGGCTTTTATGGCGCTCAATGATGTTTATGAGATGCCGGTGATCAGCAGAGGTCCATCATTTAAATCTATTAAGAAAGAAGGAAAAAAGCTGGTGCTCAGTTTTGAGGATATTGGTTCAGGTTTGTACACTCCGGATAAATACGGTTATCTGAAAGGGTTTGAATTGGCAGGGGCAGACAGGAAATTTTATTTTGCAAGGGCTTATATTCAAAAAAATCAGGTGATTGTTGAAGCAGATCAGGTGGATGCTCCTGTGGCAGTTCGCTTTGGTTGGATAGGCGATGCAAGCGAATGTAATTTATTCAATAAGGAAGGCTTTCCCGCCGTACCGTTCAGGTCAGATGATTGGCCTGGAGTTACATTGAATGAAAAATATAAAATGGAAAAATTGCAGTAATTACAAATATACTTTCCTAAAGTGTATGATTTGATTGCATTAGTTGCAATAATATATCTTTTTATTGTATTATAAGTGTAATTATGTCGTAAATGTTGAGATTGTTTTTACATGATAAAAAACTGAATTTTTATTAAATATGAAGTCTTCTCCGAAAAGTCTTTGCCTCCTAAATCCCNNTTTAGTCTTGTGCTGATCTTTGACGTCAGTAGGTTGGGGTAAAAAACAATTGAAAATCAACGAATTGGACTTTTCGGAGTAGCTCAATATTGAGATATGCTGAAATATTCGGTTTTTTGGGTTTTAATTGTTTTTTACTATGACCAGCAAGGGTATTGGATCAAAGGATGATGAATTGCAATCGATTCTAATTCATTAATGAAAAATACTTTTTTTCAGAATGGAGCCAATTAAATGCCAAAATTATTGAGTGGTCGGTAATTTTTTGATTAAGCACATTATTAGAGGTTTTGAGAAATCCATGGAGTTTTATTGAGTTCAATTTTGTATTTAAACAAGATAATGAAAAAATTCATAATTAAATTTGCCTTCAATTTTTTTTTAACGTTGGTGATCATTCCTGGATGCATGACACATGCTTTTTGCCAGGGAGTCAGTTTACCCAATAAAGTCAGATTTCAGTTTGGTGATCAGCCTGAATGGGCTGACCCGGATTTCAGCGATGATGGCTGGTCGGAGCAAATTTTACCTATAAGTTTTACAAAGGATTCAACTTTCGGATGGTACAGAATAAAGATAGTTGTACCACAATCCATGCAAAAATATTGCGAAAATGGTCTTAAATTATTTCTTGGCAAAATAGATGATGTTGATCAGACCTTTCTGAATGGTAAACTGATCGGACAAACCGGAAGCTTTCCACCGGATTATGTTACTCAGTGGCAACAACCCAGGGTATATCGTATTTCGGAAAATGATATTTTGTGGGGTCAGGAGAATGTGATCGCTGTAAGAATATACAATTTGATCGGTGGAATGGGTATGTGGGAAGGCCCATATCGGATTGAACCCTATGGATGGGTTGACGAAATTGAAGTGAACTCGTCGGTTTCCGGAACACAACAGAAGGGTTTTGTGACTAAATTAAGGATTACCAATAAAGTAGATAAGACATTTAGAGGAAATATTAGGTATTGGGTGGCTGATAAGGAAAACAATGAAGTATTGTTTTCTGAGATGAAATCTGTTTATTTGGAAGCGAAGAAGGATTTAGTGAATGAAGTTATTTTTTCCGAATTTAAATCAAATGAAAGAGTATTCAACGTCATTTACCAGGTTAATGATGAAAATAGCCCATTATTTCTGAAAAAAGAGCAGCTATTTATCTTAACCGATCAATTGCAAATTCCTGTGATCAGTAAAGTGGCGCCACTTATCAATGGAAGTATTCAGCCCAAATTCAGATCAAATATCGGTCAAAACAGTGTTTATACCGGCTATTTGGGGAAAAGATTCACTCAGAATTTGAGTGAAAGATTGCTCAAGGTGGATGAGTTTGGCTTGATCGGTTCTTATTTGGACCGACCGGGCATCCATCCGTGGGCTGGAGAGCATGTCGGGAAGTATTTGGAAGCCGGTTGTAATGTATGGCAACTTACTCAGGATAAAGAACTTAAAAAACAAATGGACAGGATCATGTTCGTTTTGATCAATTGTCAGAAGGAAGATGGCTATTTGGGCACATATACTCCGGATCAATATTGGACGAGTTGGGACGTCTGGTCGCATAAGTATAACCTCCACGGATTATTGGCTTACTATTCGGCTACGGGTTATGAACCGGCATTGAATGCCTGTATAAAAATAGGTGATCTTCTTTGTAAAACATTCGGAAAAAATGAAGGACAATTGGATATTATTTCTGCAGGTACGCACATGGGGATGGCCGCAACCAGCATTTTGGATGCCATGGTTGAATTGTATAATTACACTGCAGATAAGAAGTATCTGGATTTTTGCTATTATATAGTGGAATCCTGGGAACAGGAGAACGGACCGAAGGTGATAAGCGCTATGCTGGAAACAGGAAAAGTTAAAAAAGTTGGTAATGGTAAAGCTTATGAAATGCTTTCCAATTATGTCGGGTTAGCCAAATTGTACCAGGTCACCGGTGATCCAAAGTATCTGAAAGTCTGTGAAATGGCATGGAAAGATATTGTTGAAAATCAATTATATATTACAGGAACCACAAGTTCACATGAATATTTCCAGGATGATGATTATCTTCCGGCTTCAAAATTTAACAATGTCGGAGAAGGATGTGTTACCACAACCTGGGTTCAGTTGAACCAGAATTTATTCGAAATTACAGGTGAATTGAAATATCTGAACGAATTGGAAAAATCGGTGTATAATCAGTTGTTGGGAGCTGAAAATCCACATACAGGCTGTGTAAGTTATTTTACTCCTTTGATGGATAGAAAACCATATACATGCCACATTACCTGCTGCCAATCTTCTGTACCTCGGGGAATCGCTTTGGTTCCGAAATTTACGGTCGGTCATTTGAATCAAATACCTACGCTTTTATTTTATGAACCAGCTGTTTATCAGGATTTTATTGTTGATGCTAAAGGAAAACAAACCGACCTTTCGATCGAAGTCAAAGGGCGTTTTCCAGAATCAGGAGATGTGAGCATTCTTGTGAAAACATCCTCAAAAGCAAGATTTACCATTTCTTTGCGGGTTCCCGGCTGGTGTACAAATTTTGTTGCCGTGGCAGGAAAAAAGAAATACATAGGGATCGCGGGTGAATATGTTTTGATTGATAAAACATGGAAGTCTGGAGAAACAATTGACATTCATTTTGATATGCCATTGATTGTTTTGTCAGGAAAAGAAAGCTATCCAGGCAAAATTGCATTTCAGCGTGGACCGCAAATATTGGCAGTAGACGCTGATCTGAATTCAAGCCGAGTATTTGAACTAATTTCAATGCCCGAAAATCAATTTCCGATCGGGCTAAAAAATTTGGTTGTTGAATCAGATATTTTGCCTGAGAATTGGTTTGGTGAACAGGTATATTCTTTAAACTTAACCGGACAAAATGAAAAAATTATTTTGGTTCCATTTGCCGAAGCAAGTCAACTTGGAGGTGAAATAAAAGTTTGGTTACCTTTGAGCGCTGAAAGTGAATAATAGTCTTGAAAGATAGATACTAAATATTTTATAAAATTTCATGTAAAAATTCATTATCAGGTTGAACACATATAAATAATACATATGAAATCGACATGAAAAATACAAACATTCTCAGCAATCGTCTGTATTTTCATCAGGGATTTTATATGGCCAAAAAAAATCAAAAAACACACTTATGAAAAAAATTGGTTTTGTATTGTTATTGATTACCGTTGGTTTTTTTGCCATTGCTCAAAATGGAGATGCATCTTCATTGAGCTTTTTGCGAACCAGCGGACAAGATATCATCAATGAAAAAGGAGAGAAAGTTTTTTTAAAAGGGGTAGGTCTTGGCAACTGGCTTTTGCCGGAAGGCTATATGTGGAAATTTGGCGCGGCGGGCGACAGACCACGAAAAATTGAAAAAGTCGTCGAAGAATTGATAGGCAAGGAGAAAGCTGCAGAATTCTGGAAATCATTCAGAAAAAATTATATTACTGAAGCTGATATCAAACGGATTGCTGCACTTGGATTTAACTCAGTCAGGCCTGCTTTAAATTCTAAACTGTTTCTTACTGAAGGTGACAATCCTGTTTTTGTGGATGAAGGCTTTATTTTGATGGATTCACTGGTCTCCTGGTGTACTAAACATAAATTGTATGTCATCATCGATATGCATGGAGCTCCGGGTGGTCAGACCGGTGCCAACATTGACGACAGTCCAAATGATCTGCCTGAATTATTCATGGATCTGAAAAACCAGGACAGACTGGTCGATTTGTGGGTACGGATCGCAGCGAGATATAAGAATAATCCGACTGTCGCAGCTTATGACCTGCTCAATGAGCCTTTACCTGTAAATACAGGCTCAGCAGATAAATACAAACATTTATTGGTCCCATTGTACCAGAGATTGATCAGGGAAATCCGTAAAGTTGACCCTAAACACATGATCACACTGGAAGGATTTGACTGGTCTAATGACTGGTCTTTGTTTGATAAACCGCTTGCAGATAATGTTTTTTATCAGTTTCATTATTATTGTTGGGGACGGCCGGACCAACTGAATGACATCAGTCAGTTTCTGAAGAAAAGAGAGGAACTGAATACACCTGTTTGGGTGGGAGAAACCGGTGAAAAGGGCAATACCATTTATTGGGCTACCACCCAATATTTTGAAGCAAATAATATAGGATTTTCTTTTTGGCCATGGAAAAAAATGGATACTCAAAATACACCATATTCCATCAAGAAGCCTCTTTACTGGGATTTGATCGCAGAATATACCCGCGGTGGTCCAAAACCTGACCCCAAACTGGCAGAAGAGACTTTCAACCAGTTTCTGGAAAATATCAAACTGGATCAATGTCAATATTTTGAAGATGTATGCAATGCCATTATGACCAGAATTCCAGGTAAAATTCAGGCTGAAAATTATGGACATGAGGGTTTTATGATCTCATATTATGTAAAGGATACGAGTTTCAGGAGCGCTTTTTACAGGAAGAATGAACCGGTGAATATCGTTCTAGACAGTGAAGATGAAAAGGTTTTCTGGTCTGAACAATCCATCATACTGAAGGATAAAGAATGGGTGATTTATACCTTTAATAACCGGAAAAAGGGGGGATACCAGGTTGATTTAAGCGCTGCAGTCTTAAGTAAAGATGCCGTGATCGATGTGACCATCAATGGCAATAATGTGGCAAAAAAAATTGAAGGAGGTACTTTGGCAAAACATCCTGTCGGGTATTTTACATTGCCGGCGGGAACCAACAAAATTCAGGTCAGGGTCAGATCAGGATCACTCAAACTGGATTATCTGGACTTGTATCATTAAGGTTTTTATTTTAGCATTTTATTGTAAATCTGTCAGGAAGCAAATTATCCGGGCTCTTTTTTATTCATGATCTCGGTTTGCTTCCTGATGGATTCTTCATGTATGGCGAAAAATATTTTGGTGATCAGATCTTTTCCCAGGTGCTTTTCCTCGCTTTGGCGGATGTTTTTCATTAACACATTATTCCATCTTTCTGGTTGCAGTATGGTCATGTTGCAGGCCTTTTTATATCGTCCTATTTCATTGACGATCTCCATTCTTTTCAATAGTATTTCGAGCATCTGTATATCCAGTTCATCGATCTTGTCCCTCCATTCATCGAGTTGTTCATAAGATATCCCTTCCGGATGAACTAACCTGAGTTTGATAGATCGCAACATCCTGTCGAGCTGTTCCGGGTTGATTTGTTGCTGTGCATCTGTCCAGGCTTGATCAGGATCATTATGGGTTTCTATCATCAATCCATCAAAATTGAGGTCGAATGCTTTCTGTGCTACCGACTCAATCATAATTCGGTTGCCTGCGATATGGCTGGGATCGCACAACATAGTAATGTCAGGTATCCTCCTTTTCAGTTCAATTGGCATTTCCCAGAGGGGAACATTCCGATATGGGCCGGGATCATAACTTGAAACACCCCGATGCACAGCTCCAATTCTTTCAATTCCGGCAATTTGAAGCCTCTCAATGGCACCCTGCCATAAATCAGTGTCAGGATTTACCGGATTTTTTACCAAAACTGGCAGATCCATACCTTTCATAGCTTCTGCCAGTTCCTGCATCGCAAAGGGATTGGCACTGGTTCTGGCGCCTATCCAAAATATGTCTATTCCGGTTTCAAGACATTCTTCCAGATGCTCAGGTGTGGCTACTTCTGTAGCCAGTAAAATCCCTGTTTCTTCCTTGGCTCTTTTCATCCATTGCAAACCGATGCTGCCAATTCCTTCAAAAGCATTGGGTCTGGTTCGTGGTTTCCAAATACCCGCTCTGAAAATGCGTATGCCTTTGGATACAAGTGATTTGGCTGTCATTAAAACCTGATCCTCTGTTTCGGCACTACATGGTCCGGCTATGATTACGGGCTTACTGCCTACACTGATCCGCCAATCCTGAATGTTGAGAATTTCCATTTGCCCAAACAATTAATTTATTCTTATGGAAGCAAAAAAAAGGATAAATTGTTTTGAATTGTATCATATTTTGATTGACAAACAAATATTTAAAGTTTTCCTGCTTGAAGAATCAGAACATCCATCCAGGCTAAATACTTGCCAATGCCTGATCAAAATCATCCAAAAGGTCTTTTATATCCTCGATGCCCACAGATAACCTTACCAGGCTGTCGGAGATACCGGCAGATTCACGCGCTTCTTTGCTCAACTTGGAATGAGTCATCGAAGCCGGATGCTGTATCAGTGTTTCCACACCACCCAACGAAACGGCTAAAAGAGGAAGCTTCAAGTGTTCCATCAGTTTTTTGCCTTCTTCCAGACCACCTTTCAGAAAAATGCTCATCATCGCCCCGGGACCGTCCATTTGTGTTTTGGCTAATTCAAATTGAGGATGTGACTCAAGCCCCGGATATAATACGCGCTCAACTTTCGGATGATTTTCAAGATATCTGGCAATTTCAATGGCATTTTGCTGGGCTTTGTCCATCCTAATACTGAGCGTTTTCAAACCTCTTCTCGCCATAAACGCCTGATGAGGATCCATATTGAAGCCCATGTTCACCATCACTGATCGTAGTTTCGTATACAATTCTTTGCTTTTAGCGACTACTATGCCACCGACAATGTCCGCATGACCATTGATGAATTTGGTGATGCTGTGCAAAACGATATCCGCACCCAGGTCTAGTGGCCTTTGTAAATAGGGAGAACAAAATGTATTGTCCACACAAACCGGGATTCCATGTTCTTTTGCTATCGCACAAACAGCCTTCAGATCTGTTATCTCAATGGTCGGGTTAGTTGGTGTTTCAATATAAATAAGCTTGGTGTTGCTTTTGATCGCTTTTCTGAGGTTTTCCGGTTCATGTGTGTGTATGAAACTTGATTCAATACCCAATCCCTTGTACAGCGACTCCATGATGCCTCTTGATGGTCCATACAATGCAGCAGTACCGACCATATGATCACCTGTACCCAACAGGCTAAGATAAACTGTATTAACAGCACCCATCCCGCTGGATGTAGCAATGCCTCCAAAACCATTTTCCAGATTGGCTACGGCTTCTTCCAGGTCTGCAATTGTAGGATTGCCGATACGGGTGTAGATATATCCATCTTCGACACCGGCAAAACGGTTGGCACCTTGTTGGACATCCGTAAATGAAAATGTAGATGTTTGATAGATCGGGGTTACAGCACTTCCAAAATTCTCTTTGACTGAACCGGCGTGCACCTGCCGGGATTCAAATCCATGTTCTTTATGTGTCATAATCGTTATATTTTTTTGCAAAGGTAAGGCATTTCAACGAGCTCTTTTCATTATATGAAATTTGACTGAAATTTCCATTAATTTAGACTGTGTCAAAATGAATCGCCAGCCAAAAACTGGGTTGATCCGGATCGGTCCGACTTACCCGGTGTTTTTGATGGGCTTTAATGAGCAGATGATCGCCGGGATTTAGCTCGATTTCACCTGGTTTATCTTCAAAAACAAGCGTTGCACTGCCTTTTAAAAGGATCACCCATTCCTCCTGTTCCTGGTCATACCATTCATTTTCCGGAGTGTTTTGTCCAAATGAAATGATGCGTTCCAGTTTAAACCCTTTTTGCTGCAGAATGTCTTCAAAAAATTCGCAATCTCTGTTTAATGGGAGCTCTTTAAAAAAGTTTTTAATTTGTATCATAATTTCAGCTTGGCTTTTGAATTCTGGTTGATTGGGACTGTTTTAAATGGTTTCAAAACAAAAATTTTCCCTTTACACTAAATTGGTTCAGATATAATGTCCAAAAATACAACAAAATCAACACTTTTGACCACTTTTTGTATCCTGTCCTTTAATGTGTAGTATCAAATGTGACAGATGCATGTGTACTGATGCAGGATAGGTTTTGTTTTAAAAGGAATTGAGGTGATTTTTAACTTAAATTTACTGATTTTTGATGAATTGAGCCAGTTGTATGATAATTTTGGATTGGTTTGTTCTGGAATCGTCTGATCAATTGTTTTCAAATTGTGGATTTTTATTATTGTTTTGGTTTACTTCCCTTAAAAAAAATGATTACAGATCCGATTTTCTATGATTTCCTTATTTTAAGCTATTTCGTTAAATTTAATTTCCATTTCGTTTTTCATTGACAAATTCAAGTACCTTTGCATCATATTGGGTAATATATTAGTTAATAATTTAATGTATAACCCAAATAGGTATTTTTTCAAAAAAGTCAATAATTTTCTGTTATGAAGTTGAGCGCTTATTTATTTGTTGCCGGATTGATATTTATTTCCTGCAAAGAGAAAAAACAGACAGAAACAACCGATATTCCGGTCATTAAAACACAGGCAGAACTGATTGCTGATCAGTATGCTGCTTTCAGATTGACTACTGATGTCAGTAGATTGTCAGAAAAAGAGAAACAGATGATTCGGCTGATGATCGATGCAGCTGATATCATGGATGAGCTATTTTGGTTCCAGACCTATGGTAATAAAGATTCATTGCTTTCTTCGCTTCCGGACGAGCGTATGAAACCTGCAGTTATCCTCCAATACGGTCCCTGGGACAGGCTTGATGGAAACAAAGCCTTCATTGAAAATGTGGGTGAAAAACCTCTGGGAGCCAATTATTATCCTGTTGACATGACAAAAGATGAATTTGAGATGGCTCAATTTAAGGATAAAACAGATCTATATACCTTTGTGAGAAGGGATGCTTCAGGAAAACTGATCACGGTCCCATACCATAAAATGTTTGAAAAGGAATTGAAAAAGGCAGCTGATCTGTTGATACAAGCCTCAGAACTGGCTGAAGATCCGGGATTAAAAACTTATCTTGTGCTGAGGGCTGAAGCTTTGACTTCTGATAATTACCGGTTAAGTGATCTGGCCTGGATGGATATGAAAAACAATGTTGTGGACCTTGTTATTGGACCGATAGAACATTATGATGATCAATTATACAATTATAAAGCGGCTTACGAAGCCTATGTATTGGTGAAAGATGTTGAGTGGAGTGCAAAACTGGAACGTTACAGAAAGTTTTTACCTGAATTGCAAAAAAGCTTACCCGTTGATCCAAAATACAAAAGGGAGAAGCCGGGTTTAGGTGGTGATTTGAATGCCTATGATGCAGTTTATTACACAGGTGATTGCAATGCAGGTTCCAAAACCATCGCGATCAATCTGCCCAACGATGAGGAAGTTCAGGCCAAAAAGGGCAGTCGCCGGCTTCAGTTGAAAAATGCAATGAGAGCTAAATTCGATAAAATTATGGTGCCGATCGCCGATGTACTCATTGATGATGAACAAAAGCATTTAATAAATTTTGAAGCATTTTTTGGTAACACAATGTTTCATGAAGTCGCTCATGGACTTGGTATGAACAATACCATCAACGGAAAAGGTCTTGTAAGAACCGCTTTGAATGAACACGCTTCAGCCATTGAAGAAAGCAAAGCTGATATACTTGGATTATATCTGGTGAAGCAATTGCACAGTAAAGGAGAGTTACAAGGTGACCTACATGGATATTATGTAACCTTTATGGCAGGGATATTCCGTTCAATCCGTTTTGGCAGTTCTTCAGCACATGGGGTGGCTAATATGATCCGGTTTAATTATTTCAATGAGGCTGGCGCTTTTACCAGGGATCCGAAATCAGGAAAGTACACCATTCATTTTGAAAAATTCGAAAAAGCCGTTACAGGCCTTACCCGATTGATCCTGACCTTGCAGGGCAATGGAGATTACACAGGAGCAGGTAAGTTGATAGAAGAAAAGGCGAAAACAAGTGAAGAATTACAACTTGACCTTGAAAGGCTTAAAGCATTCAACATCCCGATAGATATCAGGTTTGAACAGGGTATAAAAGTACTTGGTTTGTGATAAATCAATAGAAGATACTGTATAAGGAGTAGTAATTAAAAAAGTTTAATAAATATTTCCTGATTAAAGATCAAAACTTTTATTGGACAAACTTGTAGTGTTTCGAAGTTAACTTTGTTTATTCAGACTGGAGCATGATCAGGATGAAAAAGTGAAATAACTGTTCGATATATCAAAACAAAGTATTTTGTAAATTTTTGAATTATATGGAGTTTAAAGTATTGGATTTTAAAGAGATCATCACCATTACCATGGTGTTGTTCGCGGTGATAGACATTCCGGGAAGCATTCCCATCATCATAGACCTTAGACAAAAAGTGGGTCACATACAATCCGGCAAAGCTACAATCATTTCCGGTGTAATTATGATAAATTTCCTGTTTTTGGGAGAACAGATCCTGCATTTGATCGGTATAGATGTAAATTCTTTTGCTGTAGCCGGATCTTTTATTATTTTTTTCCTGGCTCTGGAGATGATCCTTGGCATCCACATTTTCAGAGGAAGTGATACTCCTGTGACTGCTTCTGTCGTACCTTTGGCATTTCCTTTGATAGCAGGCGCAGGAAGTTTGTCAACCATTCTCGCACTAAGAGCAGAATATGAAGCCATTAACATTATTACGGCCATAGCAGTGAATTTGATCTTCGTATATTTTGTGCTGAAAACATCCGTTTATATAGAAAAATGGATCGGAAAATCAGGTATTGATGTAGTGCGAAAGATTTTTGGTGTGGTTCTTCTCGCGATCGCAGTCAAGTTATTTGCAACAAATATTCCCGGATTATTCCTGTCTAAGGGTTGATTTTCATTTTTAAATACAAAAATATCCAGGTGGTAATTTTTTTTTTAATCAAATGATAAATAAATTTAATATTTCCATTCATTTAACTAAATTTGCCCGCTGGAATAATTTTCTATTTACTAATTGCGTTAATGGCTTATTAAACAAAAAAATGTATATGTTTCAATTCGCTTTCTTATTGGTTCCTGAAGTAGGAGAAGAGATACAAGCATCTAAACAAAACCTTTTGGACCTTATCTTGATGGGTGGGCCTATGGGGGTTGCAAACGTTGCTGTTTTATTGGTGTTATCAGTTTTGGCAGCTTATATTTTTATTGAAAGATGGCTTACCATCAAAAAAGCTGGTAATATTGATCAAAGTTTTATGAATAATATCAGGGCATCCGTATCAAACGGAAATATTGAAGGAGCTAAAGCATTATGTCGGTCAAATGATTCTCCGATGGCGAGAATGATTGAGAAAGGTCTGATGAGGATAGGTAAACCGTTAAGAGATATTGACGCTGCTATTGAAAATGTAGGTAACCTGGAGATATTTAAGTTGGAAAAAAACCTATCCACACTTGCCAGTATTGCAGGTGCAGCTCCCATGATCGGATTTCTTGGTACAGTAACAGGGATGATCCTGGCTTTTTATACGATGGCAAATGAACAGAATGTTACTCCTTCAGTTTTGGCAGGTGGTATATACCAGGCATTGATCACTACTGCTTTCGGTTTGTTTATTGGAATTTTTGCTTTTGTGGGATATAACCTGCTCGTTGCACTGGTAGACAAAGTGGTATTCAAAATGGAACAGGTTACTGTTGAATTTATGGATTTATTACAAGAGCCAACAGCATAAATAAGTTGTTTTGGGACTAAGAAAAAGAAATAAAACAAGCGCTGAATTCAGCATGGCGTCTTTGACGGATATCATCTTTTTGCTTTTGATATTTTTTATGCTGACTTCATCCACCATTCAGATCAATTTCGATCTGCCTGAATCGGATAGCAGAACGGTTGCTCCCACTACGGTCGCTGTTACATTAAAAGCTGATGGAGAATTGCAGTTTAATGGATCTAAAACCCAAAAAGAAAGCATTAACGGTCAAATCAGAGCAGCTTACGAACAAATGGAACCTGATGTAAAAAAAGACGCTACGGTTACCATTATCTCTGAAATCGGCGTTCCCTGGAAGGAAGTATATGATGTAATGGGAATGGCCAATGCAAACAGGATGAGGGCAATCATTGCCACCCAACCCAGAAAATAGTAATTAAACTAAAATTTGTCAAAGTGGGGTTACGTAAAAAATCCAAAGTTACTGCAGAGTTTAATATGTCTTCACTGACAGATATTATTTTTCTTTTGCTCATCTTTTTTATGTTGACATCATCCATGGTGGTGCCCAATGCCCTCAATTTGAAATTGCCAGGCAAATCTCAACAAAATATTGAAGCGCAAACAAAACCATTTAATGTAGATGTTGATGAAAGAGGTTACTATTTCGTAAATGGCAAAAGGATTACCTTGGAAAGTATTGAACTCAATTTGCAAAAGGTTAAGGAAAACAGGAGAGGCGGCCCGGTAAGCGTTACGATTTCACCTTCATCTGAAGTTCCGAATGAATATGTTGTCGCATTAATGGATGTTGCTTACAGGCTTGAAATTGATGCAATTATGACGGATCCTCGATAACTTTAACTCAATTATATAGGGTTTGTGGGTATGAAAACGTGGGGACATGTTGTCAAAAATAAAAATTCCTTTCTTTTCTGATCATAAGTCATTTGCTTTGACTATTAGCATTTTATTACACCTTATTATTTTATTCCTGTTAATTTTCTACGCAGATTTTTCAAGACCAGGTATTCCCCCAGGCTACCAGGGTATATTGGTCAATTTTGGGATGCCAATCACATATGAAGGGCAGGAACAAACAGAGAATGCTGAAGCCGTTACCCAGGAACAACAAAAAGAACAGAATGAATCTGTAAGCACAGAACTTTCAGAAGATGATAGTCCGGTTTTGGTCAATAAAAATGCCGATAAACCTGTCAGGCAACAGGAAAAGACTACTAAAACTTCTTTGCAAAAGCCAGCCGAAGATTTTAGCAGGCTGTTTAAAAACAATTCCGGAGCTAAAAGTGATGTGAATCAGGGAGATCCGCTTGGGTCCCCGGGAGCTGATGCCCTCAGAGGAATCTCAAAAGGCGAAGGCAAAGTAGGCGGTGGTCTCGAAGGCAGGGGTGTTATGTATAAGCCGGAAATTATTGAACATTCTCAAAAATCAGGGAAAGTAGTCGTTCAGGTATGTATTGATTCAAAAGGTAAAGTCATTTCTGCGAAATTTACTCAAAAGGGATCTACCACCACAGATGCGGATTTGGTCGAAACTGCGGAATTTGCTGCAACCAGATATGTTTTTGCACCAGGTGAATTCGAAAAAGAATGCGGCACAATTTCTATACAGTTTATCGTTCGATGACAAAACCGAACTGCTTGTTAATCATTTTAAACTTGTTTAGTAATTATTCTCCAACTAACCAGCGAGTTTACCGAAAGTCTTGCAAGTTGTTGATTGAAATTAATAGTACTAAAAATATAGTAATATAAAATACTGTTTATATTGTGGTAATTTGTTTTTTCAGGTTTTTGCTTTTTTTAAAACCCTACGCTGTTTTAAGCATTCCACAGATACAAGGACATGAAATGGCTGAGATATAAAGCGATCGAATAGAACAAATATATCCTGATATCCAGGTATTTATGGATGGCAATTTCATATTTTTTGTAAATATACAGGATAAAGACCAGTTTGCTGATTGCAAATGCAACCACTGTAGCCCAGGCAATACCTGCCAGTCCAAACCAATTCATCAAAAGCAATGATAAGCCCAGATTGATCAGTAATTCGATGCCGGATACCCACATCAACATCTTATTTTGGTGTTTGGCGTACAAAAAAACTTCTACCATGATGATGCGGGAAGCAAAAATCAACAGGTAAATATTGAAAATGAAGGCTGATGATCGATAATCTGTACTGTAAAAAAATCGGTATAATTCAGGTGAAATGAATAGTAAAATTAGAATTGCAGGGAAGAAAAGATGCATCAATTTACGGGATTCTATTTTTATCTTCTCCGCCGCAACCTGTGCATCTTGTACACCTATTGGGATCAGGACGCTGCTTAATGCTCCGATCATCACTAAAAAAACAGGTAATTCCCTGGCACCAAATCGGTATATGGCAAATTGTCCTGTATCAAAATACCTGCTAACGATCAATCCGTCGATGTATTCCATACCATTGCCCAGCAACATATGCAAAATCAAAGGAATACAAAACAAGCCGAATGTCATGATTTGATTCGTAGAAAACTTCCATTGACTATATGAATGCAACAAAAAAACCGTATAGATCCATTTAAACAGCATCCATAGGGTCAATGCCATGAATAAATCTTTCAACTCAAAAGACAAACTGATTGTAAAAAAAATGGCAGCAAATTGTAAAAGATGGATGAAAACACCGTACTGCAACATCCTTTTAGCCTTTTTATTTAATATGAACATGATCTCGATCAGTACGGTCGGAGCATATAAGGCCAGATAAACAGGCAGATAAAAGCCCAGCTTATTAAAGGTTTCTGTCTGAAATCCCTTCAACCTGGAAAACATTCCCAATAAGATGATAACCAAAACACCTAATGACTGTAAAATGAGGAATAAATTGAAGAAAAAGGTTTTTTGCTGCTCGCTGTTCAATGTTGGGAAATAAGAAATTGCCGCATTTTTGATTCCCATCACCCAGAAAAATGAGAGGATATTGCCCCAAAAAATAAATAATTCATAGCTTGATACAGTTTCCCGGCTAAGTCCTGCTTTTACGAGCATGATCCCTATTCCCAATACGGCAAGGATCCTCAACAGTTGGAAGGCTTGATAAGCATACGCATCATTTAACGGAGGTATGATTTTTCTTAATGACAAGTCCGATCGTTTTAATGTAAATTAAAAAAACATCTTCAAGGAAGATGTTTTTTTAAATATGGTAATCAAGCATCAAAGTTTATTTGAAGTACTTGAAGTTTTCATAATGTTTTGGGTATTCTTTCTTATAGGCATACCATAAAATATCCAGATTTGTCACAATCCCAACCAGGTTCCTGTCAGAATCTGTAATTGGAATCGCCTGGAATAAATTGTGCAAAAGTACTTCGGTGGCAGTACCAATTTTGTCATTCGGTTCCAGATGAACAACTTTTCTGGTCATGATTTCTTTCACTTTGACTTTGGAATACTCTTTAAACTCTTTGTTCACTTCCCAAAGATCATAGTAAGAAAGGATGCCTACCAGCTTGCCGTCATCCACAACCGGTAAATGCTCGACTTCATGTTCTTCAAGTAATTGTTTTGCATGATCTAAGTTATCTTCGGGACCAACCGTGATAACTTCAGTAGTCATAATCGTAGAAATTTTTTCATTCATCATAGCACTACAGATTTAAGTGGATATTAAATATGGTGTAAGTTACAAAAATTTAACAAATTGATGTATTTTTTTTATTATTTTTTTTGGGAAAATCAGAAGATTTTTTATTGTCAACCACCATGCGTGCCAGTTTTTTGCGGATGGTAAAACAACAGAGTTGAATGGATGATCGTTATTTTAAACATCGAATGGTAATTGTTGGAATTTCTATTTTGTTTTTTTCAATACAATGATTTTATATGAACTATAGATTCATATAGTGTTAATGTTCAAGGATGTAAATATTGTGTCTTGTCATTTTTGTCACTTTGTAATTCTGCCAAGGCTTTTTTTTCCGTAGTATTTTTTACTGTCAAAATAAGTCTCCTGCATTTATCCGGGTCAATCATTTTGCTCTGCCATTAAATTTTATAAATTTGTCCGATGCTTAAGATCAGTTATATTTTTAGATATTTGAATATTGAATACCGCGGACCAGAAGACGTGGTTATTTACAGGATAAACCACATCAGGGATGCTCAACCAGGTGATCTTAGTTTTGTGGTCAACGGGAAATTTGGAAAGTTTATTTCACAAACAGGAGCTTCGGCAGTCATTGTGAATAAAAATTTCGATTCTGTGGTTCCTGAGACCTGCATTTTGATCAGAGTCGATGATGTTCAAAGTGCGATTTCATCTTTGCTCGTGCTATTTGATAATGGTAAAGATTTTTTTGATGAGATTGCGGATTCGGCAATTATTTCTCCCGGTGCAATGATCGGTTCCGGTGTTTCCATTGGTCATTTTACACTTGTTTGTGCAGGCGTTACCATAGGTGAAAAATCCTTGATCGGTTCCCAGGTTTTTTTGGGTGAAAATGTCCGAATAGGTAAGAACGTCAAGATCTATCCGGGAGTTAAGATTTACCACGGTTGTGTCATTGGGGATCATGTGATCATTCATGCCAATACTGTCATAGGGTGTGATGGTTTTGGTTTTAGCAGACAGGAAGATGGTACTTTTACCAAAATTCCACAAACAGGGATCGTTCAAATAGGTGACCATGTTGAAATAGGCGCCAATACTGTTATTGACAGATCAACTTTTGGTGCAACGGTCATCGAAAACGGGGTCAAACTGGACAATTTGGTTCAGGTAGCGCATAATGTACACATAGGCGCCCATACAGTCATCGCTGCACAGACAGGCGTTGCAGGCAGTGTGCATCTTGGCAAAAATTGTATGGTAGGTGGTCAGGCAGCGTTTGTTCCTCACGTTGAGATAGCAGATGGTAGTCAGTTCCAGGGGCAAAGCGGAGTGGCAGGGTCCATCAGCGAACCCAATGGTAAGTATTTCGGAACACCTGCGATCGGATTTATGGACTACATCAGATCGTATTCGGTGTTTAAAATATTACCTGAATTGGAAAAAAAGATCTACAAACTTGAAAAAGAATTGGAAAGTATAAAAAATGAACAAAATGGAACACAGAAAAACAATTGAAAAACCATTTTCGCTAACAGGGAAGGGATTGCATACAGGATCTGTCAGTACGGTTACTTTTCAACCGGCAGAGGTAAATTTTGGCGTGAGATTCCAGCGAATTGATCTGGAAGGCCAGCCGGAATTTCAGGCTGACCTGAGATATGTCAGCTCAACAAAAAGAGGTACCACGCTTACCTTCCAGGAAGCTTCAGTGCGTACCATCGAACATACCATGTCAGCTTTGTTTGCATTGGGTATAGACGACATACTGATCCAGCTTGACGGGCCGGAAATGCCTATCCTGGATGGAAGTTCGGTTCAGATCGTTGATGCACTCCAATCAGCTGGAATCGTTGCCAGAGAAAATGAAAAGGAAGTGCTGGAGATAGAGGAAACCATAGTTTTTAAATATGAAGAGACAGATTCAGAATATATTTTAATGCCTGCAGAAGGATTTGCAGTTCAGGCACTGATCAATTTTAATAAATCCGCAGTACAGGAGCAATTTGCGGAATTGAACAAAATGGAAGACTATATAACTGAAATTGCCCCGGCCAGAACCTTTGGTTTTTTTAGCGAAATTGAATCTCTTTTCCAGAGAGGTCTCGCATTGGGTGGCGATCTGAGCAATGCCATAGTTGTTGCAGACAGACAAATCGACCAGGCGGAACTGAATGAATTCGCCAAAAAAATGGGGCTTGAAAAACTGGAAGTTTCCAGAGAAGGCATATTAAACAACACTCCATTGCGTTTTCGTAATGAATTGGCCAGACACAAAGTGCTCGACATTTTGGGTGATCTGGGTTTATTTGGCGTCAGGATCAAAGGAAAGATCATAGCAAAAAAACCGGGTCATGAACCAAATCTTGCCCTGGCAAAAATGTTGCTGGATTTGTTCCGAAAACAAAAAAAACTCAAGGGCAAACCTAAATATGACCTGGCCAAACCTGCGCTGTTGGATATCAATGATATTGCGGCTTTATTGCCACACAGGTATCCATTTTTACTTGTCGACAAGATCATAGAAATGACTGATACTTATATAGTGGGTATCAAAAACGTAACTTTTAATGAGAATTACTTTACCGGACATTTTCCCGAAAATCCGGTGATGCCGGGAGTATTGCAAATTGAAGCCATGGCTCAGGTTGGAGGCATTCTTGCCCTTAAACTTCAGGAAGATCCATTGGGATGGGATACCTATTTTCTCAAAATTGATAAAGTAAAGTTCAAGCAAAAAGTATTGCCGGGAGATAGCCTTGTCATTAAACTGGAAATGATGGAACCCATACGTAGGGGAATCGTGCACATGTGGGGTACAATTTATTGTGGCGATAATGTGGTTTCTGAAGGAGAATTGATGGCGCAAATTGTTAAAAGATAATTATATATGAATACAACATCATTTGTTCATCCCGATGCAAAAATTGGACATAAAGTAGAAATTGGCCCTCTCTGTTTTATTGCCGGAAATGTGGAAATCGGGGCCAATACGATTATTTATCCGGGAGTTACCATTTTAGATGGGAGTAAAATAGGGGAGAATTGCCGCATTTTTACCGGAGCTGTGATCGGAGCAGAAGCACAGGATTTGAGTTATGCAGGCGAAGAAACTTGGGTTGAAGTTGGCAATTTCGTGACTATCAGGGAATTCGTAACATTGCATCGGGGCACTAAGGTAAAGAAAAAAACTGTGATTGGTGATCATTGTTATCTGATGGCTTATGCGCATGTGGCACATGATTGTCAGGTTGGGCATCATTGCATTTTTGCGAATGGCGTCAATCTGGCTGGCCATGTTGAAGTAGGGAATTTTGTTAATTTCGGGGGATTGTCTGCAGTTCACCAGTTTTGCAAAATTGGCTCCCATGCTATGATTGGCGGTGGAAGCATCGTAAGAAGGGATGTTCCTCCATTCATTAAGGCCGTCAGAAACCCCGTCGCGTATGGAGGCGTGAATAAAATTGGTCTGAGCAGGAAAGGTTTTTCCAGGGAAAGTATAGATTCAATAACAGATATTTACCGTTATTTATTTGTAAAAAATACGAACCTGAGTAAAGGAATTTCTGAAATGCAGGCAAATATACCCGAATCAGAATATAAAAAGGAAATAGAAGCCTTTATTGGCGGTTCCAACAGGGGTTTGATCAAAGGGTTGTAAAATTCCTTTTTTTGAAAAAACAGTTTTGAGTTTTGTGCTGTTATATGTCAGTTAAAATTCACTTAGATTAAATGATTGTATTTTAGTTATAATACATCCATTTTATAATGGTTGAAATGCTTCGAGGATGGAATGAATTTTTTGATTCTATGAAAATGCATGCATCGGGTCTTTTAACCATTTATATTAATTGGTAAGAAATTTCTTGATAAAGTAATTTTTTCTTTGGTTTTCCTTGTTTTAAAAGTTTGAAACGTATGAATAATTGGGTTAAGCAATGGATGATCACCGCTTTGGTAAGTCTTATTGTGGCTTTTATCAGTATTATGACCTACCATTTTTTGATCAATCCTCAACAACTTGCTTTGGAAGAAATGGAGAAAGCTAAATTTGTGCGGGAAAATGAGGTATTACTTAATGGAAAGATGAATCACCTGTTTCGGGCAGCAGCGCCGGACAATTTTATCGGAACCGCACAAAAAGCCGTAGAATCAGTGGTTTTTATCCGTACCAGTTCCAGACTTGATGTGAAAGGTGTGCCAATGCATCCCGAAATAGCTGCTGCTTCAGGTTCAGGTGTAATTGTTTCTTCTGATGGATTGATCGTTACCAATAACCATGTGATCGAAGGTGCTGACAGGATCGATATAGTCCTCAATGACAACAGGGAATTTACTGCAAAGCTGCTTGGTGCCGATGTTTCCACTGATTTGGCGCTGCTCAAAATTGAGGCATCCAACCTTCCTTTCCTGTTTTTCGGAAATTCTGACTCATTACAGGTTGGGGAATGGGTGCTCGCGATCGGCAATCCTTATCGCTTGCAAAATACTGTTACTGCAGGAATTGTCAGCGCTAAGGCCCGGAATATCAATTTACTTCAGGCTCAGGGAGTGGAAGCCTATATCCAGACGGATGCAGCAGTCAATCCGGGCAACAGCGGAGGTGCTTTGGTCAATACACAGGGAATGCTCGTAGGTGTTATCGGTGCGATTATGTCTGAAAGCGGTAAATACGAAGGTTTCTCCTTTGCGATTCCTTCCAACCTTGCCCAGAAAGTGATCTATGATATCAAGGAATTTGGCAGTGTACAAAGAGGGTGGCTCGGTATTTCCATTATTCCCGTTGATGACCAGATCGCAAAGGAATATAAACTCGAAAAAGTAGCAGGTGTGCTGATTCAGGGAGTAAATGATAAAAGTGCAGCGCGTGACGCGGGCCTTCAAACCGGTGATGTGATCCTTGGTGTCAACGGATCAGAGATCAATGCGAATGCTGATTTTATTGAATTGATCGCCAGAAACAGACCAGGCGATAAAGTGGTTCTTACCTATTCAAGGAAAGGTATGGTATCTAAAACAACCGCAGTGCTCAAGAATAGCATGAATACTTTCGATATGGTAAAGGTCAGGAAAGATAAACTGCTGACGGAAATGGGTCTTGAATTGAGAGAACTCAATGACGCAGAAAGAATTGAGATAAGGAAAACCGGAGCCTACGTTTTAAGCGTAAAAAAAGGCTCAGTCGTGGAGAAAGCCAATATCGAACCGGGATACATCATAACCAGGGTGAATGGTAAAGACATCAGGTCAGTGGATGATTTTATGAAATTTGCAAAAGAAAGCAAAAAAAAGATCAAACTGGAAGGATATTACAAAGGCTATCCGGATATGTACCCTTATGAGGTGGAAAAACCTTAGAATGGACTGATGATCTGATGATCGGATGATCCAATGATTTGATGATCCAATGATTTGATGATCCAATGATCTGATGATCCAATGATCCAATGATCCAATGATCCAATGATCCAATGATCTGATGATCCAATGATATGATGATCCAATGATCCTTTGATCTGATTTTTTTATTTTTTGAAATGTATAGATGTCCGTACAGTTAGAGATGTTCGATGTTCAGATTTTCAAATTCTCCACATATTCCACATCTTCGTCAGTAATACCCAGATGGGTCACCAATCTGATCCTGGTTTTTCCGAAAGCAAGGCAGGCAATGCCATGTTTTTGGAGGGTATTGATCGCATTTTCAACGGTATAACCAGGATCTATTTCTGCCAGAATGATATTGGTTTGTACGGGCAAAACCGTGTTTACCCAGGGCAATTTTGACAGTACTTTTCCTATTCTTACTGCTTTCAAATGATCTTCTTTCAACCTCAAAATATTATTTTGCAGGGCATAGATCCCGGCTGCTGCATAGTATCCGGTTTGTCTCATCCCACCTCCAAAAACTTTGCGTACCCTGATAGCCTGTCTGATGAATTCCTGATTTCCAATCAATAAGGTTCCGGCAGGTGCACCCAATCCTTTGGATAAGCAAATGGAAATCGAATCAGCGAATTGTCCGTATACTGCAGGATCAACACCTGTCTCTGTCAATGCATTGAAGATCCGGGCGCCATCCACATGGAGCATAAGTCCGTTTTGCTTGCAAACATGGTATATCCGTTCAACTTCATGGATATCATAATAAATACCACCGGCACGATTCGCAGTATCTTCCAGGCTTACCAGAACAGTTTGAGGGTAATGGGGATCATCGGGATTGATCAGATCAGCAATATCAGTCGCTTCTATTTTTCCCGAAGGGTTATTCACCAGTTTGGGTGAAACACCTGAGTTGAAAGCCATTCCGCCGCCTTCATATCGGTAAACATGGGCATTCTCATGACAGATCATTTCGTCTCCGGGTCTCGTGTGCACCTTGATGGCAATCTGATTGCTCATGGTGCCTGATGCACAAAACAATGCTGCTTCCTTCCCAAACATTTCAGCGCCAAAACGCTCCAGTTCAAGGGTTGTCGGGTCATCATGGAATACATCATCACCCACTTTTGCCCGCAACATAAAATCAAGCATTTGTTCGGTAGGTTGGGTGACTGTATCACTTCTGAAATCTATCATATTTTATTATTTATCATCATTATTCGATATCCTTTGATTCCTGGAACATATCTCCGACATATTTGCCTATGCTCAGGCAGGAAGTTAATCCCGGAGATTCAATTCCTGTCAGGTTGATCCATCCCGGGAAACCTCTTGAAGTTTCGTCCTGTATAACAAAATCCCTGAAATCTTCTCCCTCGGCCTGCAATTTTGGTCTGATGCCGGCCATTTCGGGTTCCAATTGGTGTTCCTCCAGAAATGGTAAGTACTTTGAGGCGGCTTCAAAGAATGTTTTTTTGTGGCTGGGGTCAACAGAATAATCATACATATTTTCTTCGAGGTAAATCACATTTGGACCTAATTTCATTGAACCATCCAACGACAGGGTTGTGTGAATGCCGAGTCCCGCGAGTTTTGGGTCAGGGACCGGATAAACCAGGTGTCTGAGCCTTTTTATGCCCGATCCTGCCAATTTGAAGTATTCACCTTTACAAAAATGAAGTTTATTTGCTTCATCTTCAATACCGGTCATTCTTGCAATTTTTTCCGAATCCAGCCCGGCACAGTTGATCACCCGGGCTGATGTAAATTGATCACCGGAGCCTGTGCCGTCTTCCACATTCAGGATGTAGCCTTTATCCATTTTCCGGATGCCCGAGATCCTGGATTGAAACACAAAATCCACACCGTTTGTAAGGCTGTCAGAGTAAAGTTGCTTCATCAGACGATGGCTGTCAATGATGCCGGTAGAGGGAATGAAAAGGGCATTTTCTGCATAAATATCTGGTTCAGATTCATTGATTTCTTCTTTAGTCAGCAATTGAATATTTTCCACACCATTGGCCATTCCCTGTGCCAGGAGCTTGTTGAGTTGAGGCAATTGATCCGAATGTGTGGTGACGATCAGTTTTCCGCATTTGTTGTGAGGAATGTGGTTTTGTTCACAGTATTCGTACAACATTCGATTACCATTTTTGCACATTCCGGCTTTAAGAGACCCGGCAGGATAATAGATGCCGGAATGAATGACCTCGCTGTTTCGGCTGCTCGTTTCCTCTCCAAAGCGCAGATTTTTTTCGATGACAACAATTCCTTTATGTTTTTTCGATAATTCTCTGGCAATTGCAAGTCCAACTACGCCTGCACCAATGATACAAATTTTGAAATCCATTATGCTTTTTGTTTTCTTCGGGAAATTTTATTTTGATTGTGAGGTCTTTTCCATTTTTTTGAAATAATTTTTGATGGGCCAGGTATTTTTCAGCGCTTCAAGATTCTGATTCAACAGTTGACTTGACTGACGTATTTCAAGGACAGTTTCATCAATATTTTTCATCGTATGATCAATTTTGGTAACCAAATCAGGATCGTTTGACAAATAATTGATGGTGCCTTTTCCATCTTTGGCGTTGATCACAGCCTGGTCTGCATTTTTAACGGTTTGATTGAGCTGACGCACTACCTGCCCGATCTCTGCGGAGGATCGTTCAATATTGAGTATGATATTTTTAAGTTGATTTGCCAATACGGTGTCCCTGATCGCTCCTGCAAGATTGTCCGGCTGGTCAAAAGAATTGATAAATGCATTCAGATTACTCACTGCCAGAGCGGCTTCATTGGCAGATTTCCCGATGTCAAATAAGGTAGCCTTGACACTTTGAGTGATCTTAGGATCCTGGACCAGCGCACCGATCAAACCTTGCCCGGAAGTGATCTCTTTAGCGATTTTTAACATTTCCACTGTGAGCAAGGCTGCATTTTCATTGGTCTCGCTGAGGGTGTTCAGGATTTCATCCGTACTGACCCGGCTAAAAGACTGAATGGTATCCCCGGATGCGACACTTCCAAATGAATCGCTTCCGGGCATGATATTCACGATCATGTTGCCTACCAGGCCATCAGAAGTAATGGCGGCCTTGGAATCTTTTTTGATATGGGTCAAAATGTCTTTATTGATAGAAAGGCTGATCATAATAACGGTATCCTTGATCATTTCTATTTTAGTGACTTTTCCAGCATTAAGACCGGAAAACCGAACATTATTTCCCTCTTTTAATCCGCTTGTGTTGCGGAAAATCGCGTAGATGGTGGCAGAATTGCCAAACAGGTTCTGCTTTTGTCCGATCATGATGGTCGCTACGACTAATAAAGCAATGCCTGTGAGGACAAACACACCTAATTTAAGTTGCTGATAAAATGACTTTTGCATGATTTATGATTTAAAGAATGCCATGATCCTGGGATCATCGGAATGATCCAATTCATCAAATGTGCCTTCTGCATAATTTTTCCCGTTGATCAGCAGGATCATTCTGTCTGCTAAATGCCTGGCACTGTCCACATCATGCGTAATGATGATGGATGAGGTTTGAAATTTTTGTTGTACCGATTTGATCAGGAATACGATCTCTTTGGAAGTTATGGGGTCCAATCCGGTGGTTGGTTCATCATATAAGATGATTTTAGGTCTGAGTATCAGGGTTCTCGCCAAAGCTACCCTGCGTTTCATCCCTCCGGACAATTCATCGGGCATCAGGTCCAGGGTGTGTTGTAATCCGACGCTTTCCAAAGCTTCCTGTATCAAAGGAGTGGTGTTTTTGATGTGGCCAAATTTTATTTTATGTCTTCGGAGGGGGAATTCCAGGTTTTCCCGAACGGTCATCGAATCATACAGCGCACTTCCCTGAAAGAGAAAACCTACTTCAGACCTGATGTAGGAAAGATCTTCACTGGAAAGCTTTTCCATATTCCTGCCCATCACACTGATGGATCCCTGATCAAATCGTTCCAGACCGATCAGGCATTTGAGCATGACGGATTTGCCTGTTCCGGATTTACCCATGATCACCAGGGATTCATCCTCGTATAAGTCGAGGTTGAAACCTTCGAGTACCTGATGATTCCCGAATTTTTTATTTAAATTCCTGATGGAAATAACCACATTTTTTTGTACGCTTTTCTGTATCATGATAAAAACAGGATATCCGTGATCAAAGCAACAACGAAATCAATGATGAACAACATAAGTGAAGTTTTAACCACCGCAGTATTGGCTGCAATTCCGACTCCGGCGGTTCCGTGTTTGCAATAATAACCGTTGTAACAACCAACCAGACCTATGGCAAAACCAAAAAAGAAAGTCTTTATGGTCGAAGGTATCAGGTCGGTATATTTTACCGCGCGAAAAACTTCATCAAAATAAAACCTGAACGAAACTTCGCCTTTAAGATATTCAACGAGAAAAGAACCATACAGCGCCAGAAAATTGCTTAGGATGACCAGAACCGGGATCATCAGCGTGCTGGCGAGTATCCGTGTGACTACCAGGTATTTGAAAGGATTTGTACCGGAAACCTCCATCGCATCGATCTGCTCGGTTACCCGCATGGATCCCAGTTCGGCGCCGATGGCTGACCCGATCCTTCCTGCGCTGATCAGGGCGGTAAATAAAGGGCCGATCTCACGGATGATGGCCAGTGCGATCATTGAAGGAATCCATGCATCAGCGCCCAGTTCAACCATTTTGGGCCTTGATTGCAATGTGAACACCAGTCCTATGATAAAACCAGTGATCCCGACCAGCAGAAATGACCGGTTGCCGATGTTGTAACACTGCCGCAAAAACTCTTTGAATTCAAAAGGACGTTTAAATACTTCCCTGAAAAACCTGCCGGCAAAATAAGCCATATCACCGGTTTCGGCGATGAATGCCTTAATACCGGAAAGCAATGATCTTTTGTCGTAGTTCATTCATTCAGCTTTTATTTTTCGGTTTTCAGTAGCAGGTAATTATTGTATCGATATCCAATAATTCTCAGGTACTGTCAACTCTTTCAGTTTATAAAATTACATAAAAAAAGCTTATTGATCTTAAAATCATTTTCAGCAGTAAAAAAAAATATACATTTTGATGCTCAGCTATGGTTTTATTTTGAGTTCAAGGTTGGTCATTGTTGGCCTGAACGGCCTTACACATGGAGGAAGGAGGGAAACATATGAAGGAGATTGCAAGAGAATATGATGCCGGGCGAGGTAACAGGAGGTATGGAAAGGGTGGGAGTGAGAAAGATGTCGGGTCGTTTTGTGGATTGGAATGTATTTTGTATGTTTATGGGACTTTTTTCGGATGATGGTTTGAGATGTTTGTTCATGCAGGTGGCGTTGTGGATGCCTGTAGAAGAAAAAGCGGGATTATAGCGTTGGGTATTTTATGACAAAATGGGGGCATTTGCTTAATGGATCATCTGAAAAATGGGGGATGATATTTCAGAAAGGTGATAGAACTCTGGTTTGCTGTCATTTTTTTTAAACCGGGATTCTACCACAAATTGATGTAAACAGAACCGTTGAAGCCTTTGCCAAAGGACAGAACTGAATACTCCTAATTATGGCAATCGGGAAAGGAAAAACATACAGGGTTTTTCAAATCATTCACCGGCATTGGAAAAGGGCTGCAAAAGAACACATCTGTTTTTAGCCGACCGCAAGGCTTTGATTGACCAGAAACGATGAGATGATTATCCAAAACTTAGAGAACTCATTCAAAAAGTCATTTCAAATGTAAGAGGATAAAAAATCTATTTAATATGCCTTTTGTAAAAGTTTACTTACATTTTGTATGGAGTTCAAAAAACAGGTATCCATTTTTAGACTCTAAGGATCTGAGACTAAAAGTTTGGAACCATATCAGGGACAATGCCAGGGAGAAAGGGATATTTATTGATTTTATAAATGGTTATTCCGACCATTGTCATTGTCTGATTTCATTGGGAATAGATCAGACAATTCAAAAAGTGATGCAACTGATTAAAGGGGAATCTTCATATTGGATAAATAAAAGCAATTTGACTCAAGAAAAATTTGAATGGCAGGATGAATATTTTGCGGTATCTGTTTCTGAATCGATGTTTGATAGGGTGAGGGAGTACATTAAAAATCAGGAAGAGCACCACACTAAAAAATCATTTCAACAGGAATATGATGAATTTATCAGCAAATATGGATTTGAAAATTATAAGGGATAATATTTTGGCTAAAGCCAATGATGGAAATGATATTTGTTGTCCTCCAGCTAAAGCTGGAGGCAATTCAGGAGGCAATTCAGGAGGCAATTCATTGAATAGGAATGCGGCTTTAGCCCATTCCATTGAATAGGAATGCGGCTTTAGCCCATTCCATTGAATAGGAATGCGGCTTTAGCCCATTCCATTGAATAGGAATGCGGCTTCAGCCCATTCCAATGAATAGGAATGCGGCTTTAGCCCATTCCATTAAAATAAAATAAAACCGAACCAATCAGCAATCAACCAGGATAACATGAAAATCGTAAAAATTACCGAAAATAAGAAACAGTTCCTGGACCTGTTGTTGCTGGCAGACGAACAGGAAAATATGATTGACAGGTATTTACCGCAAGGAGATTTATTTGCTTTGTATGATGATGATTTGAAAAGCGTTTGCGTAGTATTACCGGTAAACAGCGAAACCTGCGAGTTGAAAAACATAGCCACTTACGAGAAGTACCAGGGCAAAGGATACGGGAGGGCCCTGATCAATTTTATTTCTGAATATTATAAACACGACTTCCAAACCCTGCTGGTCGGTACAGGCGAGACCCCGGCAATCCTGTCATTTTATGAAAGTTGCGGATTTGAAAAATCACACCGGGTAAAGAATTTCTTTACCGATCATTACGACCATCCGATGTTCGATGGAGACATTCAACTGGTGGATATGATCTATCTCAAAAAGGAATTGTAGTAAAAGCAGGATTATTCTTCAATAAAGAAATGTAAATGATCAGTATAGCTTATTGGTCTTTCAGTATATTGGTATTGAAAGGCAATCTGAGCCAGAGACTTCCTGCATGCTATGAAACTGAAATTATCGTCTGCGTTTATCTGCGGGATCTGCGGGAAAAAACAAAAATTTCAGGAGTCGTCCCAATGATTTTAGATGAAATGAATGGTATTTGCCTTTTGCCCTTAGTGCCTTCTTTGAGCCCTTTGTGGTGAAAAATTCAAAAGAAAAATAGTTTATTCAGGAGGTTAGCTGATTAGTCTTTTAGCCTGTTAGTCTCTTGGGAGTGATGGTGTACATTGAGCAAAAGACACCAAATTTGTCCTGGAATCAGAGGCTTTAGCCCTTGATATGATTCATTAGCTGATAGACTAAAGACTAATAGACTATTGAGCTAAGCAATTACGAAAAATATTGAATTAATAGCATAATTTTGTGTTCCACAAAGTACTTTCAGATGGACACAAAAATCGAAGAACTCAGTAAACTGCCCAATATCGGTAAAACATTGGCTGAAAAACTTGTACTTATAGGCATTGAAAATGCCAGCCAATTGAGAAATACCGGAACAGAAAACGTTTTTATCCGACTGAAAACGGTCGATAAAGATGCCTGTATCAATATGTTGTGTGCCATTGAAGGAGCTATCCTGGGGATCAGATGGCACGATTTGGAAAAGGTGAGGAAAGAAGAGCTTAAAGCGTTTTTCAGAATGACCAACATATCATAAACCGCAAATATTTCAGTAAAGGTAGTTATTCAGGTGGTTAGCTGATTAGTCTGTTAGCCTGTTAGTCTCTTGGGAGTGAGGGTGTACATTGAGCAAAAGACACCAAATTTGTCCTGGAATCAAAGGTTTTAGCCCTTGGTATGATTCATTAGGCAATAGACTAAAGACTAATAGACTAATGAGCTAAATAATTGCCAGTGAAGTATAAAGATGGGGTGGTGACGCAGGAACCTAAAGTTTTGTATATTTGTGTAGATTGATCAAGAATCCTCTAGAACTGGCTGATTGTTGATCAACTGATTGGAAGGAAGTATTTCTAATGGAACATCCGGATAAAATTTGTCATATACAATAAAAAAAATCATTATGGATCAGAAGACGTACAAAAATTGTCAGAGTTGCGGAATGCCCTTGCACAAGGATCCCCAGGGTGGCGGTACCGAAAAAGACGGTTCCCGGAGCTTAACCCAACTTGCAAATATTTT
>DDTL01000172.1 GCA_002344345.1 Saprospiraceae bacterium UBA2365
AGCTCAACAGTCTTTTAGTCTTAAGTCTATTAGCTAATGATTTATACAAAAGGTTAAAACCTCTGATTCCAGGACAAATTTCGTGTCTTTTGCTCAAAGTACACGCTCAATTCAAAGAGACTAACAGGCTAACAGACTAACAGGCTAACAGACTAATTGGCTAACCACTTAAATAACTACCAAATTTTTTAAGTATGGTGGATTTAGCCACGAATGCACGAATAATTAAGGCACGAATGCACGAATGATTTTTTTAAATACTCAAATGAATACCTTACCAGAATAAATTGTATTTATTCGTGTATTTCGGGGCAACTGTATTTTTCTTCATCCGTGTCCACAGTATTCATGATTTCTTTTTATCATAGCTGTTTTCTCTTTTCAGATCAGTCTTAAATTTTCAGGAATATTGATAAGAGGGTTCATCCTTATGACATGTTCCTTTGGTATCCAATGATTCTTTTCTTTCAGCATGTGGCAAAGGCGCTGTTTAGCAAAAATACATCAAAAATTAATATCGATTTATTACAGGTCAACAATAAAAATATCATATCCCGTGTTATTTTTGGATATAAAAGATCGCAACATGGATAGGAGTCAGTTTTTTGAATTACTCACCAGACCAGCTACCAAACACCTGAACAATACCGCTTCACTGGATCCTTATACAGGGTCATGGACCCAAACCCAGGCCATGCATTTGCTCCGAAGGACCTGCTTCGGCTTTACTCCGCATGACCTTCAGGATTTTACCGATCTCGGTCTCTCAGGTTCTGTTTCCCGCTTGCTGGATCAGTCAGCACCTCAGCCGGCGCCTCCTGTCAATGTATATGCGACGCCGGATAAGCCGGATCCAAATGCAGGTTTCGGACAGACATGGGTAAATGCTCCTTTTAATCCAGCATTACCCGTAGAGTATTACCAGGCAAGAACAGACAGTCTCAAAGCCTGGTGGGTGGGTCTGATGATCGATAGCCCACTGAATATACGGGAGAAAATGACCCTTTTCTGGCAAAATCATTTTGCCATCGAGGCTGATGTGGTGGAAATAGCTCAGGCTATGTATTGGTATCTCGCAGCACTCCGAGCCAATTGTCTGGGGAATTTTAAAACCCTGACCAAAACCATCACGATCGATCCTGCTATGCTGCGCTATCTCAACGGCTACCTCAATTCCAAAGGACAACCGGATGAAAATTATGCCAGGGAACTACAGGAATTGTTCACTGTAGGTAAAGGTCCAGACATTGAATATACCGAAGACGATATCAAAGCAGCCGCAAGGATACTGACCGGATTGCGCATCAATCCGTTCACCAGTCCCATCAGTTACTTTTTTGATTTCACACAGCATGATACAGGCAATAAAACCTTTTCTGCTTTTTACGGCAATAAAACCATAGTCGGTAAAACCGGAGGGGCCGGGGAGACAGAAGTGAATGAATTGCTCGATTTGATATTTTCCAACCAGGAAGTTAGTAAATTCATTTGCAGGAAACTGTACCAGTTTTTCGTGTATTATGACATCTCACCTGAAATTGAACAAAACATTATTTTGCCTTTGGCAACGATATTCCGCACCCATAACTATGAAATATATCCGGTGGTGGAAACTTTACTTAAAAGTGAACATTTTTACCACCAACTCAACATGGGTTGCGTCATCAAATCTCCCCTGGATTTCGTGGCAGGTCTGAGCAGGATCTTTAACTTTAAATTTCCTGATCCACAAACACAATTGCAGTCACTGTACCTATCTTGGGCGTTGATCGCTGCGAACGCAGCCCAGACAGGACTGAATGTGCTCGATCCACCGCTGGTGGCAGGTTATCCGGCATGGCATCAGGCACCCTTATTTGCAAGGGTATGGATCAATTCGGACAGTCTGGCAAACCGCCTGGTCCTGATCAATAACCTGTGCAATGGACAAATCGCCTTGGGAGATGCTGTCATCGTTTTTGATCCGCTGGAATTCATCAGGTCATTGCAAGCGCCTGCTGATCCAAACCAATTGGTCAGTGAAACCGTCAATTTTTTGTATGGATTGCCAGTGGGCCAACAGACTATGGACTATTTCAAATCTTTCCTGCTCTCAGGTCTCGATGATTTTTACTGGACCAATCTTTGGAATCAATACCTGCTGGAACCATCCAATCAGGAATACCAATCTGCTGTCCGTTTCAGGATGTTTTCCATGCTTAGAGAAATGATGCAACAGGCAGAATTTAACCTGATCTGATTGGGAATGACCAATATTGTATAAAATTAAAAGATAACCAATGCAACGACGCAGTTTTATCAAATCTCTGGCACCTGTGGTAGCGCTTCCAGCTATCCTGAAGCCATTTTCGGTGAATGCATTTTCTACAGGTGGTATGCTCAATGCTTTTTTGGGCAACCCACCTAATGACAATATTCTGGTAATGATATTCCTGAACGGAGGCAATGACGGGCTTAATACACTCGTTCCCCTGGATCAGTATGCAAAACTGGCTGCGGCACGTTCCAACCTGTTGATTCCTGAGTCCTCACTGCACCATTTATCCCCCAAACCAGTAGGCTTGCATCCATCCCTTTCCCATTTTAAAACACTGTTCAACGAGAACAAATTGCAGATCATCCAAAGCGTCGGGTATCCAAAACCTAATTTTTCACATTTCCGAAGTACAGACATTTGGAACAGTGGTTCGGATGCGGATGAATATATCAACAGCGGATGGATTGGCAGGTTTCTGGAGAAAAACTTTGAAGGATATCCTTTTGGTTACCCAAATGCCTCCATGCCTGATCCATTGGCTGTACAGATCGGAGCCAATATGCCTTTACTGTTCCAGGGTCATGAGGTACAGACAGCATTCAATATCAACTCTACAGAAATATTCAATGTAAATTATACGCCGGTGCTGGATCCGGCACCCGAAACACCTGCTGGTTCAGAACTCACATATATCCGGCAGATAGGTTCACAGATCAGGAACTATGCTCAAAGCATCATTAACGCATACGTTCAGGGCTCAAATTCATATTCCGGTTATCCCGGTGAAGGCACCAATTATCTGGCGGACCTGCTCAAAACCGTGGCAAGGCTGATCAGTGGCGGGATGAAAACGAGGATATATCTCGTTAGTCTGTACGGTTTTGATACCCATGCCTCACAAGTGGACAATGGTAATCCTTCCGGTGGTTTGCATGCCACATTGCTGAAAATGCTGAACGATGCTGTGTTTGCTTTCCAGCGAGACCTTGAACAATTGGGCGTTGCGGATAAAACACTTGGTATGACCTTTTCTGAATTTGGCAGGCGGATCATTTCCAATGCGAGTACTGGCACAGATCACGGTGCTGCAGCACCTATGTTCCTTTTTGGTACAAAAGTCCAGCCTGGTATCCTTGGTTCCAATCCGAATCTTCCCCTTCAGTCCAACGAAGATGACAATATACCCATGCAATACGATTTTCGTTCTGTGTATGCGTCGATCCTTTCCCAATGGTTTTGTCTTCCAACATCCGAGACCAGCCAGATCATGATGGATGGGTTCCAGGAATTGCCTTTGATAAAAGATAATTGTTCCACTACTTCGATCGAAGAACTCAACCGTGACGATGCTCTCAGCCTTCGGATTTACCCGAATCCGATGATCAGTTATACACGGATTCAAACCAGTATCCCGGGAGGTCCAACCAGACTGGAGCTGTTTGATCCGCTGGGCAGATCTGTTTATTCGAGGGATATGGGTAAATTATCTGCAGGTTCATATATATGGGAACTATACAATGACCATTATACCAGAGGCAATTATTATGTGAGATTGCAATGCGGATCTTACCAGCAGGTCAGTTTGCTGCAGGTATTGTAGGATAAAATGGAAATAAAGTTGAACAAATGGAGTTTTTTATAAATGCAAAGCTTTCAGATGGTTATCTTTTAGCTTTTTCCTTTGGAATACATATAAAAAATAAACCAATTTGTTTTTTAAGTCGGTCAACCGTCAGGATCATGGCTGATTCGAAATCCCGGGCTTATTCACAGGCTTTAATATGAATCCCTGTTTTCTGAGCAGTGTGATCATCCCGTCAGGGCCTCCGATATGTGCAGCCCCAACCGCAAAAAAGCATGGTTTTTCCTTCATACTGCCAATGGCAACAGGAATCCAGTTCTGGTTGCGGTGCTTTAACAACATATTGTCATATTCTGATAAGTCTCCTTCGTCCAGACTTTCGTGCATCGCTTCAATATCCTGGGCAATATACAGAGCAAAAAGACTGTCCAGCATACTTTCCCTGCTTTGATCTGATTGTATGCTCTGGATAAGGTATTTGGCTTGTTTGGTATATGGAATGGAATCCATCAGACTCATCTGGTATTCGATGCTCTCCAGGCCAAAGACTTCCTTACCTGCTTTTTCGGCCAATGCCATCAATTCGAATTCATAAAACCGAAGCTTGCCTTCCGCGTTTTTACCCATGATCTCCTTATCTCCGAATACGGATAAAAACATTGGTTTGATCTTTTCAAACATAAAGATCGGCATTCCCATTTCCTCAAAATGGGTCTTGACAAATGTATATTCCTCTTTGGTTAGCAAATCGCTCAGTGTAGTATCTCCCTGCATAAAAGATTGCTGCAATATCTCCATCTGATAAACGGGGTCTTTCATTTTTGAAATATCAACCTCAAAATATACAGCTCCCGAGCCCGCAATGGCTTCTTCCAGACCATCAGGTAAAAAGAATAGCTCCTCGGGGATCATATGGATGGTTCCAAAAAGATAGGATTTATGCTCTGTATCTGGATGGCTTATTTCCCAGAATAATCCCTTGTCCTCAATAACCTGTGTGGCTGGTAATACCTGTTTTTGTGTACCGCATTGCGTTAAGATAAAAGCTGCAAAAATCAATACAACCGCGATTTTAATTGGATTGGTTAGAATCTTCACCAGAATAGTTTTTATTTAATGATTAGAATTTTTTGAGAAAGATCTGAAGAAAACTTTCCAGTAATTTCATTTGAGGTTCTCAATCAGGATTTAAAAATAGAGAACCTTAAATTTTTGTATTTCAATCGTTTACTCTAATTATCCGGGGTAAAAAAATTGAAATTTCTGAAATGGAATTTAGCTTCAGACTGAATCAAAACTTTTGAAAACCTCTTTGTCTCTGAATTTCATATAATATGACTCCGGCAGAAACAGCTACGTTCAATGAATCGATCTGACCTTGTTGGGGTATCAAAAACAAGCTGTCAGCCAATTTGGTCGTATGTTCGCTTACGCCTGTTTCCTCCGAACCAATTACCACACAAACAGGTACAGTAAAATCCAGTTCAGTGATCCTTTTTTCAGCGCCCAAATGGCTTACGGCTACAAAAACACCACAATCCCTGAGGTATTGCAAAGCCCTGTCCATACTTTTGACCCTGGCCATGGGAATATTAAATAAGGCTCCGGCAGAAGTTTTGATCATGTCTTCATTGACCAATGCTGTATTTTTGGATGGACTAAAAATGGCATCCACACCCAACACTTCCGCTGTTCTCAGGATAGCTCCAAAGTTGCGAACATCTGTGATCCCTTCCAGAAACAAAAACAAAGGTGCTCCTGAACTTTCAAATGATAATGCCACAAGACTTTCAAAATCAACATAATCTACCAGGGAAGTGTAGGCGATGATTCCCTGATGATTGCCTCTGCTTATTTTATCGAGTTTGCCAATAGGAATGACACTTAAAGGGATGTCCTTTCCTTTCATCAGATTGCGGAGTTCTACTTCAAATGGTCCGTGTAATCCTTGCTGAATAAAAATTTTCTCAATCTGGCTTCCCGCTTTAAGCAGTTCCAGAACCGGTTTTCTGCCATAAACAATTTGTTTGTTTTCCATTTGCTAAAAATCAAATTCAAGGGCGAACATAGCAAAAAAACCGGCTGTTATACCAGCTTTGATCGGGTTTTTAGACAAAGGGTGGTTTTTGTGGCACAAAATTGAATAAGCCTGGGAAGAAAAATTTATCATTCATATGATTTGAGTGGTTAGCTTTTTAATCTGTTGGCCTGTTGGATTTCGAGTGCATGACGAGCAGGAGACATTAAAATCGTCTGAAATTTCAAGTTATGATCTTTGGTAAACAAAAATAAGCTAAAAGACAAAAAACTAAACGACGATCAACCTAAACAAATTTTGTGATTATTTAGGTGGTTAGCTAATTTGTGAGTAAGGCTGTTAGCTTGTCAGGCCCATAAAACTGAGCGTGTACAACATGTAAAAAAAATCAAATTTGTCCTTGAAATTGAGGTTTTGACTTTTGATATAAATCATCAGCTAAAAGACTAAAGGCTGAATGATAATAAACTAAACAAAAATCTATTATTTACAAAATCTATACGAATACTTGAACAATTTTGTGGTGAAACGGTCTTTTATAATTAATATTACTGACTGTTTTGCTTGTAAAACCTTCTGAATTAAATCCAATAAGAATATTATTTTTATTTTTAATTATTTGAATATATGTACAAATCATTATTTGCTCTTTTGTCCTTGAATATACTTTTTATTTTGAACTTATTTGGTCAGGACCAGGCTGTAACCAACCCGTTGGAACACATTACAGCCAATTTTCAATCGCTCGGGCTGGCATCAGCAGATGTGAATGAAATGAAGATCGTGGATGAAGTTTTGACCCGGCACAACGGAGCCAGACATTTTTATATTCAACAGTACTTTGAAGGAATTCCTGTGTACAACGCCCTTATGAATGTGACCCAGACGAAGGAAGGTAGATTTTTGATTACGGGTAACAGGTTTATTAAAAATCTGGATAAGATCAATATCAGGGAAAAACAGACACTTACTTCACGCGATGCGGTGCTTAAATCTGTGGAATATATGACTTCAACCGTTGCACGAAACCCGGCTTCACTCCAGCTATCGGAAAATAAAGCTGAGGGATTGTGGATATATAACATGCCGGATATTGCTACAGGTGAAATTCCTGTCAGAATGATGTTATATCCGGAAAAGGAAGGGTTGACCCTTGGGTGGAGCGTTGAAATCAACCCGATAGACAAGCCGGATCATTGGCAATATGGTATACATGCCGGAACCGGAGAATTGATCAATGTTGTAAATTATACAACCTATTGTAGTTTTGATCATAATAGTTTTACGCATCAATCCGATTTGAACAGCAGTCATTTCTGTAATAAAGCTGATCATCAACATATCACAAATCAGGGAGTATCCGGAAACTCAAGCTATCTTGTTTTTCCATTCCCGGCAGAAAGCCCTTCACACAGTGGTCAGGATTTTGCTCAGGGGCCATTGGATTTGATTGCCTCACCATTTGGATGGCATGATACAGATGGTATTGAGGGCCCTGAATATACCATCACCAGGGGAAACAATGTGCACGCCTATCTCGATAGACTGGCCAATAACTCGGCATCAGATCCTGAACCGGATGGTGGAGCTGAATTACAGTTTCATTTTCCTTACAACGGAGATTTTGAACCTGATTCTATGAAAGAAGCAGCCACAGTCAATTTGTTTTATGTCAATAATATGATGCATGATCTTGCATACAGGCTGGGATTTGACGAAACATCGGGCAATTTCCAGGCAAATAATTATAATCGGGGCGGTCAGGCCAATGATTATGTAAAGGCAGAAGCTTTCGATGGGGGTGGAGAAAACAACGCCAATTTTTCTACTCCACGTGATGGAAACAATGGAAGAATGCAAATGTACCTTTGGACCAGGAGTAATCAACTCAGGTTGGAGATAGAAGAACCGGCATTGATCGCAGGTCTGTATGAAGCTGGAAAGGCAGGTTTTGGACAGAATATGGACATCAACAGACTTACAGGTGACGTAGTGCTGGCATTGGATAATACTGCTTTCCCTGATCTTGGCTGCCAGCAATTGACGGGTTCGGTGTCCGGGAAAATCGCCCTGATCAACCGGGGAGTCTGTGAATTCGGACGAAAAGTTCTCAATGCGCAAACAGCCGGGGCAATCGGAGCACTGGTTTGCAATGTTCCGGGTATAGATGGAGGCAATGGAGAAGAATTGCTTGAAATGGCGGCCGGCGCTGTCGGAGGGGGGGTGAATATTCCTTCATTGTTCCTTAAAAAATCAACCTGTGATTTGATCAGAACCGCCATTTTGAATGGAGAAAATGTCCGGCTGATCATGGGATTAAAAACGTTTGAAGGCCCGGCAAAAAGAGAATCATCTTTCGACAACGGGGTGATCGCTCACGAGTTTACGCATGGGATCACTACCAGACTCACAGGCGGTCCGGACAACAGTTCCTGTCTTTCAAATCCTGATATCAATGGCGATGGTAATCCTGACGGAGAGCAAATGGGAGAAGGTTGGAGTGATTTTTATGCACTGGCTTTTACGACACGTGAAGGCGATCTGGGAACAGATGTACGGGGAATCGGAACCTATGTAACTGGCCAACAGGTCAATGGAAAAGGGATCAGAAACTATCCTTATTCCACGGACATGTCCATCAATCCAATAACTTATGATTTTATCAGAGGTAGAAATGTGCCCCACGGTGTTGGAGAAGTCTGGGCGGTAACCCTATGGGATCTTTATTGGAAATTTATCGACCTCTATGGCTTTGATCCAAGTTGGGAAAGTACCACTTCTGGCAATTTTAAGGCATTGCTGCTGATAACGGACGCACTGAAAATGCAACCCTGCAATCCGGGATTCCTGGACGGCAGAGATGCTGTATTGCTTGCAGATGAAATCAATTTTGGAGGTGAGCATCAATGTTTGCTCTGGGAAGTTTTTGCCAGAAGAGGAATGGGATTTTTCGCTGAACAGGGAGATCCTTACAACCACAATGATGGCAGGGAAAATTTCGATGTATTGCCTACCTGTATCAGAGAACTGAAACTTTATCATGAATCAGAATTTGTGGTTGAACCAGGATCTACCTTCGATGTTACGTTGAAAGCTGTGAACCATAAAGAGGATGCAGTTTCAAATGTAAAAATCAGGGAAACACTGCCAACTGGCCTTACTTTTGTGCCGAATTCCTCCAATACTCCGGTTTCAGTGAATGGCGATTTACTGGAATTTGATCTGGGCTCCATTGCTCCCCTGGAAGAGAAAACAGTGATTTTTAAGTTAAAATCAGATCCGGACATCTTTTCCAATTCAGTGTATAAGGATGAAATGGAAGTAGACAATGGCGATTGGGTAGGGATCAATTCAGTGGGTTCAGAAACATACTGGGAGTTGGTGGATTTCTTCCCGCAAAGCAAATTATACAGTTGGTATGCCCCGGAATCATTTGTTGAATCTGATATGTCATTGTATATGTTCACCGACCCTATATTGATCGATGGAGATAATCCTGCATTTAGTTTCTACCATGCTTTTGATACTGAAGAATTGCAGGATGGAGGTTTTGTTGAATACTCGGTGGATGGTGGTACAAACTGGCTTCAATTCAGAGATGAACATCTGATCCTCAACGGTTACAACGGAAATTTAAGTTACAGCACCATTCCATTGCCGGGATTGAAAGCATTTTCAGGGAGCAGTGATGGATATATCAAATCATACATCGATCTGAATTTTCTTAAAGGTTCTGAAGTTTCTTTTTCTTTCCGTTTTGCAACGGACGCCAGTGTGGTGGCTGATGCTGGATATCCGGGATGGTTCATCGATGATGTAGAAGTGATCAATATGAAGAAATATACCAGACAAGTTTGCCTGTCGTCTGATGAAACTGAAGATATTTGTCTTGTGAATGATGCTTTGATTGGCACCAAAACGGGTACTGCTACCAAAGAAGCAACTATAAATCAGTTGGATTTTTCATTAGTACCAAATCCGGCAAATACTCATCTGACAATTCTGATAAAAAGTTTTGCATCAGAAAATGCTCTCATCAGGATCATCAATCAGGATGGCAAAATCCATCACAATCAGCACATTAGTCTTCATGAAGGTGACCAAAGTATTCATCTCTCTGGTATTGATATCCCTTCAGGTATGTATTACCTCCAGTTGATCAGTGGCAATACACAACGTATGACACCCCTGCTGATCCAAAAATAAGTTTGAATTGATCATAACATTAAACTGCAAGTTGTTTCAGTCAATAACTTGCAGTTTTTTTTTGAAAGGAATGGTATTTTGAAGGGATCATCTTACCTGCAGTTCGCATGAATGGTGTTATTGAATTTTGGAATAGAAAGAGAATGGAAAGGATCAGTTTTGATTGGATGAGAAAATGCAGATGCCTCTTCATTTGTAAACTGAAATTGAGCTGGGCAGCATCCTGGTCATCTGTATACCCATTCGAAATGTGACAGATTCAAAGCAGAGAGGCGAAAACAAACGAAGGAAATGAAGATCCATGAAGGGTTTTAACAAAGGAATTAAAGTATATTTTTTGGAATGTATTTGCATTTTTATCAAAGCAAAAAAGTCTTGATAACAAGTTAGCATGGTATATATGAGTCG
>DDTL01000137.1 GCA_002344345.1 Saprospiraceae bacterium UBA2365
TAATAAAGAGGAAATGAATGTTGATGGCTTTGGATGATGAATAGTAAGGTAAAAGGTCTTTGCGTTGTCTGAAGTTTGCAAATCAGACAAATATGGTTTTTTAATAAATGGTGATCATGTTAACTGTGGTTTGGAGGTACCGGTGATCATTCGGTATAAAACATTTTTTTGGTTCGATATGGACAGTTACCGTCAGGAATGATACAAGTCTGATTTGCAAACTTCAGGGAACGGAGGGTGAATGATAAATATTGAATTTGCACAGAAAAATCCAATTTGTTCTTTTTCAATTGTTTATCGCCCCAACCCTTTATGTAAACAATTGAAAACAAACAAATTGAAGTACATTTTTAGCGAAGTAGGAGAATCAGGGATTTTTTGACACAAACCCAGGCATTACATTTAATAAAATCAATCCAAAATGTAAGTATTCCCCTGAAACTGAACCGTTCCGGTATTCAAAATGCAGTTACCACTACCCGGATTTATATCTGTAAGCTCCACATCTCTTAAAACTACATTACCCTGATTGTTGAGCATTCTGCCTGATGTACCAGTACCTGAAATTACATTAAATGATTTCAAAACAACACGACCTGTAGAACCAATGTTGAAAACCGGTCCTGTCCCACTTGCCTGAATATTGATTTTATTTGCATTTAAATCCATGATAATAAGGGCTTTATTGATCGGTATCGGAGTATTCAAATAAATCGTCTGATCATTCAAATGTGGTGCAAATACAATGATCGAACCCGGACTCGCATCTGTAATCACTTGCCTGAGTGATCCTGTGCCGCTATTATTCGTTGTGGTCACTTCAAGATAGTTTTGGAAAGGATTGTCATAAGACCATTGCGGACCCACGGTTGTTCCACCGTAAAGTATATTCCCATGAGATGGCCCTCCGGTTGCCCCGGAAAAATCATTCAGAACCAACCCGGATCCTTCATCAAAATGATATAATCCAACTGTATTTGCATCAGTTTTCATGGGCTTGGCAGGTACTGTGAAATTCGTCGTATACCTGATGTTGTTCGATAGTCTGAATTCGTCAAGTTTTCCTTTGAAATAAAGTGAACCTGGATAATCATGTTTTTCTGCGCCAAATACCAGGGTTGGGTCATCCGGATAACCGGTACTCCTGCCATCCCTGTAACTAATATCCTGATCAGAATGACTGGAATTTGATATAGCATCCAAAATCCCATCCACATAAAGAGCTACTCCTCCTGTAACTGAATTTCTTGTTACCGCAATATGATGCCAGCTGCCATCATCTACAATGGTATTTCCGACCACACCTCCATGTGCCAAATTGCCTCGTTGCACGCCCACCACGATCCGACGGTCACAAATGACTATTCCATAATCTCCATAATCTCCGTCGTTAAAAACATCCCTGTCGATCACTACATTACCAAAATACCACGATGAAGGTTGGCATTCCTGAGCCGTATTATCACCTGGTTGTGCCTTCATCCAAAACTCAATGGTGAAATTACCTCCGACATCAATCGGGCGCGCGGGCGCATCCAATGGAATTTTTACCCGGTCAATATCAGGCGTACTATCACTGCCCGAAGCCAGAAACTTAAGGGAATATGCACCTGAATTACCAAAATTATTCTCAAAGCTATTTGCAAATTCGTAACTTGATCCACATGAACTGACTGCATCCCAATTGATGGACCATGTCATCAATCCCCTTAAATCAGGATAACCTCCGAATTGTTCCAACTCATATGTACCTGGTTGTGTTCCTAATCCGCGTAAATAATCAAGCGCAGCCTTTAGTTCACCAGGATCCATGTATCCGCCTCCTGCAGCATTGGGACAGGCAGGCAATGCAACAGCAACTTTTTGGGGTGATAAACCATTGAACATTCCCCCTGAAGTATTAAAACCCTGAATTACTGCTTCTGTCATGGACACAATAAAATCAGCAGTTCCCTGAGAATAGATATTTCCATCTATCCCATACATACTTCCACTATTATATAACTGAACATGCAGAACTTCCAGAGAATCCCTCAATGCATCGATCACAGGCAAATATGCACCCCAAATACTGCCATAGGCTGCCATTCCTCCCTGAACAAAGGCCGTTTCGGGTGCCATGCTCAAAAAAAGCTTCTTACCATTGGCGGAATAATAATCACTCATGATCTGCCTGATGGCATCGATTAAATGAATGATCTTCACATCAACCGGAGAAGCAATTGTACCTCCGGATACTGTCAAGGAACTTCCTTCGAAGTCAATATCAATTCCATCAAATCCATAGGTTGCAATGATACTGTTTACTGAATTGACGAATGCATCACGTTCAGTAACATTATCCAATGAAACAGGTGCCGTTGCGCCTCCTATACTGATCACTACTTTTTTCCCCAGACCCTGAAGTAGCTGTACCTGGTTGATAAATTCCAATTGAGATACACTTTCGGGGATAAATTCCATCAGGTAATCAGTTCCGCTTTGTGGCACTGCAAATGCTACATTGATGACATTATACCGACTATCCACCTCATCAATTTCAATATATGGAGCATTTGGATCATTCCAGTTGTGCCAGTAACCAATCAGGGCCGGATCAGGGTTTTGACCCATTAACCGGATGCCTGTGAATACAAAAAATAGAATGTTGATATACCAGAATTTCATTTGAGTGCTTTTTGCTTTTTTTTTAAGGAATATTTGATAAAAATATCGATGTTGCATTGGCCAATCAGGATTGGCGATGCTACTGAATGTCTCTTATTCAAACAAATAAATATTCATGCAGGTATGTAAAAACCTGAATCTATATTTTATAAACATCCGAAAGCATCTTCAGAAAGATTTATAAATATTTTATATGAAATTATAATAACGATGTCATCCCTTATTTGCTTCCGTTTAATTG
>DDTL01000207.1 GCA_002344345.1 Saprospiraceae bacterium UBA2365
GTTCCACCCGGAATGATGCAATGAATATGCGGGTGAAGTGACAGATTCTGACCCTTACCCCGTTAGAAATAAATTTATTACATTTGTATATGGATGGTTTTTATGTTTACGTTTTGCAATCTGAAATGGACAGATCATGGTATATTGGCTATACTTCTGATATTGATAAAAGATTGACAGAACATAATTCCGGAAAAACTATAACTACAAGTAGAAAAATGCCATGGAAAGTTATATATTACGAGTTCTCCTTTAACAAAGAAGATGCTATGGCACGGGAAAAATACCTGAAAAGTGGAATGGGAAAGAGATATCTTAAAAATAGATTGAAGAGGCAAATAAATTTCTAACGGGGCGAGTATGGAGGATCGATATCATGCCAGCCTTTCTTTGTTTTCCTGCAAAGGCTTCTATGGTCTGCCATGCCGATCTGAACAGAACGTCATAGACGATCTTTGGCTTATAAAGCGCCAGTCTGTTCAAGGCTTCCGGCAAAGTAAACACGACATGGAAGTAACTGACCGGCAAAAGTTCGGAGGTTCTCGCTGCTATCCATTTTTCCCGTTGTTGCCCCTGACATTTCGGACAGTGGCGATTGCGGCAGCTATTGTAGCTGATCTTTATGTGACCACATTCATCACATTCATCCACATGCCCGCCTAAGGCAGCAGTGCGGCAGGATTTGATCGCCCGTAGTGTGCGTAGCTGCCAATTATTGAACCCTGATCTTTCTATCTCTTCCCATGCCTTTTCAAGTACCTGTGCTACTTCGTTTGCTGCCCGCATTGCTCAAACAGGGTATCTAACGGACCAACCGTCCACTTTGTGCCACATGCAGGTAGATCATTGTCGTCTCTATTCGCTCATGTCCCAGCATATCCTTCAATGTCATGATGTCCATCCCATCTTCCAGTAAATGCGTCGCATAGGTGTGGCGCAATGTGTGTACGTTGACATGCTTACTGATCCCCGCTTTCCTGGCTGCGGACTGAACAGCCCATTGTACCCCTTTCTGAGAATACCGGCTGTCAAAGTCTCCTCCTTTGCGATTTTCCATCGGTTGACCGTTGAATAGCCACTCTTCAGGCGTTTCTGTCTCTATGTATTGTTTCAATCCCCGTATTAAATGTTCACTCAGCGGAACATATCTGTCCTTTTTCCCTTTGCCAGACTTCACATGCAACATCCTGCGGTCAAAGTCAATGTCCGCTATTCTGACACTCCGCGCTTCCAGACACCGCACACCGCAGCCATACAGCAATCCTATCAGGATGCGATGTTTCAATAACTCCGGTGCTTTGATCAAACTCCATACTTCTTCTTTAGATAATACTACCGGCAATTTCTTTGGCCTTACGATGATCGGAAGTCCTATTTCTTCTTTCTTTATGCCTTCGTATTTACACAAAGCCCGAAGCCCATACACGGTATGTTTAAAATAAGATTCTGAGGGTGTCTGATGAGTACTTTGTAGAAAATGGAGGTAATCTGTTACCTGGTCTTCTTCAAGTTCCGTCGGTAAACAATCAAAATGCAGTGCCATGGCTGCCAGATGCCGGGAATAGTTCAAATACGTGCTCTTACTGCGACCTGTGATAGAAAGTTTTTTCTCAAATCTTTCTATAAGTTCGGCAAATCCGCTAACTTGTGCCTTGGCACGTGCGATCAGTGTGTGCTTACCTAAATCTACTGACGCTGCGATCAGCACAGGTTCCATGACGCTGAAGGTCAGGATTTTAATCGGGAGCTTTCTTTTTTGTTGTCATCTTTTGTTGCTTTTAGTTAAAATCTTAATGACAGCAAATTATAAACCACCAAACTTTCGGGCGTGGGAAAGCTACCGAAGGTTTAGTTCAACAATGCCTTAGAGCCAGGGCAAGTGATTACTGAGAAAGAAAGCACCTTGCCCCGGCGCCAAGGTAGGGAACGTTGTAGCGCATTTAAGACAGGATAACATGGAGATTGAAAAACTAAATTTACTCGGCGCATATGTCGCAATATTCATTTTAATTACAAGTAGTCTGATATTTACGTTTAGGCTATTAAATTTAGGAATAGCAGAATACTGGACTGGAATAGCTTTTATGTTGTCTGCATTCCCAATATTATATCTGATTTATTCATCATCAAATGTAGATAGGCCAACATTGTATTACATTCAATTAGTATTAATGATTGGGTTTATTATTCTTGAATTTATACTTGATTATATTCTCAAAGTTGACTTTAGGCATACAAAATGGATGGCTATATCTTATGCATTGTTTTTCTTCGCAAGTACTGGTGGAATGATTGGAGTAGCATCACAAGCAGGTAAATCATGGTCGATAATATCAGTTGTACTCTTCATTATTATGTTTGGACTTGCCTTTTTTCAACGAGCAAAAACAGGTATGTAAATTGAATTAAAAGGAATAATATAGAAAGATATGAAATCATTGACAGTCATATCGAGCATTGGAAAAATTCTTGCAAGTAAATTGAATATTATTGGAATAAAAACAGAGTAGGATTTAAAAGATATCGGGATTTAAAAGAGTTTTATAGAATGATGAACAAGTAAAAACGCCCTACAACAAAAAATATAGTGCATTTGGCAAATAGTGCTAAAAAATGAGGATGATCGCAATTAATAAACATAGTAGTAAATTAAAAGATTGGAGTGTTGAAATGCCAAACGCACCATATTCAAACCGTTAGGCGTAATGCTACAAGCGACAGGGCAAACATCAACCAACTGAAAAAAAATAAACATTGTACTTTTAAATAAACAATGGCGGACGAAATTAAAAAACTGAAATTCAAGAATAATACTGACCTTCAAATAGAAGTAGTATCCTTGCAGAATCTAACCAACGCAAAAAAAGAACTTTTAGTAAATCCGCATCGGACGAATTTTTATCAAATTTTCCTTTTTGAAAATTGTCAACCTACACATTTAGTAGATTTTGAACCGATAAAAATTGAACCTTATTCTTTACTTTTCATTAATAAAGACAGAGTGCATCAATTTGATCAGTTATTGAATTATGACGGAAAACTCATCGTGTTTACAGAAGATTTTTTTTGTAAAACGGAAACCGACATCAAATTTTTAAGGAGCAGTATTTTATTTAATGACCTTGCAGACCAACCGACTATAAAATTGAATAAAAGTGATTTTGAAAAATACATCAATATTTGCGAAAACATCACAGAAGAATTGCTTTTGCCTGCTGACAATTCACAATATACTTTACTTAAAAATCTACTTCATAACTTCCTGTTACTTGCCGAAAGAGAAAAACGCAAACAAGGTTTTACAGAATTAAAAAAAGGTGCTGACCTTGATTATACCTTGCTTTTTCGTGATTTATTGGAAACAAACTATACCAAATTAAAAGTGGTGAGCGATTACACTAAACTCATCTGCATTTCCGAAAAACGTTTAGGACAATCCACGTCAAAAATTTTAGGCAAATCGCCTAAAGAAATCATTAACGAAAGAATACTATTAGAAGCCAAACGGTTTTTGGTTCATACTAATTTATCCATCAAAGAAATTGGGCAAAAGTTGGGATTTGAAGACCCAGCTTATTTTGTTCGGTACTTCAAAAGAAACACAAAAACTACACCAGTAGAATTCAGAGAAATGTATTTTAAAAAATAAATTCCCAAAAGTGCCAGATAAAGGCTGATTTGTCCATTGTGCAAAATTTCAAATGGCTATACTTTTGTGCTATTATTTAATCATTAAAATTTTTTAAAATGGACAAGAACAGAGAAGCCCTTACTGCATTTTACAGAAAAGCATTAACAGTAAACACAGAAACTACACCAACTGCTGTGTTGACAGAAGTTTTGGCTGATGATTTTCTTTCAAGCGGTTCGGTAGAAAGCAAAGGAAAAACTGCCTTAATAGGGCAAGTAGAATTCTTTTGGAAACTTATTCCAGATTTGGAATGGGAACCACAGGACATTATCAATGAGGGTAATAAATATGTCGTAAGAAGCGTCGCCTCAGGTACACCTAATGGAGATTTTATGGGTTTACCTACCGACGGAACTAAATCATTTCAAATTATGGCAATTGATTTTCATACCGTAATTGATGGAAAATTAACATCAGTGCATCATTTAGAAGATTGGGGAACCGCAATGAAACAATTAAAGTCATAAAAAGAGAAAAGCTATTTTTAAATAGAAGATGTTTTTTGTCTTAGAATCTGGTCTTTTTTACCCTGAAATCAATCTCAACAAATGTGAGGGTGATGTAGGTTGTGTAAAAGTTTATCCGAAAAATGTATTGGAAATGAAAGAGATAAGCGAAAGCGAATATAAAAATCTATCGTTTATTGGGAAACTAAAAACCAAATCATATGGACGAACAAAAGCTTTTGTAGCCTTCCCCGCACTACGCCAGGCACGTGGCGAATGTGTGAAAATTTGCCCTGGAAAAGCAATAAAATTAAAAAAGGATAATACGAAATAATATCAAAATGGAAAAGCATAAAATACCAATTTGGGTATACATTTTACAAGGACTTTTGACCTTGATTTTAATTTCACAAGCAGTTGGATATTATCAACTTCAATATGACGGTGTAAGTAATGAAACAATGGCGGAAAAAAGACAATTATACGAATTGGCAGGCAGGACAACGGCTATGGCTTTGGTATATTTGGTTGTAATGTTTACTCAAAATGCCAAATTTTTAATGGTTGTTTTTTTGATGAGTATTTTCAGAGAAGGTCAAGAAACTGTTATTGATACAATTTTTGAAACAAATAGGTCGGTTGCAGTGAATATTCTTGTACATTTAGTGATACTTGCCTTAGAAATTTGGGCTTTTATTAAATTGTATTTCATTTCAAAACGACAAAACTTAAAAGTAATATGAAAACCGCATTAATAACCGGAGCTACCGATGGCATAGGAAAAGCCACTGCCCTAAAAATGTTGCAAGAAAATTGGAACGTAGTAGTTTTGGGCAGAAATCTGCAAAAAGTACAAGCAACTATTTTAGAATTACAAACCCAAACAGGCAAAAATACAATTAGTGGTATTACAGCAGACCTTTCAGTGATGGAAGATGTGAAAAAAGCTGTTGAAACTTTTTTGCATAATAATGACCGTTTAGATGTATTGCTTTTGAACGCCAATGCTATCGCCAATGAAAGAATCATTACGCAAGAGGGCAACGAACAAAATTTTGCGGTGGGTTATTTGTCAAGGGTCTTGATGATACAACTGTTACAAGATATTTTGAACAAAACTGATAATTCTCAAATTCTTTCGGTCATGGGTAGGTCATGGAAAAGAATAGATTTTGATGATTTAACTATTTCAAATAAGTTTTCAGGATGGAAAGGGTTGACTAGATGGCAATGGAGTTTTGCACTTTTTCTGAAAAATTATGCAACTACTAACCGAATAAAATGCAATATATATTCTCCAGGATTGGTAAAAACCAAAATATTATCAAACGAGCCTCAGCCTATGCGGACATTGGTGAAAATAATGAATATAATTATGGGAATATCAACTACAAAAGCTGCTGAAAATATCAATCATGTAATAAATGAAACTAATAAGTTTATTGTTAGCGGACATTTTTTTGAATGGAAAAAGGACAAAGGTCTTATTAGTATCGAATATCAAAAAGATGATTTAAAGAAACTTTTAGAATTAACGAGTATTATACTGAAGTCATAATTGCGTTGTTTTCAAAACAAATATGAAAAATTGATATAAACAAGCACATACGCCTAACAGCTAAGCGTTCGTCGTGGTTGCAAACCAAGCGATGAACCCCGTAGGTAAATACCAACGGGGTGAACGCAGTGTTGAACCCCGTAGGTATTATACCAACGGGGTGAACGGAATACTGACGCTGTCGGTCAGCATCTTTGACCTCTTTCGGTAGCGCTCTCAAGAGTGGAAAACCAGCATTTTTTTATTCTTATGGGGTTATCGGTATTACGGATGTAGGATATATTGGGTGAAGTTACTCTTTTTCCGGACCCTGCAACCTGGTTTGATTGCTTTTTAGCTTTGTTTCTTCTGTTTTCACATCGGTTTTTACATAACTTCCCTTACCCACATCTCATATGCGATGCAGAAAGCAGTTTCATTTTCCCCGCCTTGTTTATGCAAATCAGGTGGCCCTCTTCTCCCGAAAGTCTCGATGATGTGCATCTTTCCTGTCTTGCAGCACGGAGATGATGGTAATGACCAGATTTTGATCACTTCAACTTGTTTTACTGCATCTGATTCAGATAATGAACTTTGCAATCGTGCTAACTTTTCAGATTTACATGAACCGGACTGGAATCCATAAACACATAAATATCATATAGTTAGATCGACTAACAATCAATATTATGCCATGGCTGCCAGTTGCCGGGAATAGTTCAAATACGTGCTCTTACTATGACCTGTGATAGAAAGTTTTTTCTCAAATCTTTCTATAAGTTCGGCAAATCCGCTAACTTGTGCCTTGGCACGTGCGATCAGTGTGTGCTTACCTAAATCTACTGACGCTGCGATCAGCACAGGTTCCATGACGCTGAAGGTCAGGATTTTAATCGGGAGCTTTCTTTTTTGTTGTCATCTTTTGTTGCTTTTAGTTAAAATCTTAATGACAGCAAATTATAAACCACCAAACTTTCGGGCGTGGGAAAGCTACCGAAGGTTTAGTTCAACAGCACCTATGCCCAATAGCCTGTGAAAGAGCAACTTGAAACAGCGTACCCCGCTGAAACGTTGTGCCTTTGGACAGTGACGAAGCCCGCAAAAACGGCTACCGGGCATTGTTGCAAAACGTTAGGCACAATTTTTAAAAACGCTACTACATTGATTAACATTTACATAGAAACAATATGAGACAAATTTTTTATGTGATATTTTTCTTTTTTTATTTGAATGGATATTCACAGGATAGTTTAAAAAACATCACAGTTGGGATTGGTGGAGGTTTGATTCAATACCCTGATGGTAAAATTTATGGATATACCCATAATTATCATTTCGACTATGTTTTCTCAAACCATATTGGAACAAAACTTTCTTTGGATTTTGGTGAAGGACAGAACAATGAAAAATACTATTTTGATTTTTCAAAGTCCACAATATTAGGTTTAGGATTAGTCTATATTCCGTTTAAAAGGATTCAAAGTTTAAATATAAATTCAAGTTTTACAATACATTATAACACAAGGATTTTAGGAACTAAAGATGAAATAGTAACCAATAATTTTGCATTATCAGAATTTACATCTTACAAAAAGTTTACTTTCTATGGTTTAAATATTGGCATACAATGCCCAATTGTACAACTGGAGCACTTTTTATTAGCGGCAAAAATTGACACATGGGCAAGCTGGCTAAAAATAGATGCTTTGAGTGCAAAATTTTTAGTTTGTTTTAACTTTTAAAAAGCATTGAAAATGAAAATATATATAAACTTATTGGTTCAATTTGCTTTTTCAATATTGATATTTAGTAGTTGTGAAAAAGAATACGAGTTTTCTAAGAGTAATAACACAACTAGTTTTCCATCAGCCAATTGGATTCAAGTTTCGAACGTTGCTGATTATGGGTGGTCAATAGAAAAACTTGAGTCTGCCGAGAAATTTTCAAAAACATCAGGAACAAAATCTGTTATGATTATTGAAAATGGGAAACTTATTTATTCATGGGGCGATTGTGAGGAGAAATATTATGTAGCCTCAATTAGGAAAAGCTTTTTAAGTATGATCTATGGCTATTATATCAATTCAAAAATATCATTAGATGCAACATTGTCTGATTATAATATTGATGATAAAAGCCCTCAATTAAATGATTTTGAAAAAACAGCCACAATCCGAAATTTATTAACATCTTCATCAGGCGTATTTCACAAGGCAGCAGCAGCAGACGAAGGTTCCATACCAGAAAGAAATAGCAAACATCATGGAGAAGAATTCTACTATAATAATTGGGGTTTTAACGCTTTGGGGACAATTTTTGAGCAACAGACAGGGCAAAAAATATTTCAGGTTTTTAACGATAGCATAGGTTCAAAAATAGGTTTACAAGATTTTAACCGGCAATCTGATGGTAGATATGATTTTAGTGATGTTTCGATTCATCCTGCCTATCATTTCGACATGACTACAAGAGACATGGCAAGAATTGGTTTGTTAGTTTTAAATAAAGGAAATTGGGATGGTAAGCAAATAATATCAAAAGATTGGATAGATACGATAACTTCTAAAAAGATTACAGTATCAAAAGATTACGGTGGAGGTAGCTATGGTTATATGTGGTGGGTTAATGATGGTAGTTACATGGCTGATTTTGCAGATGTTTCGAATGATGCTTATTCAGCTCAGGGTCATTGGTCGCAGTTGATATTAATAATTCCAGGTAAAAACCTTGTTATTGTTCATAGGGCAAAGAAAAATCTTGATCCGAGCAGACCACTATTGATAATTAAAATGATTTTAAACGCAAAAAAATAAAGAAAAACAGTGCCTGATCAGCGGTCATTCGCTATTGGGGTTTTAGTTGTATAGCAGGCGTTTCAACTCGCATCAAGTTTCGTAGCGGTTGATACAGATGCAGCTCCGAAATCCCCTGCTCCGCATACTGCCGACCGTTGTGCACAAGAAAAAAAAGACATATCAAAATGCAAATGAAATCATAGGGAGTAAATTATTAATACAATGAAAAAAAATTACTATAAACTTGCTAAAAGGAATAGAATAATAATAGGTTCAAGCATTATGCTCATTATTGCTCTTCAACATATTTTCAGAGTTGGAACCTATTTCGAAGGCGATTTTTATTTGTATTACTACAGCTATGCTTCTGACCCAATAATGCCTTTTGGCTTTTACTTTTTGCTTTTTATGAATGAATTAGAAATTAAAATACTTAGGAAATGGTATATTAAAGCTGCGATTATAATCGGAGCGACAACGTTTGCTGAGATTTTACAGTTTTTCGGAGTTTATGCATTAGGGAAAACCTTTGACCCAATTGATATTTTAATGTATGTTTTAGGTGTTGGGGCTGCCGTTATTTTTGACAGATGGATATTTAAGCGATTTATACCATTTTGGAATTTAGAAAAACTGAATGAAAACATTGAAAAAATGTAGTTATTTAGTGTCTAAAAAATTTTAGTCTGCTAATCTAAAGGTATTTTTGGCAGAACTTTAAAGAAATTTGATGTAGAATTAAAGCCTCACTGAATATTTACCCCGTAGGATGTAAATCCAACGGGGTCGAACCACTCTACGGGCAGGCCCCTACGGGCAGGCCCCTACGGGCAGGCTCATACGGGTAAGCCCATACGGGCAGGCAAAGATTAACGATTTTGGATTTTAGAATAGAAATACAGATCTGAAATCGTTAATCGGTGTTCCTCGCTTGCCCGTATGGGGGTTCTTAAATCAATTTCTTCTTTGGTTCTGGCTCGTCCAGGTTAGGTGTTTAGCTAATTAGTCTGTTATTCTATTGGATTTGAGCGCTTATAAATTGGGCAAAATACATCAAATTTGTCCTGTCATTAAGTTTTGATCCATGGTATAAATCATTAACTTAAAAAATTCAGACTAAAAGACTATCCTTTTAAATAATTATAAAAAAAACAATGAATAAAATGATTAGACTGGCATTAATAATTACAGGCATATTAATTTACTCTTTTGTTCTTTATGCACACGAAGAACCTGCGAAGACCATAAAAGAAAAAGAAAAAAAAGAACAAGACAGGAAAGAAATTCAGCAAAACAAGATTGCTTCATGTACGGTTTGGAAACATAGCATTTCAAATAATAAACTGGAATCTGAATTGAATGAAAAATTCCTGATAGTATTATATGATACAAAAGGCAATATTTCGGAAATGCAAGTTTATAAAAGCAATGACACGCTAGATTATAAAGTTGTTTTCAAATACGATGAAAACAACAACATGATCACCGACACTGACTTTAATCCGGATGGAACCATCGTTGAAAATATCGAATATAAATATGATGAGTTTGGTAGAGTATTGGAACAGCTTAATTTTGAAGAGGATGGCAAAGTAGATTCTGAATTTACCTACATAAGTGACAACAACAACAAAACTGTAACTTTAAATAAATACTTACCAAACGATGTTATTGAGTACCAAATCATTTACAAATATGAAGGAAGTATCGATCAAGGGAATAATGTTGAAATCATAAAACAAAAACCCACTGGTGAATTGATCATGAGGGTTGAGAATATATTTGAGAAAAACAACCTTCGGCTACAAAAGAAAATATTTGATGAGAATAATCAATTGATGTACTATTTTGAATATTCTTATTTTGGGAACGGAGATAAATTCTCAACAATTACCAAATACTCACCTGATAATCAAGTTAAATCAAAAACAATTTATACTTTAAATGAAATTGGATTCACTGACACAGTAAAAGTAGTTGATGAATCAGGCAAGGTTCTTTCATTTTCCAGTTATGAATATGAACTTGTGAAATAATGCAAATAGTGGCAGCAAAGGCTATAATCAAGCGTTCAGAAGTACTGATTTGAATGGGATTACTTCCAATAAACTTTATCGCATTTGTAGACAATGAAGTGCTCCGGAATGCCTGCCGGCTTTCAGGCTCGACCTTTATTACAGCATTGCAGCCCGGTTATTTAGTATTTGGTTGTAAAAAAAGGATCAGAAATTTTTGAGTGTTTAGGGAGTGAATGATGAATAGAATGAGCATCCATCCTCTCGGTGGTTAAAAATACACAATTTCAATTTTAAGGCACTATCCATCCTGATTGTGCCAATGTTGATGCTGTAGTAAGTATAGTGCAAACCTGTGTTGACTACTTTTGTGAACCTTGTCCTGGTGTCTGATTGCCCTTTACCAAAAACCAATCTATCCATGCTTCCACCTGTTTGACTGAATTGGGACGCAGCAGGATCTCTCTTTTTGAGTCGAGCAGAAAAAAGCTAGGCGTCGCAAAAACATAATAATCCATCGCAGCTTGTGATTGCCATTTAAGATAATCACAGTAGCTGATAAATGGGAGCGTTCCGACAAAATTTTTGTAGGCTGCTTCATTGTCATCCAGGGAGATCAGTACAACTTCCACCCCTTGTTTTTTCCATCCAGCATAAAATCCGGCCAGTTGTTTGACTTCTTCATTGCATTTTGGACACCAGCTGGCAGCAAAAACGATCAGGAAATACTTGTTTTTGAGTTCGGAAAGTTTTTGAGGCGCTTCATAAGCCGGGAAACCGGGCATAAATTTATCTTTGGCAAAGATGATATCAGGAGCGATTTTTCCTTTTTTCATGGAACGGTAGCTTTCGAGTTGTTTGGCCAGGTCGCTATTGAGCGTGCAACTCGTCTCGTTGAGTACTTTCAATGCCAGGTATTCCGAAGCATCAAATAAACTGTGTTGCTCCAGCAATTTGAAGAGGTAATCTGTGATCTCGTTCAGTTTCTTTTCATCCAGTATTAATTTTTCCATGAGATGATCTATGGAAATCTTCATGTCGGCAAACGCTTTATCCATTGATTGCCCACTGTTCTCAATCAGCCAAAAGTGGCTGTCGATGACATCCTTGTATAAGCCGCTTTTAAAGAGTCTGTGATCTGTATGGTCCAAAGTGCGGAACGCATCGATGGTAGCAGGAATTTCTTCCGGGCGGTATTGGGCAATGACGGATACGGAGCTGACGAGTTTCCTTGTCGGTAAATACCAGCTGATGTAGCTTTTCGGATCCAGACGACTGAGGAAATTGCTGTCTTCGCTGTTGATCCTGTTGATTTCCTCCAGTATGGCTTGATTGGCTTTTTGCTGAACGGAAAAAAGCGGGTCTTCATGATACATTTTGCGTAGATAAATCCAGGCACTCAGAGCTTGTTGCCTTTTTGGATGATCAGTAGCGTAGTGGTCGAACAGTTGATTTTCTTTACCTTCGAGGATCTGGATGGATTGTGGATAGGAGAAGATTTCACCTTTCAGTATAGTATTTTCAGGAGCAAGCACCAGAAAATACGGTTTGTTGTCTTCGGCAGCAAGATAGGCCATCCCAAAGTCTTTTGGAGCAAAATTCAATTGAAACTTACCGTCAGCGGAGACTTTTTGTGTGTCAATGGTATAGATGTTGAAACCTTCAAAACCGACCAGTCTCACCTGTTGCTGTGCCAATGGTGGAAAAGTTCCGGTGATGGAATGTTGCGCGTGTGCAATGGGGTGATAAACAGCCAGTAGCAGGAATATCAATGTAAGTTTATACATATCGATCATTTAAGCCATCTCAAAATTAAGCAAAACAGGATGAAATTTCAAAAAAAAGCCTGTTGTGGATGTTGTTTGTTTACAGCAGGCTAAGAAAACTTTAATTAAACCTGTTAATTCAATCCATTTCATTCAAAATTGTACTTAATTGAGCATTTGACAACAGGATAATTATCCGCAACTGCCCGAGGATTGTTTTAGTGACCCGAAAATGAATAAAGTTCAGGGGTTGATGGCGCCAGCTTGAATGGCGTTTTCGTCTTGCCATTAAGAGCAATTACGCCTGGATATTTTTGATTTAAAGTCATTCATGCCAGCCCTGTGAAAGTTTTGTCAGAATTTATTTTCATCGGATTTTCAAGGAAGAAAATACAAAAAAATCACACATATTAAATTATTTGTCAATTTATTGCGGTGATAGTTTTTTCAAAAGTCATTTTCATAATAAAGCTTTATCATAGGGTTTCAGAATGCAATATGAAGAATTGGAATAATG
>DDTL01000110.1 GCA_002344345.1 Saprospiraceae bacterium UBA2365
AAACAAATTAAAAATGAAGTTCTTTTGATCTATAGATTTCGTAATTTAATTGTTCATAATGCATTTTTTGATAATTCACTGTTGCCTTTCTGGGTTTGGAGAATTAGGGAATTTTCTAAAAATCTAATTCATAGAATAATAGAACTGTATGAAGTGGAGAAAGACATTGCTGATATAATTATTGATTTCCATTTCAAAAGAGAGAAATTTTTGCATGATTTTGAAAAAGGGAAAGTGAACATATTTGATTATTAGGTTGGAAAAAACCTATAATAATTATTATTCTCTTTGATTTTGCTTTCCTATTTTGTTTTTTATTATTAGTTCAACCAAATGTTTTATTTTGAACTTTGAACATACAAAAAGTTGACCGAATCATCGATTGTATTTATTCTGTTTTCCGTTTAACCTCGTAAATTTGACAATAGACTGCCTGGTGCAAATTTGAAGGTTTGTTTCATTCAATTTCATCACATTTTGATTTTTTTGTTTTCTGAATTCAGAATGGACATAATTCAGAACGACCCCGTTTAACCATAGTAAAAATCCTGTTTAGTTCGGATAAATGAGATGATATCATCCACATTCTGACTGATTTCCGGCGGCATTTTTAGTAAAGTCTGATCCATGCCACCTTTAAGCTTTAAAGTGGCATAGAACAAAGGTTTATAGTGTTCTTTTGCTTTTGGATTGATCTCGAAGTAATTGAATACCAGGTTATTTTGTTTGTGAATGAGTAATGATAGAATGAATTCATCCAATACTATTTTGTCAGCTGTCAATTCTTCCTGAGCAAGCTTAATGAATAAATCCATCTTTCCTGAATATAAATACAAAATGACAGCAAACTGACGATATGATTTTAAGAACAAACCGATCATCTCTTTTGATATCTGATTGAACAGGTCTCTGATTTTTTGTATTTTATTTTGTTTGTAAAAATATGAGCTCAGATCATTCAAAGCTTTTACATTTCCCAGTTGAATTGCATGAAGGTAATACTTTTCCGCATCAGAAAACTTTTTTTGGTGCTCATAATAAATGGCCATCCAATAGTTTCTGACGCCCTCATCCAATTCAGCATTCTGAATAAGTTCGAGGCCTTTTACATAGTTTTTGTCTTCTATCGCTTTTTTTATGGGTTCTTCAAAACCAGATGTAAATCGTTCCTGATCACTACGTTTTAGAACATCTGTTTTTTTCTTATTTTTTATGCTTACGTAAGCAGTCTGACTCACTTCGTTGGCAATTGGAATGTTATCTGAAGACGAACCGGACATCCAATGGTCATAAGCCTTTTTATCTGTCCATGAATGTATGCCATACGGATTATTTCCGGACGATGGCTGAATATCAGCCTGGTCATACCATTTTTCCAAAAAATCAGCGAGCGCTTTAGCTTCAAGTCTCTGTTGAATACCACCCTGAGTCATGATGAACCAAAGGTTAAAAAACCGCTCCTCCAATCTGTATAAAAGATTCTTCGTAGCCCCTTTGATTTTTACGACATATTTACTTTGAGTCAACTGATTGAGCAAGGCAGAAATGGTTTTACCATCCATATTGCATTTAGGAATGAGTTCATCAACTGAAGCTGCATCCCAAAAATATGCCAGTTCAGATAGTACTTTTTTCTGGGCAGGAGAAAGCCTCGAAAGTCTTTCCTGATAGATTGGGGTGGCCTTGTCTACGATCAATTGAAGGTAATGGTAGCCGTTTTGCTCAGGTCTGTTGATCATCATATCAACAAACAAAAGCATGGTCCGTGGCATACCGTCAGTGAGCATTCGGATACTTTCGATTTTCCCGGGATGTTTATTGATCTGAACAGCCAATTCCGGCAAATGCATCTTGTCACTCCAGAATTCCAATAGTTTTTTTACCTCCTCCAATGACAAAGACTCCAATTTTTTTATTGAAAAGAATTGGAAAAACGGCTTATCATATTTCCAGAAATGCTCTGACATCACAGTGCTTCCGCCGATGATCCTGATGTCCTTGTGATTCATCAACAATTCTCTCAATAGAGATGCATCCTCGTCGTTACCGACGCTGTCAATGATCCTGTCAAAATTATCAATCAGCAATATCAACCTTTTCTTTTTGGTTTGTAAGGCTGAGATGATCTGGCTATGCAACACTATAGTATAGGATTTCATATCGGGTGCATACGATCTGAAATCTTTTTTTTCAATGTTAAAACCCATCGCATTCAGGTCGCGAATAACATAGTCCCAAAGGTCATATAGTTTATATACAGCAGATTGCTCTTCGCTCAGATTGACCACCACATATTGTTGTTTTAAGGCTTTTTCAAGAGAGAATTCCACCTGAATTCTTCGGAGCAAAGTCGATTTTCCGCTCCCTCTGCTCCCAACAAAAATATAATGTTGGAACGAAGATCCTTCATCCGTTGAACGGATATCGTCCATCACACGGGCAAATTCTTTCTGGCGAACGATGAAATTTTTAATTATTTCCTCTTCGCTTTGATTTGCGTTTTGATATTGTATGATATCTGTATTCATGACCTTTATATTATGGGATGTCGGGATTTCCACCAATCCTTCAGAAATGGCGAGTTGAATTGATACTGATCATCTTCATCAGAGATATATCCATCTGCGATCAGGATATCATCCAGATCTGCTTTCCATTCCGTTTCATTTTTATGAGATAAAGCGATATTGTAAATCTCCTGAATAGTTAGTTTGTTATTAGCAGCACATACAGATAAAACCTCTGATAGGTATGCATATTTGTGTGGGAAATATTTTGAAAGTCTGCTATCCCAATCTTCAAAATACTGGTGTTTTTTCAACAATATTTTGTATGCCTTATCGATATCAGGCTTTGTTAACTCCGGTCGCTGTTCTTCAAAAAGCAGATCATCGCATTCTTCTATGGTCAATTGGATATAATAAGGGATAAAATGGCCAATTTTATCTAACAAATATTTTTTAGTCTCATCATCGATTTGCATGGTAGCATCTTTCATCAGATAATCCAAAAACGCCATAGCCTGTGTTGGTTTTAAGGCATACAAATACTCTTTATGTAAATCATTGACTTTATCTGCTCTGCCAGTCACTTTTTTGACAATATGAGAGAGGCCAACCGAACCGAGCAAAACCATAACAAACACATCTTTAAATGCTTTGGTTTGTCTCAATGTTCTAAGATCATTTAATAGTATCTCAGCATCATCGTTTCCATGCCTTTTGTAGATTTTCCAAAGCACATCAGGGAATTCATCCAGGAATAAAACTATTTTTTGCCTTTGAACCTGTAAATCTCTGAGCAGATCGAAAAATTCTTTCCGGTAGTCCAGATCGTTTTTTTCTATGGTGATCTTTTCTTTGCCAATTGAAGTAATACGCCATTTTTTTAACCATTTTGACAGCAAGCTTTTGTTTTTTCCCACCACAGATAAGGCTACATAAGTCATTCTGCAAAGCCTTCTGTAAAAATCCTGGATAGAACTGTCAGATTCTATGTCTTCGTACAAACAGGCAAAGGAATGGACATTGTTTTTCGCCATATGCTTAACGATAGAAGATTTACCCACTCTTCTGGGAGCAAGAAAGAGTACATGGTTGTTTTTGTCTATTTCATTCCATAGTCGGTCTTCGATATCTTCCCTTCTGAAGTATTTGCTGCCTTCAGCTGCTGATCCTGTAATGGTGTTTGGTCTTTTCCATTCCATATAACAATGTTTTTGTTGCCAAAGATACATAACAATAATTGTGTTGTCAAATATTTATAACAATATTTTTATTGTCATTTATCATTTCGGGTATTTTACGGTATGTGCTATTCTTTTTGAAAAAATTTTGAGTCGAAACTTTATTAATTTTTATACTTTTATCCATGCGATTGTAAAAATCTTAAATTATTCAAGTAAGGTGTTTTACATTAGGAATTTGAATTATGAGAACAATAACTTTTGAATGTTAGAATCTATATTTAAAAAATATTTTGTTGAGAATACAGAAATTGCCACCATTCCTTTTGGCAATGGACATATCAATGATACGTATCTTGTGGACATTGTTGGGAAAAAAGAAAAATACATACTCCAGAAGATCAATACGAATGTTTTTCCGGATCCTGACGGGATAGTTTTGACACATCGTCGATTGCAGGAGCTGATTTTTGAAGGAGAAAGGCCGTATTCCATCGCACGCATATATCCCAATCTTAATGGTGAATACCTGACAAGAGATGAAGCCGGCAGATGCTGGAGAATGACAGCATATATTGATGGATCTTTCTCGATCGATACAGTAAAAACGGAATGGCAAGCTTTTGAAACAGGAGCGGCATTTGGCTGGTTTGCCAAGACTTGCAGTGTATTCAACCCTGCTGATTTCCGGGAAGCCATCAAAAACTTTCATAATTTGTCATTCAGATTGGGGCAATTGTACCAGGCGATAGCAGATGACAGTGCAAAAAGACTACACTCGATTCCCGAAGTCATAGCTTTTTATGCAGAGAGGGAAAACAGAATGAAGCAGATACAGGATCTGGTCGATCAGGGTAAAATCCCAACCCGGATCGTGCATAATGACACCAAGATCAACAATCTGCTGTTCGTAGGAAATAAAGCGAAGGTGATCATCGATCTGGATACTGTTGGCCCGGGTATTTTATATTATGACTATGGAGATGCACTACGGACTTCAGCTTGTACAACCAAAGAAGATGAACAAGATCTGACCAAAGTTGACTTTAATATGGTTGCATTTGAACAGTTTTCGAAAGCCTATCTTCAACAGTTGAGCAACATACTGACGAAAGAAGAGAAGGATAATTTCCATCTGGCTCCGATTTTGCTGACCTATATCATGGGAATCCGTTTTTTGGCCGATTATCTCAATGGAGATACCTATTATAAAACCAAATATCCTGATCACAATCTGGTCCGTTCAATGGTTCAGATGCAATTGATCCGAGCTATTGAAAGACGGGAAAATGAGATGATACAAATAATACAAAGCATCCTGAGTAACTCACATTGTAATTGAAACGTTATACAGTGTGGGATTTTTTATAAGAGCCAGGGTAAAAGAGACAGGGTAATGGTAATGGTTTTTGAAATCATAATACTTTCTTAAAAATACAAAAAAACAATAGAAAAATGAAACATCTATTCTTAGTCATTTTATTTTTTGCTGGTCATAAAATTTTTGCACAGGAATTCAGCCAGGCAAAAATGGATTCACTTTTTGAAGCTATTGCCCAAAACAATAAGGGAATGGGAAGTATTTCACTTTTTAAGGAAGGAAAGGAAGTGTACGCACATGCATTTGGATATGCAGATTTGGATAATGAGGTAGCAGTCAATGTCGGTACTAAGTACAGGATTGGTTCAATTTCCAAAACATTTACTGCTACCATCGTCATGAAGCTGGTGGAACAGGGTAAATTATCACTGAGCACCCCTTTGTCAATCTTTTTTCCACAGTTTAAGAATGCTGAAAAAATCACCATAGAAATGTTGATGAGACATCGCAGCGGAATTTTCAATTTTACCAATGCAGAGGATTATGCAACATGGATGGAAAAACCGATCTCTAAAAAAGAACTGGTGGACAAAATGGTCAAATATGGAATTGACTTTGAACCGGATTCACGTTCGGAGTATTCCAATTCCAACTATGTATTGCTTACCTACATAGCTGAGATCGTAGAGAGTAAACTGTTCAATGAGATGCTGCAGGATTATATCTGTAAACCCTGCGGACTGAACGATACCTATTATGGAGGAAAAATAACAGTGAAAAATAATGAAGCGAAATCATATCTGGGTTTGGATGGCTGGCAACCAGCCACAGAAACTGATATGACTGTTCCGGCCGGTGCAGGTGCCATCGTCTCCACGGCAAGTGATCTGAACCGTTTTCTGGATTGCCTTTTCAACCATAAAATTTTGGCTGAATCCACGGTAAAGCAAATGATGGAAATCAAGGATCAATATGGTTTGGGTATGTTCATTGCGCCGTTCTATGAAAAAAAAGCTTATGGGCATACAGGAGGAATAGACGGATTCCAATCCAGAGCATTTTATTTTGTAGATGACAAAGTGGCTGTTTCATATGTGTCCAACGGTGTTTTTCTGCCGCTGAATGACATACTGATCGGTGCTTTAAGCATTTATTTTGGAAAAGAGTATAAGATCCCGGATTTTAAACCAATAGCTCAGCCGATGGCTGAAGATCTCCGGAAATATTGTGGAGTGTATTCCACGACCAGTTTTCCTTTGAAACTGACCATTTTTGTGGAAGGAGAAAAGTTGATGGCACAGGGAACAGGCCAACCATCTTTTGCCCTGGAGGCGACAGGTCCCAAAACATTCAAGTTTGATCCTGCTGGTCTGACCATTGAATTTGATCCTGAAAATCAAATGCTGGTACTGAAACAATCCGGCATGCGATTTGAGATGAAGAAGGAATGAATTCGAACTTTTGAGGTTTTTTTTTAAATTAAAACAATTTTTTGATGATCATAGGAATCATGGGTGCCATGACCCAGGAAATTGAGTTGCTTTTGCCTAAAATAGCGGATGCATTTTATCATCGGGTAGGCGTAAGGACTTTCATTACCGGGAAAATCAAAGACCAGGAAGTTGTGGTAGTCTTTTCCAGGATGGGAAAGGTGGCTGCATCTACGACGGCGACCATTCTGATCGAGCGGTTTCATGTGAAGGTGATCGTTTTTTCGGGGGTGGCGGGAGCGATCAGTCACAAACTGAAAATAGGTGATATCGTGATCTCAGAGCAATTGGTTCAATACGATATGGACGCCAGCGCTTTGCCGGAATTCGGTAAATTTGAAATTCCACTTCTGGGGAAAGGCTTTTTGGATTCCAATTGCGGATTGGTGGACAAAGCCCAGAAAGCTGCCATTGATTATGTACGCGAAGATCTGGTGAATGATGTCGGTAAAAAGACATTACATTCATTTGGAATTGAAAAGCCTCAGGTTTATCGGGGTCTGATCGGTAGCGGAGATCAATTCATCGCTTCGAAGGAGGCTTCTGAACAATTGCGGAGTGATTTGCCTGAATTGCTCTGTGTGGAAATGGAAGGGGCCGCGGTGGCGCAGGTAGCTGTCGAAAATGAAATTCCTTTTGTCGTTGTCCGGACGATTTCAGATCGTGCTGATCATGATGCACACCTGGATTTTCCAATTTTTGTGGATCAGATCGCCTCACATTTCACTTGTGGAGTGGTGAAACGGTTGCTGGAGATATTGTGATCGGTGAACTGTAATCTGAAATCTGTGATCGGTGAACTGAAATGAGTGAGTTGGGGAAGGTTATCAGGGGTCCGTTGCGCGTAAGGGTACTGCATCATTAAGCTCGTCCAGATCCATTAACATCAGATAAAGCTCATAAAGTCCTGGATTGACCTGTCATTCCGGGCTCGACCCGGAATCTCATCACTTTAACCCCGCCAAAATAGATGGTGATTGTAGTCAATGTCCGCATTGACCACCCGCAGACATGCACTCATCCTACATACAACCATTTACCGGTCACTGATCACTCATTTCAGTTCACAGATCACAGATCACTGTTTACCGATCACTTTTTTCGAAAAAACAAACTCATCCTTTTTGGCATCCACCAGTATGGTATCCTCAAAGGTATAATTGCCTCCCAGAATGTTTTTGGACAACTCATTGGTCAGTTCCTGTTGGATCACCCGTTTCAACGGACGGGCGCCAAACTGCGGATCATAACCCAGTTCGCCCAGCAATTTCCAGGCTTTATCGGTCAGTTCCAGGTTGAGTTTTTCTCTGGCGAGCCGTTTCTGCAATTTGCCAACTTCCAGTCTGGCGATCTGTCCCATTTCCTCTTTTGTCAATGGCAAAAACATGATCCGCTCGTCGATCCGGTTGAGGAATTCAGGACGCACGCTGGATTTCAGCAGGTCAAACACTTCATTTTTGGTGGCATCCAGGATCTCCTGTCTTTTTTCTCCACCGAGTTCCTGCAGATCTTCAAAATTTTCCAAAATGATGTCCGATCCCATATTGGACGTCATGATCACGATGGTATTCCTGAAATTGGCTACGCGGCCTTTATTGTCCGTCAACCGGCCTTCATCCAATACCTGTAGCAGAATGTTGAAAGTATCAGGATGCGCTTTTTCGATCTCATCCAGCAAAACGATGGAATAGGGTCGCCTTCTCACCGCTTCAGTCAATTGGCCACCTTCGTCATATCCCACGTATCCGGGAGGCGCTCCCACCAACCTGGAAACAGCGTGTTTTTCCTGAAACTCACTCATATCAATGCGAATAATCGCCCGTTTATCATCAAACAGCAATTCGGCCATAACTTCAGCAAGGTAAGTTTTTCCCACACCGGTTGGCCCCAGGAAGATAAAAGATCCGATGGGTCTGTTTTCGTCCTGTAAACCAGCACGGCTTCTTCTCACCGCATCTGCAATGGCATTGACTGCTTCCTTTTGACCGATCAGTCTTTTACCGATCTCTTCTTCCAGGGTGAGCAGTTTTTGCTTTTCGCTCTGCATCATTTTGGATACCGGGATACCGGTCCATTTGGAAACGACTTCAGCAATATCGTTGGGTGTGACTTCCTCGTTGGTGAAACGGTTGTCATCCGGCAATTCGATAAGTTTTTTCTGAAGCTCCTCCAGTTTTTGCTGTTGCTCCTTCATTTCACCGTAGCGGATGCGGGCTACGGTTTCGTAATTGCTCTCCCTTTCAGCCTTATCTGCTTCCAGCGTCAGTTCTTCAATTTTCTTTTTAATCGACTGGATCTGGTCGATCAGTTCCTTTTCATTCTGCCATTTTGCTCGGATGGAATCCAGGGTTTGTTTGGTATTGGCGATATTTTCGTTGATCGCCTTGAGTTTGGCATCATTCTTTTCCCGTTTGATGGCTTCGCGTTCTATTTCCAGTTGCCTGAGTTTTCTGTCCCATTCATCCACTTTTTCAGGAACGGAATCCAGTTCCAGCCTCAGTTTGGACGCAGCTTCGTCGATCAGGTCGATCGCCTTATCCGGCAATTGTCTGTCCGTGATGTACCTGTGGGACAATTCGGCAGCTGCGATCAGCGCTTCGTCCAGGATGCCGATCTTGTGGTATACCTCGTATTTTTCCTGGATACCGCGAAGTATGCTGATGGTATCTTCCACGGAAGGTTCGTCGATATAGACCGTCTGAAAACGTCTGACGAGCGCTTTGTCCGTTTCAAAATATTTTTGATATTCTTCTGCGGTCGTGGCACCGATGGTCCGGAGTTCGCCCCTTGCCAAAGCTGGTTTAAGGATATTGGCAGCGTCCATTGCACCGCCGCCGCCGCCAGTGCCGATCAGGGTATGGATCTCATCGATGAACATGATGAATTCTCCATTGGATTCCTGTACTTCTTTGATGACTGCTTTAAGGCGTTCTTCGAATTCTCCTTTGTATTTGGCTCCGGCGACCAGGGAAGCCATATCCAGTGTAAATATTTTTTTGGATTTGAGATTGTCCGGAACATCCTGTTTGACGATACGCCAGGCGATACCTTCGACGATGGCAGTTTTGCCCACACCGGCATCACCGATAAGGATAGGGTTGTTCTTTTTACGCCTGGAGAGAATATGGAGTATCCGTCTGATCTCCTCATCGCGGCCGATGATGGGGTCAAGTTTACCCGATTCTGCACGCTCATTGAGGTTGACAGCAAATTTTTTCAAAGCATTGTACTGGTCATCCGCATTCTGATCGGTGACTTTTCTGCCTTTGCGCATTTCGGTGATGGCTGCTTTCAGTTGGGCTTCCGTGACCCCGACGTCCTTCATGATGGAGGACGCCTTGTCATTTCCCTGCAAAATAGCCAGCAGCATGATCTCGATGGAGATGAACTCATCGTTGAATTCCGGCAGTATATTTTTTGCCCTGGAAAGCGCTTTATTGGCATCACCCGTCAGGAATTGTTTTTCACCGCCTTCCACTCGCGGGTAGGTTTTGATGGTATTGATCAGTTTTTCTTTCAGGAGGGAAATATTGACCCCCATTTTCTGAAGCAGAAATTTAGACAGGTCCTCGTCTGTTTCGAGGATACCTTTTACCAGGTGCACGGTATCCACTGCCTGTTGGTCGTAACCACCGGCGATTTGCTGTGCTTTGAGTATGGCTTCCTGCGCTTTTATGGTGAAATTGTCGTAAGTCATGATGCTTAAAAATTTATGAGTTGCAATGTATGAAAATGTATGTTTTTATCCAATGTTCTGTTTGTAAAGTAATATTTAAAATATCCTCATCAAATCTCTGGCCATTTGAGGTTTGGAGGTGAAAGATGCCAAAATGACATTAAATATATCAGAGATATGACATAAGTACAGGATGAGTGAGTGGAAGTTTTGGATTAAGGTCATGAGTCTTCAATTGATTCTAATTGCAATGATTTTAGGGTCAAGCTTTAACATATCAATATTTGTCAGAATCAGGATTTACAGAATTTCCATGATTATCAGGATTGATTCATGATGCACCCAGAATCCTGAAAATCCTCTGATCCTGAAAATCCTGATTCAGACAGTTTTTATCATTTCAAAATTTCCGGAACTTGTCGTCTGAATGAAATCAGGTGCTGGTTTTTGTTCAACTTCCAATTCATGAAACTGTCCTTCAATCAACTATTGAGAATCACTTTTAATTTTTCGACTGATCATTTTCACCGGAATATAAATAACCATCCCCGTGATCTTAACCCACATTTCTTATTACCCAAACGCAATTAGCCATTTTTCAGGGTTTTGTAAATTTTTGAGTTTCAGTTTGTGTACTACAGATTTTAATTTTGTAAAGGGTCTGTTTTTTATTTTCAGCGTTTCTTGCAGCGTTTTTAGTTTTTGCTAAGGTTCTGAACATTTGTGCAGGGTGATTTCTTTGCCTGCCTGATTATATCCACTGGTCGTAATGATTTTCTGGGTATTGCCGATACGGACTATTTCCCTCCAGCATAGGTTAATTCCTGATGATTTCAACTGATGCCTGATGGTGTTAGCCAACCAATATGCCAGTAACGCCAGGTTTAGATGTGCAATGGTAGATTCATCTTTTTTATGATAGATCGGACGTAAGTCTATATCTATTTTTAAGGTTCTGAAGGTGCTTTCTATTTCTCTGATCGTGTTGTATACATTCCATACGATTACCTCATCTTTCATATCCATGCTTGTTCTGATGAAGTACCGTCCGAGGTCCTGGATTGCTTCACTATCCCTTTGCTCATTCTTCTCCCAGATCATTTCTGTGACCTTCATTTTCTTTTCGTCATAGCTCAAGCGGATGGTGTACCTGCCTTGGCCTGAAGGGTATTTCTGTTTGGCTCTGCCTATTCTTTGATTGACTTTGTATGCTTGTTTTATTCCTCCTTTCTTACTGATTGATATTTTGATCTTTTTCAGTTCTTCTTCATATCTGGTCTCAAACTGGCTTTTCATCCTTTGTTCTTTCTTTGCCTTCAGATTGCTGCGTACCTCCAACCAATAATCCGTTTTAGCTGGACTTACTTTTTTTTAAAACTACTTCTTTTTTGGATTTGGTTTCTAAATAGACCTCCTGGCGACTTGGATCAAATGCATAATGGTAAAGTTTTGTCCGGCTTACATATAGATAATGATAACCTTTGGCTTTAATCATTGCCAGATTCTCTACCGTGGCAATGCCTGCATCCAGCACAATGATCGGCTTTTTGGGCCCGACTACATAATCTATCCGTTCAATAAGCACATCCGGATCTTTCCAATCCGAAAAGTTTACCTCATGCATCGAAGAGTGTTTTATAAATCCAAATGTTTTTACTACCAATGCCAATAACTTGTAGATCGAATTGCTGGACATACTGGTTATAATGCTGATCTGCCTTAAAAAATTGCCTGCTTTATAGAGTTGTAAAAACTTTTTAATTTTATTCATCGATACATTTTGTTTCGCCATACCAAGTATTTTTGTGACTCAAAATAGCCATCAAATCTATTGCCTAAAGTGGTTCAGTTTGCTCCGGAATGGGTATTTCAATTTACTCCGGAATACTCAGACTCAAAGTATATAAAATGAAAGTTTGTTAAGTGGGAAGTTTATAAAATGTTTTTTGCTCATCATTTTTCCCGGTCTTTGATCCTGATAAAAAATGAAATGTCTTTCATTACCCGGCGGCGAAAGGCATTTGTTATCATTTATGTATCGGATCATTGAATATTTTCAAAATTTGAATATGGAATTGAGCCGAACAATCCAACTTTTCGTGATTTATTCTGCTTAAGACTTTACCTTTGTGATCACAAAATCGACCAGAATTTTAAAACAATACTTTTGCAGATCTTTAATAATAACATTCAGATCTTTTGAGTATTAAGTTATTAATTAAGATTCCAAAAGGGAGTGAACATTCAATAAATCGCATTCAATTGAAAATAACACTTGCACAACTCAACTATACCATCGGCCATTTCGAAGGAAACCTTCAGAAAATGATGGAAGCCATAGAACAGGCAAAGACTGAAAAATCAGATATCATCTGTTTTGCAGAACTTGCAACCTGCGGTTACCCGCCAAGGGACTTTCTCGAATTCAGGGATTTTATTCGAAGGGCCAACCTAAGCATTGAAGCGCTCACCAAAGCAGCCAACGGCATTGCCATCGTGGTTGGTTCGCCGACCATCAACCCGGACATCGAAGGGAAGGATCTGTTCAATTCAGCTTATTTTCTGGCTGAGGGCAAAATTCAGTTCGTACAACACAAAACACTACTGCCTACGTATGATGTGTTTGATGAATATCGTTATTTCGAACCCAACAAGGATTTTGGCATTGTCGAATATAAAGGACATAAAATCGCTTTAACCGTATGTGAAGACCTTTGGAACCTGGGCAATGAAAACCCTCTGTACACCATTTGCCCGATGGATGAAATGGTCAGGTTGCAGCCCGATCTCATGATCAACCTATCGGCTTCTCCCTTTGATTACGATCAGGTTTCCAAAAGAATGAAAGTACTGAAAGAGAATGTCAATCGCTACGGACTGCCACTGTTTTATGTCAATCAGGTCGGCGGACATACTGAACTGATCTTTGATGGTGGTTCGACCGTTATTTCACCCGATGGTACCGTCTTCGATGAGATGGATTATTTTCGTGAATATCATAAAACATACGATCTGGATGAAGTTCTGTCTGGCAAAACTGATTACAAAAATGCCTCCTCCAAAATGGAAAGGATCCATGATGCATTGATCCTGGGAGTCAGGGATTATTTTGGCAAACAAGGATTAACCAGGGCTGTTCTGGGACTTTCAGGAGGCCTGGATTCTGCATTGACTGCTGCACTGGCAGTTGAAGCCCTGGGAAAGGAAAATGTCAGAGGATTATTGATGCCATCACCTTTTTCATCCGGACATTCGGTGGATGATGCCGTTGCTTTGGCTGAAAACCTTGGGATACAATATGACATCATTTCTATTGAAAAGGTTTATAACAGCTACCTTGAGACCATGGAAACCAGTTTTGAGGGCAAACCTTTCGGTATCGCTGAGGAAAACCTGCAGGCGAGGACTCGTGGCAACCTGTTGATGGCCATTTCCAATAAATTCGGACATATTTTGCTCAATACCACCAATAAAAGCGAGATGGCAGTCGGTTATGGAACATTGTACGGTGACCTGGCAGGCGGACTTTCGGTGCTGGGTGATGTATATAAAACGGAAGTGTATGAATTGGCGTATTATGTCAACCGTGAACGGGAGATCATCCCCAAAAATACCCTGACCAAACCGCCTTCAGCGGAATTGCGCCCAAATCAAAAAGATTCCGACAGCCTGCCTGAATATGCTGTGCTGGACAAGGTGTTGAAGGAATACATAGAAAACCGGCTTGGCCCTCAGGAGATCATCGGTCTGGGTTATGATGATGCCCTGGTAAAGCGTATACTGAAACTGGTGAATACCAATGAGTTCAAACGTTATCAGACTGCTCCGGTTTTAAGGGTTTCGCCGAAAGCATTTGGCAGCGGGAGGAGATTACCGATTTCGGCAAGGTATCTGGCATGATAGAAAGAATTTGACAAAAGCTTTTTTGTTACCTCTTAAAGGAATTGGAATGAAAAACTCTTTCTACCTAACCCGGACGAGCCAGAACCAAAGAGGAAATTGATTTAAGAACCCCGTTGGATATATATCCTACGGGGTAAATATTCTGCCAGGCTTTATTCCTAAGATCAAATTTCTTTAAAATTCTTCCAAAAAATGCACGAATTCATTTTTTTAAGACACGATGTTTTTGGGGGCTTCCCCAAAAAAGCCGCTTTGCGTGAAGTTTGAACAAAAAAATTTCCAACAGCTGAAATGAACCACATGTTGGTTAGTTTTGGCTCCTAAGCACCTAAACTCGATATTGTCATTCCGGGCTTGACCCGGAATCCCGTGCATTGAAGAATTCCTTATAAGGAGTAATGAATGAATCCTCCATGACAGGTCGCTGGTGTACGGGATGGCGGATCAGGTCCGCCATGACAGATCGGTGTCCGTCATGATAAATGGGGTGTCCGTCATATCAGATTGGTTGTACGCATTAGTATGTCAGGTGTATACGGTGGTGACCATTTTGAATTCCAGAAAAAGGGATGTAACACTGTTCTACCTAACCCGGACGGGCCAGAACCAAAGAGGAAATTGATTTAAGAACCCCGTTGGATATGCATCCGACGGGGTAAATATTCTGCCAGGCTTTATTTCTAAGATCAAATTTCCTTATAATTTTGCCAAAAAAAAACCCCGATTTCGATTTTTTAAAACACTTAAAGCATGTGTAAACATTTATTACCGGAAATGCAGAACTGTTGAATAGCTTACGACGTTTTAATGCTTTGTTTTCGAATCGGGTTGTTTAAAGATCCTGAATTGTTTGTATCCGCATTCAACTGATCCTCATCAACATCTTTTTTCTTTACTATTGGCAATTTGTTTTTAGTTTCGCAGATTATTTCAAAATTGCATGAAAAGCAAACAATTTATTTCAGATTGGTCTGACTGGATCATACTCTTTTTTTTGGGGATCGTTTGGGGAACTTCCTTTATACTGATCAAAAAATCACTGATCGCTTTTGACAACATACAGGTTGCCGGGCTCAGGATCCTGATATCTTCCCTTGCATTTTTACCCATCGTTTTATATGACTGGAATAGGATCAACTGGAAAAAATGGGATAAACTGCTGATCATCGGTATTCTGGGAAACGGTATACCTCCTTTTTTGTTTGCTTCTGCACAAACCAAACTCAGCAGCAGCCTTGCCGGTGTACTCAATGCCATGACCACCATCTTCACACTGCTGGTGGCCATACTGTTTTTTAAGCGCAAGTGGAATTTTTACCATTTGATAGGTGTTTTGATAGGTTTTGGAGGCGCTATGATGATCATTTTGTACAACAACAAGCTGGAAGGAAACTTTTATTATGCCTTACTTGTGATAGCAGCCACCATGTTTTATGCATTTGGAGGAAACATCGTCAATGCCAGACTGGGCGATGTCAAACCTCTCCATATCAGCGCCGTATCCTTGTTTTTTCTGATGCCTGTGGGGCTGATCGCGGTTGGTACTTCTGATTTTTTTGAAGTGATGAACACTAACCCGGATGCATGGTCATCCCTGACGGCAGCATTTGTGCTGGCCATCGTCAATACTGTAATTTCATCTGTACTCTTTTACCGGCTGATACAGCAAACGAGTGCGGTTTTTGCATCCACGACCACCTATCTTATACCTGTTTTTGCCGTATTCATGGGCGTATTGGATGGTGAATCTTTCTATCCAATCTATTTTGTCAGCCTGGTGCTGATCATGATCGGAGTTTATCTTACCAAGAAATAATCATGAAAGAACCACAGATTTATTGAATGTTCACCCGTTCGCCCATGACTTCCTGAAAAAAGAAATGGAGGCGGAACATATGTTCTGCACCCAGTTTCTGTCCAAGTTGCGCGCCGAAATACAAAGCCAGTCCCAGGCCGGTGATCAGCGCCAGGTACCAGATCTCTCCATAGGGTTTCCCCAGGGTCATTTTTGACATGACGAGTACACCAACAAAAGAGAACATGATCCCCAAAATGGCATATCCATACATAAACAACATCCATGTACCAGGATTTGGTCCGTAATGGCCTCTGATCTGCGTTTGGCCATCAATGGTCTCAAACCCCAATTCCAATTGAGGGGACCAACTGTGTCTTTCCTCACTTGGTATCTTGATGACAATGTAATCATTCATTGATTGCAGAACAAAATCATTCCCTTTGGTTTGTTTTAATTCCAGGGCTTTAGATAGAAATTCCTCCTGGGTAATATTGGAAAATTGCTTAAATCTGGGTCTTAATCGAAAACTTGCCATATCATTGATTTGTTAAACTGAACATCCATAGCATTCAAAAATCCGTACGATCCTTTATCAATATCCCTGCGAAAATATACAAAGTGATCTATTGAACAAATTTACCGTTTAGTATTTTCACAAAAATTTAAAATATTATTGGCAAAAGTAGGGTAAAGGGGAATTTGATAATTTGATCATTCGGAAATTCGTAAAATTGTATTCATTTATGGTTAAAAAACTGCTTTTTTCTCCCAATCTGTGTGAGATCAGTGTATAACACCTGGGTGCTTTCGATGGAAAAATCAAGTTTGAGTCTGCTCCGAAAAGTCTTTGCCCCCCAAATCGCTCAAAAAGGGGACTTTTATTTGCTGGTTTTCAACCGTTTCCCTTTAATCTTGTGATGATCTTTGACATCAGGAGGTTGGAGTAAAAAACGATTGAAAACCAACAAATCGGACTTTTCGTAGTAGACTCAATTTTCAAACTATTTTTTTCTTTCCAACCCTTTCATCATCCGAAAAACAGACTTTCTCACATTTTCAGTCAATCCTGTAAAGAAATCGTCTTCCAGAAGTAACTGCAGTTCGCTTTTCAATCCCGGATATATTTTTGCCACTTCACACATCAATTTGAAAGCATTGTAACGAAGAGAAGCCTGGAGAGTAGGATTTATCCAGATTTGGACACAATATTCAAATACTTCGCCGGCCATTTCGGGTTCAATTTGCATTTTCGACAGCAAAATCAGCAATTCCCTCTGTTGCGGGCCTGGCTTTTTGGGTAAAGCATCCACAAAATCTTTTATTCTGCCCATGATCCTCGGATCATTTTCAGTGATGCACGACCACAATAACCAGGCAGCTCTCCACGCATATTCCGGATCATCCGAAAGCGCCATCCCAACCAATTCGTCAAACATTTCAGGATGTGTCTCCATCCAGGAGATCATCCCCTTTTTATTGGTATTCGTAAGAATTTCTTTCAACATAGCAGACATGATCCTGAATACTACTGTTTTTTGAGGACATAAAAACTAAAGGCGTTGAAAGACAACTGATCACCCAACTGAATCGTTTGATCATTCATCACATTGATCCATGAACTGTTTTTAAGCTCAGCCGGAACAGGATAACTGACTTGTTGATTCCTAACATTTACCATTAGGAGCAATTCGCTTTCTGCATCTGATTTTTTTAAACATGCAATGTCGGTGTGACTATAAACCTTACTGGTGCCTGTTTTTGCCGTTTTTGAAGAGGCATAAAACTGTAAAATCTTTTGATAAGAAGCCAAAAGGGCAGGATTTGCAGTCCAGTTGATCGACGAAGGCGTGAAAAAAGGCACTGTTTGTGCTGTTCCAACCTCCTGACTACCATAGATCAATGGAACACCGCCCGTAAAAATAGTGATCACAGAAGCCGACAATGCGCCATTGATCCCGTTGAATAAGGTAACCGGTGTTGCATCCCAGGCAGATTCATCATGGTTGGTAGTGAAGCGGACCCAATGCTTTCCTACCGGGATATTGTTGTATTCGCTTTGATGTGCAGTAAAGATCCTGGCTGCGGATTGTCCCTTGTAAACATCCTTGATGGCACTGTAAAATCCCCACCCAAAATTGAGGTCGAAACCGGCATTAAAGTGATTTGTGCGGTTGCCTTCAGCAAAAAAGATCAGTTTTCTGTCGGGTATCATTCTGAGGGAATCGATCGCCTGTTTCCAAAAATCATAGGGTACGCCATCAGCATAATCACATCTGAATCCGTCTACATTCGCTTCCAATACCCAAAATTTCATGGCATCGATCATCGCTGCCCGCATGTTGGAATTGTCATAGTTCAGATCCGCTACATCCTGCCAATTGGTTCCTGCCGGATGAATGATATTTCCTGAGGCATCCTGAGTGTACCAGTTTTTATCGGATATCCATGGATTGTCCCAGGAGGTATGATTGGCCACCCAGTCCATCATGATGGCGATCCCTTTTTCGTGTGCCGCGTCTGTCAGTTGCCTGAGGTCAGCCAAAGTCCCGAATTCAGCGTTCACGGCCGTATAATCCTTCACTGAATAGGGAGAATTGACCGAATTGATCTGTCCGATCGGATGAATCGGCATCAGCCAGACTACATTGATACCCAGTTTTTTAATTTCATCCAGCCGGCTTTTCACAGCCTGAAGATTTCTGTCCGGACCAAATGCCCGAAGATTTACTTCATATAATATTACCTCTGCAGCATCCGGTACCTGATCAAACGGTGTGCTGTATTGTTTGTATTTTTCAACGGGTTCCGGAATAACAGGTTGTTCCGTTTTGGTGCATGCAAGCTGGAAATAAATCGGGATGAAAACTAAAAATAACAGGGTTTTCAGTCTAAAATGAGGAATAAGAATCATCAATTTAAAGTTTGAATATAAAACTACATGATTTTATCCTGATGATTGCATTTTTTAAGCAAAATATGTGAATTTGCAAATCGGATCACAAATCAGAATTTGTCCAATACCTCAAGCTGATTGAAAAACCCTTTAAACATGAATTTAGAACTGAAAGAGTAAATGAATGGTGTGAATGACATGAAATCCAGATACTTTAAAAGCATATAAAATGCTGACAATTTTGTTATTAAGCATGGTTAAAAAAATTATAATTTGCTGGTTATCAAAAAATAATCCAGGTATTTGTTTAGAATGATAAAATTGATATACTTTTACATTGTATTTCCCCGATTTTTTGATGGATTCAACTGATTGAGTCGGATCTTAAAATGTTTTGGCAGCAATAGACGAAAGTTTTGTATCTTATACCATGAATTTTAGTGTGGTTTCAGGCTTATATATTAAAATTTGCCATGAAGCTTTTGTTCTTATTTGTATGATTTTTTTTGATATTTTTTATTATCTGATACAAATTTAATATCTGGTTTTCCTTTAAGGAACCGGTGGAAAGAATCTATCCGAAAGGGGAAAAGTTAATTTAAAAATTGTTTCATATGAAGCTGATCTATACTTTATTATTTTTCTGTTTTATGATATCTGCGCAATGGATATCAGCACAAAACAGGAGCATCAACGGTTACGGAAATAATGTGACCAATCCTGAATGGGGAACTCCCGGTGATGCTATGATCTGGAATACTGCGATTGGTTTTGCCGATGGTTATAGTACACCCGCAGGACAAAACAGAAAGGGTACCCGGGAACTGAGCAATATTATTTTTGCCCAGGATAAACTGATCAATGAGCCTATGGGTTTCAGTGATTTCAATATCGCCTTTGGTCAGTTTATTGATCATGAAGTGACACTGGTCAGGGAAATTGCTACTGAACCATTCAATATAAATGTTCCGATGGCTGACCCTTGGTTCGATCCGAATGGGACAGGTACTTCCATCATTCCCTTTTTGAGGAGTGAATATGTGGAAGGCAGCGGAACCGGCCCCGGTAATCCAAGACTTTTTCCGAATAGTGTCACTGCATATATCGATGCTTCGGCGATCTATGGTTCTGATGAATATACAGCCAACTGGCTTCGGTCTTTCACCGATGGTAAGCTCAGAACTTCCAGAGGCAATTTATTGCCATTTAATACGATCACAGGTGAATATGAAGCACCTTTTGATCCTGCAGCGCCGGTATTGGAATACCGTCCCAATAATTTTATAGGGTTTGTTGCCGGTGACACCCGGCTCAATCAAAACTTACTTCTTATCACGATGCATACGCTGTGGATGAGAGAGCATAACAGACAATGTGATCTGGTTAAAGCTGAAAATCCCGGTTGGACAGATGAACAGATCTACCAAAAAGTCAGGAAGATCGTAGGGGGAATGGTCCAATCCCTGGTTTTTAATGAATGGCTGCCATCATTAGGGGTACATGTTACTGAATATAACGGATACAAGCCAGAAGTCAGGACTCAGATATTCAATGTTTTTTCAGCTGCTGCACTCAGGTACGGACATACCATATTAAATTCAAATATTGCCAGACTAAACCAATTTGGACATATCATCGATGAAGGCAATGTTAAATTGAAGGATTCCTATTTCAAACCCGAGCTCATTCTGGAAAGTGAAGGCATTGATGTGTATGTTAAAGGGATGTGCCACCAGACACACCAGGCATTGGATGCTAAAGTAATGGATGACCTCAGGAATTTCCTGTTTGGTCAACCCGGTTCAGGAGGAATGGATCTGGCAGCCTTGAATATTCAAAGAGGAAGAGATCGGGGATTACCAGATTTCAATACATTGAGGGAAAATTTCGGTTTACCAAAACTGACGAGTTTTGCACAGATCAGCAATGATCCCCAGACTGTTCAGCAACTATACGTAGCCTATGAAGGGAATATCAATAACATCGATGCCTGGGTGGGTTTACTGGCTGAAAAGAAAAACGCAGGTTCATTGTTCGGTTATACGCTGAATAAGATCATGCAGGCTCAATTTGAACAATTGAGAGACGGCGACAGATTCTATTACCTCAACGACGAAGGATTGACGCAGGAGGAAAAAGACATGATCACCAATACCCGTCTGGCAGATCTCCTGAATCAAAATTCAGATATGCCTTCCGTCTCAGGAAATATGTTTTATGCAGTCGCTCTTGCAGATCAGATCCGGACCATTAACGGGATGGACAACAATCTTGATCAATATACCTGGGCGTCAACAAATTCATTATTGAATCATGATATGCCTATGATGTATGAAGACGGAATGTCCTCTCCGGCAGCCCCGGAAAGAAGAAATGAAAGAGAGATAAGTAATATTGTATTTGATCAAATTGGAGAAATGCCTAATTCGTATGGTTTGAGTTCCTTTGTTTTTGCATTTGGACAATTACTTGACCATGATTTTGCATTAACACACTTATCCAAAAATGAACCCTCCAATATTCCTGTGCCTAAGTTTGATCCATTTTTCGATCCGTTTGGAACAGGCACGAAATTCATTCCTTCTACGAGATCTGAATTTGTTCTGGGCACTGGCACTTCACCGGAAAACCCCAGGTTATTTAATAATGCGATTACAGGGTACATTGATGCATCTTTTTTATATGGTTCTGATTTTGAGAGGACAAGATGGATAAGAGCATATGTTGACGGAAAATTCAGAACTTCAGCCGGCAATTTACTTCCTTACAATACAATCGATGGAGAATATGAAAGCCCGGTAGATCCGAATGCACCGCACATGGATCGTGCCATTGTGCCTCCTGACGGTAAATGGTTTGTTGCGGGAGAATCAAGGGCAAATGAACAACCCATACTGGCAGCAATGCATACTTTGTTTGTCAGAGAACATAACAGAATTTGTGATGAATATAAAATTAAACATCCCGAATGGGTGGATGAACAGTTGTTCCAACATGCCAGACGAATGGTGATCGCCTATTTTTCCAATATAGTATACCATGAATGGTTACCCATACTGGGTGTACATTTACCTGCCTATACCGGATACAAACCGGATGTTAATCCTCAGGTAACCAATATGTTCACCGCTGCAGCATTCAGATTTGGACATACGATGGTCAATCCGGTCATCGAAAGGATCGGTGCTGATTGTGAGATACATGAGAAGGGACATCTCAATTTCAAGGATGTGTTCTTTGCTCCCGCGCTGATCAGAGAAGTGGATGGAATAGAGCCGTTTATGATTGGTTGTGTGAATAAACCACAGCAACAATCTGATGCACAGGTAGTCAGCGATTTGCGCAATTTTCTTTTCGGCCCTCCGGGAGCAGGCGGTATGGACCTGGTTGCCCTTAATATCATGAGGGGCAGAGAACGTGGAATCATGGATTATAACTCAACCAGGGAGTATTACGGTTTGCCAAGAATGACCAGTTTTGGAAAAGTATCCGATAACTTTGAGACGAATCTTAAACTTTGCGAAGCATACCAGTGTGATATCAATAATGTGGATGTTTTTACCGGAATTCTTGCCGAAAAACATTTACCAGGTTCAATTTTTGGAGAATTGATGAATGCAGTATTGTTAAAACAGTTTACGGCTCTGAGAGACGGAGACCGGTTCTATTTTGAAAATGATCCTGCTTTCACCCAGGAAGAAATTGATATTATCAGAAGTACCAAGATGGGTCATATCGTATTACGAAATACAGATATTGAGTGCATTCCGACTGAAGATGTATTCTTTTATACTCCGATTACATCTGATGAAGAAGTTTTGGTTCAGCATGGACAGTTGAATGTATTCCCTAACCCGAGTTATGGTGTTTCACAGGTTTCTGTCAATTATCCTTATGCTGAAAATGCCAGCCTGAAGGTATTTAATACCCTGGGTCAGATGGTTGAAAACCTGGCGGTGTCTTTGTATGAAGGTGACAATAACGTCAGACTGGATTTGCAGAATTTGCCTGATGGTTTTTATACAGTGATTCTTGAAGGAAGCGAACTGACCAATTCTGTTAAAATACTCAAACAATAGAATGAACTTCTAATAAAAAAAAGAGGCTGACCGATGAGGTCAGCCTCTTTTTTTATGAATTGGAATCTTTCTACAAAGTCAGCAAAAATCCAATCGTGAAGTTGGCATGCCAGTCAAAAACAAAGGTTTTGCAACCTGTACCTTCTATGATGTTTTTATAGATATTCAAACCTGATTTCATTTTAGCACCTTCAGCTTTATATTCGCCGGGATTTTTCAGGACGGTGTAGCGCTCTTCGCCTTCACGACCTTGTTTTGCCAGTTCAAAAGGAATACCGCCGATGATAAAACAATACTCGGTTTTATCCGCCGGAACCGTTTTGCTGATCTCTTTTACCTTGGTGGCAACTTCATCGTCCGGCGTATTATTGTTGTAATACTTTGCACCGAAAGTTTCCTTTCCGATGATCTTATTGCCTTCCATCCAGCTGATCTTGGTATTGCCTGAACCGATATCCACTACGAATGCATTGGTTTCAAAGCCTTTGGGCAAAACGGATTTTAATGCCAGTTGGGCTTCCTTTTCAGGCGTAACTTCATTCACAAAATATTTCATTTTTTTGAGTTCATCGATGATCATTTGAGTAGCAGGAACGGATTTTGCGCCTGAACTGACCACGAAATGAATTTCCTTGCCCGGAACTCCAAAATCCAGCATGCCTGAAATATACTTTTTCAGTCCGTTTCTGACATCTTCATTGGTAGCCATTCCATCGTACACGAGGCTGTTGCCAAATTCTGCCTTTTCCAGTGTCCAGTTTTTATTTTTGTCAATGCGGATAATGAAGCTGTTGAATCCCGCGGCGCCCAATTCCACGACGCCCTTGAGTTTTCCATTGACAGGAGCTTCAGGTGTGAACTCAAAACTTTTGATAGCGGCATCCGGATTGATCGCATTGATCGCTTCGTCGGTCTGTACATTTTCGGTATTTTCAATTTTTTCTGCTTCAGCATCAGCAGTTTCAGTTTTTGGCAGATATTTTTTAAATACAAAAAACAGAACGACCATCAATGCCAGAACAATGAGGATTTTTGAAAGCGTAGTTAATTTCATAAATAGTGATTTGAAAATTAAATGATTGGTTAGTTAATATGTTTGTTTTATCTGAATAGAAGAATCATTTTCTTCTTAAACAATAGCCTTTAAACGTTAGATGAGGATAGAATAGTTCAAATATTGACATTATTTTAAACTTAAAATTATTGCAAAATCCTTTCATTTTAAAGACATTTCAGTTGAATTAGTTTTGGCAAATAAGAATGCAGCTAATTATTTTAACCGACACAGACATGATTTATCATTTTTCAGCAATCAGGAACGATTTTTGTTAATCTTTGTTAATAATGTATCTTTTTGCAGGCTTCGCTCATCTTTTTAACGTTTTATTCAATTTTACTCTGAATCCTGCGCATTATATTTGCGCCTCATTTAAAATACACTGATAAAAAACTATGATGAAGAATTTAATACTGTTTGTTTCCTTGTTGTTTCTCAGTCAGTTAGTTTTTGGACAGGGAATGAAATTTTTTGAAGGAACGTATGAACAGGCATTGGTTCAGGCAAAACAAGAGGGAAAGCTTATTTTTGTGGATGCTTACGCCGAATGGTGTGGCCCATGCAAAAGAATGAAAAATTATGTTTTCCCGGATAAAAAAGCCGGAGATTTCTATAATAAGCACTTCATCAATATGGCATTCGATATGGAAACGCAGATTGGCAAGGAATTGAATCAAAAATTCAATGTCAAGGCATATCCGACCTTTCTTTTTATCAATAGCGATGGTAAAATATTATTCAGGGAAGTTGGAGGAAAAACGGTAGAACTGTTCATTCAAATGGGGGAGGAAGCCTTAAAGAAGGATGACAGGACGGCTGATTTTGAGAAGCAATACAAAGAAGGAGTTCGGGATTACGTTTTTATGTTGAATTATGTAAAGAACCTCAACAGGGTAGGCAAACCTGTATCTGCTATAATATATGATTATCTTTCCGGAGATCACGGACTTACTAATGCTCAGAAAGCCAATATTATTTTCGAGGGTACCACGCATTGTGACAGCAAACTATTTGACCAACTGACAAGCCCTGAAATCCGGAAAAGTATCGTGGAAATGCATTCAGAAGAGATATTTGACCAGAAAATATTTGAGGCTTGTTGGGCAACTGCTTCCAAGGGTTTCGAATTTAATGTGCCTGAACTGATCGGGGAGGCTAAGATGAAATATAAAAAATTCAGTAAAGGGGATGATAAAAAATTCTCCCTGGAAGTTGATCTGGATCAGGCTCAAAAGACCCTGAATCCTGAAGCATATCAAAAAGCAGCTGAAGAATACCTGAAGATTTTAAAGACTTCGCAGGAGAAAATAGACTTTATGTTGGATATGAAAAATATCTTTCTGCAACATCAGGGCATTGCTGATTATGCTGAAAATACGCTTAAGCAAATGGTAAAAAAAGAAAAATCCATTGAATCCAATATAGGTTATGCCAAAATTTTACTCCTGAATAAAAAATATGAGGACAGTGTTCCATATCTTAACACGGCATTAAAAATGGCTGAAGAAAAGAGCGACAGGGAAAAAATATTGGAGATCAATAAACTGATCAGTTCTGTTGACAGAATGATCAGAAAATAATACCATATTGATTTTGAACTTTAATTGTATGAGAAGCCTAAAATTATTATCTTGCCGAGCGGTTTTGGCAGGAAATCATGTGGGAATAAAACTTGTTTAGGTCTATCAAAGGAAATAGTCTGAGAGAATGAGGATTTGCAAAATATTTATAACGCTGGGATTTTTTTTATATTTAACAGGGCTGACCAGGTTAAATGGCCAGGTAGACCTTATTTTTCTCTCTAATTATCAGCAAGCCAAAGAATTTGCCATTCAACACCACAAACCATCACTATATTATATCACATCCGATAGCTCTTGTATCGAGTGCAATAAAATGGATTCTGTACTTAAATCGCCTGATTTGAGTAAATATCTGTATGAAAACTATATCAATATCAAACTGGATTATCTGAAACCGGATGGACAGTATATTTTCAAGAAACACAATCTCAGAACGCTGCCTTCATTATTGGTGTTGGACGAAAACCAGGTTCAGATGGCTGTTCTGGAACCAGATATGCAGGCCAATGAAATGTTGCGATATCTCAGATATATCCGTGACCCAAAAGTCAGGGACGTTTTTTACAGGTATGCATTGGAACAGAAAGATTTACCTGCTGATCAGAAGAAGATGGAAGCTATTTACAGGAGTTATTCCATGGTATATGGTCCGTTTTCGGATCCCAATGCTGAAAAACTGAGCAATCTGGCTGTTGTACATTTCAGGCTCAAATCCGGATTGGCGCATGAATATGTGAATAAATATCTCGAATCTCAATTACAGTTGCTGACCATCAAAAACCTTTATTTCATCATGAATTTCATGGATGACTCACGGTCTGTGGGATTCAGATTTTTATTGGAAAACAGGAAATCTTTTGATGAAGCCTTTGGAAAAGAAGAGGTTGACAGAAAGGTCAATGCCTTGATAAATAAGCGATTGTACCAGATTCAACCTGAGCCGGGTTATCAGGAAGCATTTGAATTGATGGGTTTGATATCCAATCTTGAGGTTGAAAAACGTACCTATGATTATATGATCGTTCAAACCTTTAACAAAAAGAAAATCGTAGATTATCTTGAGTTGCAAAGAAAATATATTGCAAAATTTGCCACCAGGGATCACGAGCGAATGATCCATATGATCAAGATTTATCTGCAATATATACAGGAAAACTATAATACTCCTTATTACATTGAGGTTGCGAAAACCGCTAAAAGACTTTCTCCGGACAACCTGGACTATCATATTGTATTAACCAAACTATATATTAAAAACAAGGACAGGGAAAAAGCAATGGCCGAAGCGATCACCACTTTGAGCCTGGCAAAAAAACTTGAGATCACTCTGGATCCGATTCTTGAACTGGTCATTGAAACCCAAAAAATGCCTGTACTGACCATTGATGCTCCGGTTCAGATCCAAAAATAAAATTCACGCTGAATTTCCTGTTGTTGTTTCCGATCAAATGGCAAATTCCGGAGTTTTACCCGTGCGGAACTTTGCAAAAATCAATAGGGACTTTTTGGCTAAATGTTAAATTCAATATCCGTTACAACCGGGCAATGATCTGAAAAAGCAGCATTTTTATCATGACTGCATCCGGTAATGAAGGATGACAATGAGTCGGAAACTGAGCAATAATCTATTCTCCAGCCTTTGTCTTTTTGTCTTGAACCAGCCCTGTAACTCCACCAACTATACGATTTTGTGTCAGGATTCATCTTTCTGAATGCATCCTGCCAACCTGAATCAAACCAATGGTCCATCCAGGCTCTTTCTTCGGGTCTGTATCCGGATGGATTGTCTTTTCGCTCGGGATTGTGAATGTCCAAAGCCTGATGCACTATATTGTAGTCACCTAAAACAATGATGCCGGAACGCTCAGTTTTCAGTGGTCTGATCCATTCTTCAAAATATGCCAGAAATTCCATTTTGAAATCATGACGGTCTTCTCCGCTTGATCCGGATGGAAAGTAACAATTGAGCAAGGTTAAATCTCCGAAATCTGTTCTTAAAACCCGGCCTTCCCGGTCAAATGCCGGGTTTTGTATGCCACGAATGATGTTCTCAGGCTTTATTTTTGAAAATGTGGCTACACCGCTGTATCCCTTTTTCTCTGCTTCAAACCATGTAATATGATAACCCAGGTCATTCATTTCCTCTATGTCAGCCTGATCAATGGACGCTTTTACCTCCTGCAGACATAAAACATCTATGTTATTGGAAGCGACCCATTTCCAAAGTCCTTTCTGAACAGCAGAACGGATCCCATTGACATTGAATGTGACTATTCTCATTTCTTTTTTTTGAATGTATGTGTACTGTAAACATAAAAACCAAACAGGATGACAATTACTATGAAAGGCAGGAAAGATCCGAGGTAATATCCTATCCTGTATCTTATGCCGGTGGTGTCCACCGCGATCGAATCACTCACCTGGAGGAAAATCAAAAATAAAATGGCATTCATATCTTCTTTTTTACCAAGTTTTTACCATATAAGGGTATCTGACTTCATAGGTGTATTCCACCATTTCTTTGATGCGGTTTCTTAACAGATCTATGTTTTCTTTTTCCTTTGCAGAAATAAAAACTGATTGGTTATCATAGGTGCTGTCCAGACTGATCTTCATCTGATCCAGTATCTCCTTCCTGGTACGGTTATCCAAAAGGTCATCGAAATTTACATCTCTGTACAAATCTACCTTATTGTAAATGAAAAGCAGGGATTTGTCCTCCACTTTCAATTCTTTGAGCGTGTTCAACACCGTTTTGATCTGATCCTCAAACTGTGGGTGACTGATGTCAATGACATGTAAAAGTATATCGCTTTCCCTTACTTCATCCAGTGTAGATTTAAAACTTTCAATGAGATGATGGGGCAATTTTCTGATAAATCCCACAGTGTCAGATAATAAAAATGGCATGGTTCCAATAACCATTTTCCTCACCGTTGTATCCAGCGTCGCAAATAGCTTGTCTTCTGCGAAAACTTCAGACTTTGTGAGCAGATTCATCAAAGTGGATTTTCCGACATTGGTGTATCCAACCAGGGAAACCCTCACCAATTCACCCCTTTGCTTTCGTTGAGTGGTGTTTTGAGTCTCAATTTTAACTAATTTTTGCTTCAGCAAGGCGATTTTGTCCCGGACTATCCTTCTGTCCGTTTCAATCTCCTGTTCACCGGGTCCTCTCATCCCGATGCCGCCTCGCTGCCGTTCAAGGTGTGACCACAAACCCCTTAATCTCGGGAGTAAATACTGTAATTGAGCCAGTTCAACCTGGGTTTTAGCCTGCGCTGTCTGGGCCCTTTTGGCAAAAATGTCGAGAATCAGTGAACTCCTGTCTATGATCTTGACGCCTAATTCTTTTTCGAGCAGATTGGTCTGTTTTCCGGTAAGATCATCATCAAAAATGACCATATCGTATTCCTGGATTTCCTTGTATTGAATGATCTCCTGTAGCTTACCCTTTCCGATAAAATATTTTGAATCCGGTTGAGGCAATTTTTGCTCAAATACCTTTATCACTTCGGCTCCGGCGGTTTTTGCCAGAAATGCCAGTTCATCAAGATAGATCCTGACATCTTCCTGGGTCTGTTCTCCGTATGACAATCCTACCAAAACAGCTTTTTCCAGCTCCACGCTTTCAAGGCCCTGATTTCTTTTTTTCCCAACCTTCCAGTTATCACTCATGCCAGATTTTTACTTTTTATTACAGACAACAGCTATTCCAGTGAAAAAAATATGCTGATTATGGGGCAAATATACCCAATTAACTTGAAATGTTAGGCATTGATCTGTTTTCAACTCAGTGTATCTGGGTTTTGATGCTATGCTGAACCATGCATAAGAGGCTTTACCTGTATGGCTTACGTAACCATTGTTCAGGATCCAGTTTGGTTTTGTCTTTCCAGATCTGAAAATGCAATACTGCATCTCCGGATGACACCAGACTGCCAACAGACTGACCTGCTTCAACTGATTGACCCTGCGTGACATGTACTTCTGCCAATTTGGAATAAACGGTAAAATACTCTCCGTGATTGATGAGTACCATGATATTATTGTCTGAAATTTGCATGACACGGGCAATATTACCAGCGTAAACAGCCTTTACCACTGCACCGGATGAACTAGAGATGTCAATTCCATTATTGGAAATGATCACATCTTTCAAACTTGGATGCTTTTGCCTTCCAAATCCAGAAACTATAACACCCTTTTCCACAGGCCAGGGAAGAAGTCTCTTTTGGTTTGAAAATTTTGTCTTGGCATTGGCTGATTTTGAGTCAGAACCTGCTTTGGGTTCTGTGACTTTAGAGCCTGATCTTGATCCGGAAAGCTCAGAAAGTATGGTGCGTTCAATTTCCCTGTTTAGGGTCTCACGAATTTTTCGCTGTTTTTCAAGATCATTTCTTAAACTCACCTGATCGCTTTCAAGTCTGGCCAGCATCAGATCTTTCTGTGCTTCATCATCTTCCAGTTTTTTAATATTGATAACTTCTTCCTTTAAAAGCTTTTGGAAATCTTCCTGTTCTTTCTTGATGCGGTTAAGCGTATTTTCAATTTTTTTGTTTTGGGCAGACATGAGTTCCATTTGTTTTTTTAAAAATAACTCAATGGTGCGAATGCTCCTCATGCGGTATAGGGATTCAGCCCAGTTTTTGGAAGACAAGAGAAATACCAGCCTGTTTTGTGTCAACATCCTGATATAACTCATCCGAATGAGTTTATTGTAATTGTGTCTTTTAGAACGCTGCCTGTTCAATAAGTAATCCTGAATGGCTTTTTGGCTGTCAATCAACGCTGCAGAGACTTCAATTGATTTACGGATGTTTTCTATGATATTTTTGCGGTTATTGATCTGTTCCTGAACCAGCCTCAGATCCCCGGCAGTAGCTATTTTTTCCCTGTTCTTTTGTTCGATCAATTTCGATGTATAGTCGATTCTTTCAATGATCTCCATACGCTCTTTTTCGAGCCTGGATTTGGTTTGTCCCCAAAGGCCCGGATCGGTCGTAACCACCAGGATCAACAGGATCAATGGCAGACTAAATCCTGATATATTTTGCCGGGATCTCAAATTTCATTGTTTTTTCCTTGTCCAATTCAACGTCTTCCAATTGTAATTCAATGGCATATTCAAATTTATCTTTTGTTGGATAGTAATATTTCCTGTTGAAAGGACTAAGTTTTTTCCTTGCCAAATGATTATAATTTTCAAACGCAGCTTCAACAGATTCGCCTGTCTGAAGACTGTAAATGGCAGAAGTAATTTTTTTGCCATCCAACATAAAAGATGCATTCATTCTCTCTCCCGTTGTCTCTAAAACAGTTTTTCCATTTTTTAACAATAACTGGTGAGTACTCATACCTTCAGTGAGCTGATTCCCAACAATTATTTGCTGTAATTCATAAAATGTAAATGGAATTTTATAAAGTTTTGAGATTGATCCGATAGATTCAGCCATATAATTGCCTTCCATTCTGTTGACCAGGAAAAAGGAATCTTCCGTGATAAACGCCCGGCCCAATTCGAGCCCCAGCATCCGTATCACAACAAGAATGGCTGAATCCTTTCTGACCCTGATGTCTGCATTGGCTGTCAGACTGGTGTTTTCATAACTGATGGTGGCTGAACCTCTGGCATAATACCAATCAAATTCAAGATTTCCTGAACTGATCTCATCCAGTTTTTTCGCAGGTTCAGTGGTGGAAACCAGCGGTACAGCCAACGATCGTTTCGTGGTGCATGCGCTCATGGTTAAAAGTACCACCAAAACCGTTACAAGAATTACACAATTACCTGTTTTCATGCCTGCTACTTCAACCCGTCAATTAATTTTTGAATTCTTTCCTTGTTTGCACCGGATTGGATGGCTTGCTGCCATTTGTCAATGGCCTCATTTTTACGTCCCTGCAAATTCAGAATATGACCGTAAATCTCCAGAAAATATGGATGATCCTTCCTTATTTCCGGGTCTGAATTCAATTCTGAAAATAGTTTTTGAGCAGGATCCTTTTTATGTAGCTGGATATAAGCATCCACCATCATCAACTTCATGTCAGACCTGATCTGAGCATTATTGACAGGAATTTTTACACCTTCTTCGAGGAATTCAAGGCTGGCGGCGGGCTGACCAGTGATCAGTTTGGTTTTTCCTGCAAAATAATAGCAAACGGCCTGATTTGGATAGAGTTCAAGGGCTTCCATCACGATTTTTTCCAGTTCTCTGTATTGACCCGTTAGATCCAATGCCTGCATCAGTTGTTGCCAAACTTCAAAAACACTTTTAATATAAACGAGAGATTGTTTATAATATTTAACCGAAAAGCCTGGTTGCCTGGCATTGTAGTATATATCTCCGTGCATGGCATTGACTTTCGGGTCACCTGGATACATTTTCTGTAAGATCTCAGCATAATCCAGCAATACGGAAAAGATCTCAGGGTCTTCCGCTCCTTTTGGAATAAAAGGGATCAGTTGTTTAATTTTATCATCTTTAGAAAGGTTTTCGCTTTCCATCAAAGAACCGAATGACCTCAGGTATTGAATTTCAGATCTTGACTGGCTGCTTTGTGAAGCAATAAAGATCTGAGCACCAGCATGATGAGGGTCAATTTTCAGAATTTTTTGATAGCATTCCAAAGCTTCCTTCATATCATTGTTCGCCTGGTGAACAGTGGCGATTTGCTGCAATACTTCCACATCGTTGCCAAAGTTTTTTTCAAGTTTTTCCAACTCTTTGCCCAGTTTTTTTTGATCGTTTTCCCTTTGAAAAATCTTTGTTCTGGTCAAGCCCAGTTTTTTGGTATAGCCGGCCATTTTTTCCAGCCTTTCCAGCACCTTGACTGATTCTTTGTAATCACCCATCCGGTTGTGATTTTTTACCAGTTGGTAAAAATGATCCTCATTGTATTTTCCGTTTGCAATTTGATACTCCAGCTCAAGGTTATATTTGGGAATATCGTTGGACATCCTATAAAGATCCATGGCAAACTGCCTGTAAACCATGTTTTTAGGTTGAATAGCAATGGCTTTTTCAACATAATTGATCGCATTGGGGAAATTATTGGCTGCTTCATAAATGGTAGCTATTTCAAACAGAACGACATCATTGGTTGGATCGGTTTTCTCTATTTCTGTGAAAGCCTTCAAAGCTTCATCATATTTGTCCAGCAATTTCATTTGCAATGCATCCAAAAAAACTGCCTCCGAACCAAGTTGTTCTTCAGAAATTCTTTCAGGTATTTGCCCGATAAGTGCCAACATCGGAAATAACAATATCAGGAATATCAAAAATATGTTTCTCATAGCTTCTAAATAAACAATGAAAATAACAAAATATTTTACAATGAACGAAAAACTATACCCTTGCAACCCTGATCATATTGGTTCGGCCTTTACCGGATAATGGCATGGCGCCGGTATGAACCACTATGTCTCCTTCTGAAAGGTATTCCTTGTGTTTTAATATGGTAACCAGATCCTTATGAGTCTGTTCGATTGAGCTCAATTCTGAATAATAAAATCCGATGACGCCTCTTACAAGGTTGAGCGTCGACAAAACGGATCTGACATTGGAAAATACAAAAATTTTACTTTTCGGACGGAAACTGGATACTTTAAATGCGGTATATCCGGATACGGTAACTCCAATAATGGCTCGTGCTTCTACTTCATCAGCTATCCTGGCGGCATTAAAACAAACAATATCATTGATAAATGTATTTGATTTGGGTTTTGGCGTCGGACCGGCAGTATTGGATAGTTCGTAGTTTTCTGCTGCATGGATGATCTTTTTCATGTGTTCGACCACGACCAACGGGTGCAAACCGACTGCCGTTTCACCACTGAGCATTACTGCATCAGATCCCTGCAGTACAGCATTTGCTACGTCCGTTATTTCAGCTCTGGTCGGACTGTTGTTCGTGATCATCGATTCCATCATCTGTGTGGCGACTATCACTGTTTTGGACTGTTTGATACTCAGATTGATGACTTGCTTCTGTATGGCAGGCAATTCTTCCATCGGTATTTCAACCCCAAGATCTCCGCGAGCTACCATGATCCCGTCTGAAGCCCGAATGATCGCTTTGATATCCTTTACCGCTTCCGGTTTTTCGATTTTTGCAATGATCAGGGCATCATGTTTTTTGGCTTTGATCACTTTTCGAAGCTCATCAATGTTTTTAGCGTTGCGAACAAAGGACAAAGCAATCCAGTTGACCGGCTGGGTTAAAATGAACTCCAGATCGGCCAGATCTTTTTCTGTAAGTGCCGGAATGGAAAGTGCAGAATCCGGAAAATTAACGCCTTTTCTGGATTTTAAAGTGCCGCCAAAAACAACTCTTGCTTCAAGGAATTTTGTCTTGACTTCCTCAACTTCGAGTACGATCTTTCCATCATCGATCAAAATCCTTTCACCTTGTCTGATGTCTGCAGTTAAGTGCTCATAACTAACATAAAGATCGGTGCCTTTGCTTAATTTTTGTCCGGGATGGATTTTGAAGATAACATCCTGTTTCATTTCGATGCCATCGTTTTCCACTTGTCCAACTCTAATTTTAGGTCCTTGTAAATCTGCAAGGATGCCAACTGAAAAATCATGGATCTGATTGAGTTTTGAAATATGTTCAATCACTTTCAGATGGTCCTGATGCGTTCCATGACTAAAATTCAGCCTGAAAACATCCACGCCTGCATGAATAAGTTCATGGATCATTTCATAGGAATTGGATGCTGGTCCGACGGTTGCTATCACTTTGGTGCTGGTATAGGGCTTAATTCTTAGACTCATAATTATTTGTTGTATGTTCAGGAATAAGTACCTCTTTTTGCGGGTACCTGAAAATGGATGCACAGCCATTGGTTAGAAATCAAACTGCACCAGCTGTTAATCCGCTGCAAATATACAGGGACTTTAGTAAATCAGGTTTTACCCTTGCAAAAAGCTGAAAGGATTATCAAATATTCATATCAACCTCAAAAAAGAAATGGTCTTGACTTTAATCATTTTACAAACTTTAAACAAAATAAACATTTGAATACCAATAATATACATTCATTCTGCAACAATTGGCCCAAAATTGAATCTTTTGGGAGTTCATTCATAAAATAACCATTTGAGTCACCTGGAAATTCCTGCCTGAATGTAACTATCAGTTAAATTTCACCTAAAAGATAAGCGGAATGACTGAATAAATTTTCATTTTCAAGTTCATGTACCATCAATGTGCTTTATTGCCCAACCAGGGCCATAATCTGTATGCAATGCCTTTCAGATCTTTTTTTGAAGGCTTCCAAAGTTGCTTCTTTGCCATCATGAACTTAATGATCGCTTCTTCAATAAAATGATGAAGGGGAAACAAAAATGTAAGGATAGCCACCTTGATGATGAATATCCATAATGGCGCTCCATGCGTCATATGATGGAGTTTCTGATCCAAAACCAAAATTATAAACTCAAACAGCATCAGCACGCTGAAAAACCCGAGGCCTTTGATCGCCCATTCGGGAACTTTATATCTGCTCATAATCAAAAATATCAGAAATAATAAACTGATCGCCAATGTGATCATGAAATATTGAAGGTTAAATGCTCGTTTTTGTTCCTCCTGCTGTTTTTGAAGATTTAGTTCAAGTTTTTTTGATTCATTGGTCAATTCCATCAAAAGAAACTCTTCCTGTTCATGAAGTTGTGCCTCCCGGATCAATAAACTTTTATGTATTTGTGAGAATTTGTAAGCATCTTTATATTCACCTAAAACACCTGAAATGGAGTCCATATAATAAGATGTTTCCAGCATAAAATCCAGGTATTCAATTTTCTCCGACTCCAGATATGCTTGTAGAAATGAATTTTTAGCTTCTTTTAACTTATTGTATTTCAGGAGAAAATGTCCATAACGGGCATAAAAATTCGACTTGAATGCCGGACTGGGATTTTTAGAAACCAGCAACCGACCTTTCTCAAATTCGGTTAATGCGCCTTTGATATCTCTGTCAAATTCCGCCAGTTTAGACCGGATCTGATGATAAATGACAGGTTGATGATTTTTCAACCGGTTGAGCTCCTGTGGATGTTCGACTATATATATTCTGTGAAACCCTTTGAGGTCGTCTGTTTGGATCAAATAACTCCGGTATAGTGAAAACACAAAATCCTTGAGTTTGGTATGCTTTTTTTTGGTTGCTGATGCCACCATTTCATCAAGATCATTGACCACATTGCCATATTTTTTGGAAAGCACATTCAGTCCGCATAAATCTAGTTTTGCCCATAGCAATTCAGTCGAGTCAATTTCAGTTTGATTTTCTATCAGGGCTGTTTGGAGTAATTTGTATTGAGCAGCGTGGTCAAAATCATTGATTCCTCTGTGAAATTCAAAAAGATGATGATAGTACTTTTTTTGGATATCCGTTTTTACTTTTCCTGATTCGAGGGTTTCTGCCAGATAGGAAGCATTCAGGTAGTTTTGATATGCCTCAACATAATATTTTTGAATTTCAAAACTTTTGCCTAATGCCAGATAAGATAAAACCTTTCGCCTTGTGTCTTTTTCCAACTCTGCATCGCTGAATGCTTTGAGCGCAAACTTTTGGGCGATCACACTTTGATTCAGTCTCGATCCGCTTTGGGAAATATTGAGCCATAAATCTGTGTTATCGATTTCATCAGGATTTTGCAAAGCCAACTTTTCCGTTTTATTGACCAATGCTATGTAATTTACTGATTTCCCATTGGTCTGTACCAATTCAAAATACTTTTGGTATACCTCCAATGTTTTTTGAATGCTGAAACTGGATTCTGCCAGATCAATAGCCATCGAGGCCAAACTGTCAAAACGATTGTCATCGTTTTTTTCGTTGATCTCCTTACCAAGTGATTGAAGGATCTTGTCAATTTTATTGAAAATTATTTTGTTTTGTACTCCGGTATGCTTTGGGGCATCATGTTTATCATGATGTGGCTTTACATCATCTCCAAAAACATCCCCAACTAGTAAAAACACCAAAACCGGCAACAAAAACAGCATCGAACAGATTATCTTCCTGATGAAAAACATTGACATATTTTGAATATCTTTATTTAATATTATGCGTTTGCTCACAAACTGCAGCTGGTAAAAATGCTCTGGTAAAAAAATTGGCAGAAAAACCATCTACATTTATCTGCCAAAACACCAAGTAGCAGAATCAACATTTTTTAATTTCTACCAAGTTGATTTTCTCCAAAGTATGCTCAATAAATAAGATCATGAATACGCATTTCGACGAAATCATAATGTTTCAAATTGAAATACTGACACAAAATGTCATCATCTCCGGAAAATCGAACAAATGAACTCTGGAAAAGTAAATTACTTTTCAAGACCATTGAAAAAAACGAATATCCTGACGAAACATTTCGATAAACAAAATAAGATTTGGTATAAAGTTTAATTCATCCTTTGAAATTTCTTATCCTATTTTCAAAACCTTCTGAAGTGTGGATTTAACCTCAAGAATAATTGCTGATAGCTGTCCATCGCACATTGATCAGTCGCAAAATCTTGGACACGGAAGTATATATTTATCATCAAAACCTGTAGCCACGAATACACGGGTCGGATTCTGACCTATCATTTGATTGTTGATCGGATATACTATGAATGATTTTTCTGAATTAGGATCATTCTTGGTAGCCAGGCCTTTATAAAGTCTGAACCCGGAGGTTTTTGACAAATCTGAATTCAAAGTTCTTCTGATGGTAGAATCAATGGCCAAATATTGAGGAAGTGAAATGTTGTATCCCTGGATGTTGTCATCTCTAAATGTTTCGGTATAGTTTGTGCGAAGTACCAGGGCTCGTTCACCGTCCATTCCTCTGGCAATTATTTCCGGATCAAATTGATATTCATTTTCTCCAGTATATGTACAATAAATGACTGAACCAATGACCCCTATGATCATGCCGGATAATAAAAAAAGTAGATTTCGAGTTGTCATAAAAGATTATGTTAAGTTGACTTTTAGTTTAATAAGTTCACCTTTGGAGATCATTTGTATCAGTCGCAAAAGGGAGGACACTGCTGACTGTATGCACGATCAAAACCATCTGCCATCTGAAGTGTTTCTCCAGGCGCATTCTGATCTAAATTATTGTTAATGGAATAAGCCAAAGAAACAATTTGTGATTCCGGATTGGTTGTCAGGGAACCAAAATACAGACGAAAACCAGATACATTTCTCATATTACTACCCAATGCGGTAGCAGTTTGGTTGAGTGCATCCAATTGCTGCTTGGAAATGTTGACAGCTTTAATGGACTGAGGAAAATTTTTCTCGAAATTAGACCTGTACTGAGCTGCCTGAGCTGGTGTTACAGGACTGCCGGTAACTGCATTAAGTGATGAATTTTTGTGGTTAATATGGGTGATATCTATTTTTTGTGTGAAAGCAAACACAGTCAATAATGTTGCTGAAAATAAAATTCCCAATGTAAATGAGCGTAAGTTT